>NZ_CP188040.1:2263566-2586933 GCF_049943125.1 Alloiococcus sp. CFN-8
AAATGGTGAGTTACCTTTTCGTGAAGAAGTAAGCCTACAATGCCGGTAGGTATTAGAGCTACAAAAATATTTGTCCATAGCTTAAAACCATCACCACCGGGATGAAGAGTTTTAAATGAGGCGAATATCTTCTTTCTAAAAAGAACTACTATTGCTGTTATAGCACCAGCTTGAATAAAAATCTCAAATAGTTTTTCAAAGGAGCCCTCAAACTCGATAAATCTTCCAATAATAATCATATGCCCTGTGGATGAAATAGGAAGAAATTCTGTTATGCCTTCTACTATAGCAATAACTATCGTCTTTAATATAAAATAAATATCTAAGTCCGTAACAATCACCTCTTGAGGGGGGGGAGTATAAATTACTACCCTGTGTATAATTAATTTTTTGTTCGAAGTTTAAAAAGGAGGAATTAATATCCTTTTTGATTCTAAGTTTTATTAATATATTTGTACATAATTATAAGCTATTAAGTTTAACTAAAAGCTACAAATAAGTTAAAATATTTTTACTTTTAGTAATAAATTATAATAAATTAATAAAATATCAAAATAACTTAATTAGTTGTGGATAAATCTAATAAAAACTATGCTATGCTATAATCATAAGAAAGAATAAAACAGGAGTGTGTGAATGCTTTGAAGACTAATAGAGTAAATAGAATTTTAAAGCTCATGGAGAAGGAAGGGGTAAATCAACTGATAATAACCTCACCTGCATCTATATATTATCTTACAGAAAGATATCTGGACCCTGGGGAAAGGTTAGTGGCCTTGTACTTAAATAACCAGGGGGAGGCTACACTTGTTATTAATGAGCTGTTCCCCTTTAAAGAGGTAGAGGGGCTAAAGCTTTTATGGTATAAGGATAGTGAGGAGCCTGTGGATAGACTTTTATCTCTTGTGAATAAAAACTATCCCCTGGGTATTGATAAGGAATGGCCATCAAGATTTTTGATAAAGCTCATGGAAAGAGGAGCTGCAAAAGGCTATGTTAATTCATCTCCAATAATAGATAGAGCTAGAATGATAAAGGATGAAGAAGAACAGAAGCTTATGAGAGAAGCTTCAAGAATTAATGATAGAGTAATGGAAAGGCTCATAACGTCTATTAAAGGTGATATTAGTGAAAAAGGAATGACCAATATACTTCGTGATATATATGAAGAAGAAGGTGCAGATGGCTTTTCCTTTTCTCCTATTATAGCCTATGGAGCTAATGGTGCAGATCCTCATCATCATTGTGATGGCTCTCTTTTAAAAAGGGGAGATAGTATTATCCTTGATATTGGAGGGATTAAAAGTAATTATTGCTCCGATATGACAAGGACTGTATTCTATCAGGAGGTGTCCGAGAAGCACAGGACTATCTATGAGATTGTAAGAGAGGCTAATCTAGCTGCTATAGGACAGGTGAAGCCTGGAGCACGTTTTTGTGATATAGATAGGGCTGCCAGAGAGGTTATTGAAAAGGCTGGTTATGGAAAGTATTTTACTCATAGAACAGGACATTCTATAGGGTTAGAAGTTCATGATTTTGGTGATGTCAGCTCTGTTAACACAGAGAGGGTGGCACCAGGTATGATATTTTCTATAGAGCCGGGAATTTATCTGCCTCAGGATTTTGGAGTTAGAATAGAGGACTTGGTACTGGTGACTGAAGAAGGAGCAGAGGTGTTGAACTCCACCAGCAAGGATTTAAGAATAATAGAGGGCTAGGGCCTTGTTTTATAAATAGATAATAAAAAAAGAGTCAGTGCTATGAAAAGCAGCTGACTCTTTTATTTAGGCTAAGCTTAGAATTCTGATGTTTTAGTAGTTCTTGGGAAAGGAATTACGTCACGGATGTTCTGCATTCCTGTGATATACATTATTAGTCTTTCAAAGCCCAGACCAAAGCCGGCATGCTTGGTGCCTCCGAATTTTCTAAGCTCTAAATACCACCAATAATCCTCTTCAGAAAGGCCTAAATCCTTCATTCTTTCCGTTAGAACCTCCAGCCTCTCTTCTCTTTGGCTTCCACCAATTATCTCTCCCACTCCTGGAACAAGGCAATCCATGGCTGCTACTGTTTTACCGTCATCATTTAATCTCATGTAGAAGGCCTTAATTTCCTTAGGATAATCTGTTACAAAGACAGGCTTTTTAAAGATTTCTTCGGTAAGATATCTTTCATGTTCAGTCTGAAGATCCATTCCCCATTTTACTGGGAAATCAAACTTCTTTCCTGACTTTTCTAAAAGCTCAACTGCCTCTGTGTAGGTTACTCTTCCAAAATCAGAGCTTACAATGTGGTGAAGCCTTTCTAGTAGGCCTTTATCTATAAAGTTGTTGAAGAACTCAAGCTCCTCTGGACATTCTGCCATGACATATTTAATTACATATTTAAGCATATCCTCAGCCAGCTCCATATCATCCTTAAGCTCAGCAAAGGCTATTTCAGGCTCTATCATCCAGAACTCTGCTGCATGTCTTGCTGTATAAGAGTTTTCAGCTCTAAAGGTAGGGCCGAAGGTATAAACATTTCTAAAAGCTAAGGCATAGCATTCTGCATTGAGCTGT
The DNA here is from genome assembly GCF_049943125.1 of Alloiococcus sp. CFN-8. GTDB lineage: Bacteria > Bacillota > Clostridia > Clostridiales > Clostridiaceae > JAEXZL01. Next base: position 2,266,131 of record NZ_CP188040.1, read on the forward strand.
CCTGAAACTGTAAGATTTGAAGCTTTTCCAAAGAAGTCTTCGGAGTAATCAATATCTCCTGCTTCTGTAGTTGGAGGGTTCTTTAGGTCAAGGGTTGTCACATGGAACATTTCTCCTGCACCCTCAGCGTCGCTGGCTGTTATTATTGGTGTATGGGTATAGACAAAGCCTCTTTCCTGGAAGAACTTGTGTATACCATAGGCAGCTACAGATCGAACTCTAAATACTGCTGAAAAAGCATTGCTTCTAGGTCTTAAGTGAGCAATGGTTCTAAGATATTCAAAGGTATGCCTCTTTTTTTGGAGAGGATAATCACTGGTAGATAAGCCTTCTACCTCTATAGCTTCTGCATGAACCTCAAAGGGCTGCTTAGCCTCTGGAGTTTCTACTAAGGTTCCAATAATCTTGATGCTGGAGCTTATAGAAAGCTTTGATATATCCTTAAAGTTAGCTAGCTTGGTGTCAAAAACTATCTGAAGATTTTTGAAAAAGGTTCCGTCATTTAATTCTATAAAACCAAAGGCGTTAGAAGCTCTAAGGGTTCTTATCCAGCCTGAAAGCTCTATCCTCTGACCATAAAAATTGGAGCCATCACGGTAAAGAGTTTTAACTGATACTACTGTCATTTTAACCTTCCTTTCTTTTAAAAAGCTAAACTAATTACATTTTTTATAAAATAAAAAAAGCCATTATTACAATTCAGGGACGAAGGTATTTCGCGGTACCACCCTAATTGTCATAAATGACCACTTTATCAGCAATTACTGTTGGGCGATGATAACGGGGCCCCTTCCGTCTAAATTTACACTCCTAGTGGATTTCAAGATAGAAACTCTGAGATGTTCTTCAATATAAGTATCGTATGAGCCTCTCACCATCGCTCACTCGCTGAAACTACCTCTTATACATACTCTTCTCTTCACTGCATTTAGCTATAGATTTATATAATATTTTACAATAGTAGCTTTAAATAATCAACTATATATAAAAAATTTCCTTAAGCTATATTTTAGTATGTACAAAAGCTTAGATATTTATTCACCACTAGTATTGAAAAGCATATATATAATTTATAATAGTAATTTATGGGGTGTTGTATGCCAGAGTACTTACAGAAAGAGCTTGAAAAAAAATATAAGGAGCTTTGCCAGCTAAAGGATGAGTTAGTTTCTCATACTGGAGAGTATGGAGAGGAGCTCTACAGGAGAAGCTTTCTAGAAATGAGTGATGAGATTGAAGAACTCATAAGGGAGCAGAGAACCAAGGAAATGAGAGCTTCAATTATAAGAAGGGCAAGGGGTTAGTTAAAGGCTGTGAAAGGTTCACAGCCTTTTTATTTAATCCATATCTAAGTTCAATAGAAAAGGGTGAAGCCATAGACATCCACAATTATCAGGGGTATGGTGGTGCATTGGAAAATTTACTGGACTGTAATAAGGATAATTTGAAAAGGCATTATAGTAAAAACAGTGCTTATTATGCTTTTTTCTTCTTCTATCCCTACTCTTTGAGCTTCTATTCATAGAGCTGGAGTACATATTATCTTGATCATCCATATCTTGAAGATTACCTGGTTGAATCATTAAGGGGCCCATTCCTCCCGTATAAGGGGTAAAAGGAAAGATTGCCATTGAATTCATCCATGGGTTAATCTGAGGTCCCATAGTACCAGTTAAATTATAGGCTCCAGTGGAGCTTATATCAGGATAGGTTGTCATAGGATATTGAAGGGGAACACCACCTGAAAACTGGCTTCCCATTTGTCCAGCTCCCATGGTACCCATTGGTCCTTGCAACATAGGATTTACAAATGTAGGTACAGGATAGGCGGGCATATGGGGGATGCAGTAATGAGTCCAACCATACATGGAAGGATGCATTGCAGCTCCTATAGAGCTTTGAGCTGTTGGATTACTGGGAGATAATCCTTCTGTGAAAGATCCCATGGAGGGAGCGTTCTGCCCCATAAAGTAAGTGCCGTATAAAGGATTTGTCGAGGTATTAAAGTTCTGAGTGGCAGATGTAGTCATGTTAAAAGGAATACCTTGATTAGTAGGATACATACCCAGACTTCCACCTCCCATAAAAGAGGAATCCTGCCCAGTACTTCCTAAAGTCCCTGGTATATTTTGAGATTGTGTATCTGAGGTGCTAGGACCTTGAGTAGCAGTATTTTCTGTTCTCATTTCATTGGTATTTATATCCTCAGAAGAGGAGCTTCCTAGGTAGCTGATATCTACCATTAAATCCTCGGCTTCCTGTTTAGTTTTTTCTGAAGCTCTTGGGAAGAAGCTGTTATCAGTTCCCCATATAGAGGAGTTGAATTTTAAAGGGTTGTCATCGCTATAGTACATAAGTACCTCCGTATATTATTTACCACAATTTTAATATATGTTTTATAAGGAAAAAAGTGATAATACAGAGGGCTTTAATTATTTATATTTATCTTATTCAACTCCATTTTTTATAGAGGATATTAATTTCGAAGGAAAATTCTTCATTTCCATGTCCTTTGCGGTTTTTGAATGATCATATTCTACCTGTACAACCTTACCTGATACTTTACCGCTTTTTTCTATATCTATAAGGACATAGCTTGCAGCAGGATTACCATTTTTGGGCTTACCTACACTGCCTGAGTTTATGAGAAGTTTATTATCTATTTCATGGAGGCCTGGTATATGAGTATGAGCACATACTAGAACATCCTCTTGAATTTCACTAAGATGCTTTTTTGCCTCAGGGGAGTCAAAAGTAAGATATTCATTAATCCTTGATGGGCTTCCGTGAACGAAAAGAAAGCTTCTATTCTCAAACACTAGCCTTAAGCTTTCAGGAAGGCTTTCTAAATAAAGCTTATGAGAGGCTCTCAGCTCTTCACTTGTCCAGGGAAGAGAAAAGCTATTTATGGAGGTATCTCTTATAAAAGTAAAGTCATTATCAACCACAGAAGCGTCATAATTTCCCTTAAGGCATAATATCCTTCTTCTTCTTATCAGGGCAACCACTTCATTGGGGTGGGGACCATAGCCTGTTAAATCCCCAAGACAAATTATTAAATCCGCATTATTTTCATCTATATTATCTAATACCTTATTTAGGGCATAAATGTTTCCATGAATATCACTAATACATGCAATTCTCATAGGAGCACCACCTTATTTTAAATAGTTTATTATTATACTTATGCTGCTTCAGAAATATTATATCATTAATGGCCTTACCTATTATAGAGAATTGATAAGACTCTGTAATATTTTTCTTCAATGGAATTTTATTCCTAAAATTTAGGAGACATATAAATATGCCTCCTAAGGATTAATACAAGCTTTATTCAAGGGAAGAATAGAATTTTTATTTATAAGAAGTAGCTTTTCTTCCCTAGATAGTTTTTTTATTGCATATTCTCTTTTTTGAGCATCTATCTTATCTTCATACTCTTCGTAGTAAACTAGCTCTACAGGAAGCTTTGCCCTGGTATATTTAGCGCCTTTTCCCATAGAATGAGCTTTCAACCTTTTTTCTAAGTTGTTTGTCCAGCCTGTATAAAGACTTTCATCACAGCATTTTAAAATATAAACATAGTTCATTTGTTAGCACCCCTGATAAAATTTCAATTATATTTTATCATATATAAATTATTATTGTGGGGGATTAAAGCTTTGGATTATTCAAATTTAAAAATATCCATTGCCTTCAGCATTTCCATATCTATATTGTGTGAAATAGGAAGGTCGTGATCTTCTCTGAAATCAAGCACTGACTTTTTTAGTCCTTCTCCATAGATACCGTCTATGGTGCTTTTGTAATAGCATAAATCCTTAAGTCTTTCTTGAACCCCATAGACATCAGCCCCCCTATCTCCAGGAACCAAAGTTCTCACATAGCTGGTAAACAGCCAGTTGGCACCACCATATATAACCACTGAGGTACCTATATTTACCCTGGAGTATAAGTCCTTAGCATCGGCATTAAACATTCTAATACAGCCATGAGATGCAAAGCTTCCGATAGATGAGGGCTTAGTTGTACCATGGATACCATATATACCCCAAGGAACATTAAGGCCCAGCCATCTTCCACCAAAGCCTTCATTCCATTGACCCTTGCTGGTTATTTTCCAGGTTCCAAGGGGAGAAGGGGAATCCAGTGCTCCAACGGCTATTGAATACTTCTTTATGGTTTCTTTGCTCTCCTTATCTATTAGATAAAGCTGAAGCTCATTTACATCTATTAATATGATATGTTTAGAAGTTTTCTTGTCAGAGGGCTCCGAAGCTGAAGTGGATATGTCCAGGTATAGACACAAGAATATTAATAAGAAACAGAAAAAAACTAGTAAAAAGCTTTTTAGTGCTTTGATATTATTGTATTTTATTAAGGCCATTCCATATTGTCCTCCTATAAAGAATCGTAAATATATTCTTTGCTTCCGTACCTAAAATATCCTAACAAAATTTTGAAAGTGATTTATTCCTTGAAAGTTACTGATTTTATCATATAATTTACCTAAGGATAAATATAAGGGGATGTGGATGATGAAGATAAATACAGTAATATTTGATTTAGATGGTACACTTTTGGATACCCTTGAGGATCTTTGTGATAGTGTAAATTATATAATGACAAATATAGGACATAGTAACAGGGAATTGAAGGAGATAAGAAGCTTCTTAGGAAATGGAGCTGAAACACTCCTAAAAAAATGTCTTTCTAGTGACCTTCAGGAGGAAGAGTTTGTAAAGGTACTGGAGGAATATAAGGCTCATTATCAAATAAATATGCACAATAAGACCTTGCCTTATCCAGGGATTCTTGAGCTTCTACAGGTGCTAAAGGACAGGGGTTATAAGCTTGCTATTGTTTCCAATAAGCAGGATGAGGCGGTAAAGGTACTGGCAGAAAAGTATTTTAAAGGCTTAATTGATACAGCAGCGGGAGAGAGTGCAGCTATAAAGAGAAAGCCTGCTCCAGATACTATATTTAAAGCAATAGAGGAGCTTGGCTCTAAAAAAGAAGAAGCCATATATGTGGGAGATTCCGAGGTGGATTCAGAAGCTGCAAGAAATGCAGGTATACCCTGTGTATTAGTTACCTGGGGCTTTAGAGATAGAGAGGATTTAGAGAAGGAAAAGCCTGATTATATAATTGATGGGGCTGGTGAGCTTTTGAATATACTTGATATATCTGATGATTTAAGAAATAAATAATTTAAAAAAACACCTTAAGGAAAATTACTAACCTTAAGGTGTTTCATTATTTAATATTAAGCTCCCTCACTGAGGAATCTATACTGAGCCATATAAAGATCGTAGTATAGGCCCTTTACCTCTAAGAGTTCTTCGTGAGTTCCAGCTTCTTTTATTCTGCCTTCATCAATAACCATGATTCTGTCGCAGTCTCTTATAGTGGACAGTCTGTGTGCTATAACGAAGGAGGTTCTTCCTCTTAATAGCTTTTTAATACCCTGCTGAACTAGCTTTTCTGTGAAGGTATCGATATTTGAGGTAGCCTCGTCCAGTATAAGAATCCTTGGATTGGCCAGCATAGCTCTGGCGAAGGAGATAAGCTGCCTTTGTCCCAAGGATAGCCTGGAGCCTCTTTCATTTACCTCTGTATCATAGCCCTTTTCCATGGCCATGATGAAGTCATGAGCATTAACGGCCTTGGCTGCAGCTATTATTTCCTCCTCAGTGGCATCAAGCTTACCGTATCTAATATTCTCCTTAATAGTTGTGGAGAAGAGGAAGGTATCCTGAAGCATTATACCCATTTGAGATCGAAGGGACTCTATCTCAACATTTTTTATATTTTTTCCATCGATTAGAATTTCGCCCTCCTGTGTATCATAAAAGCGGCTTAATAGTGCAGTTATTGTGGTCTTCCCAGCTCCTGTGGGCCCAACTAAGGCTATGTTTTCACCAGGAGCTACCTTGAAGCTTACATTATTTAATACTGGACTACCTTCCTCATAGTAGAAGGTAACATCCTTAAATTCAACATTTCCTTTTATCTTAGGCATTTTAACGGAATCATTTATATTCACTATGTCCGGAGAAATATCGATTATGTCAAAGATTCTTTCAGCAGCAGAGAAGTTCTGCACTAAGGTATTATAGAAGCTTGATATATTCATTATAGGTCTCCAGAACATGCCTATATACATGGTAAAGGCTATAAGGGTACCTATTTCAATAGTATTATTTGTTAGTAAGGTAACACCCACCCAATATATCAGTATGATTCCTATACCCCAAGAGAAATCTACCAGGGGCCAGAAGAAGTCATTAATCCTGATGGTATAGGTAAAGTAATTCATAAGATCCCCTACCATGCCTTTAAAGTCCTTAGAGGTGTGTCTTTCGTTAGCAAATGCTTGAACAACTTTAATTCCAGCAAAATCCTCATGGGTAAAGGCATTTAAATTAGAACGTTTTTTTCTGTATGCTATCCATCTCTTCGTAGATATGGTTTCTACTAAAAACATGCCCGCCATCAGGAAGGGAAGGATCAATAAACTTGCAAGAGCTAGCTTAGTATTAAGCAGAAACATCATAACCGTTACCAGTATAAGACTTAAAATCTCAGGAATAAAGGTGGTTACACTGTTGTTAAAAAGCTCCTGAAGGGAGTTAACATCACCAATTACCCTTGCTAATATCTTTCCTACAGGCCTGTTATCAAAGAAGGAGAAGGAAAGCTTCTGTATATGAGAATACAGCTCTTCTCTTATATCAATGAGTATTTTATTAGTAATTGATGACATGGATATTATCCTAATCCTTGTGCATAAGGAGGCTATTAGGTTCATTAAAACTAAAATACCTCCTAGAATAAGAAGTCCCTTTATATCTTTCGAGGCTACATTTACATCAATAGCCCTTTGAAGGAGAAAAGGATTTAATACTCCCACTATCATTACATATATCATTAGAAGTATTACCCCTGCAGCCTTTAATCTGTAGGGCTTAAGATATTTTAAAAGCCTTATGATAATCTCTAGCTTAGAATGTTTTTGGATATCTTCATCCTGTTTTACAGTGTTTCTAGCCATTATACCACCTCACTTTCTAAGGCTTTAAAGTCTTTAAATTGTTCGCAGTATATTTCATAGTAGCGGCCTCTAAGCTTTAGAAGCTCTTCGTGTGTTCCTTCTTCAACAATAGTTCCGTTTTCTAAGAATATAATTTTGTCTGCATTTTTAACGGAGGAGATTCTGTGAGCGATAATGAAGGTAGTACACTTATTTATCCTATTTTTAAGATTTTTAAGAAGTGCATACTCTGTCTCCATATCCAGGGCAGAGGTTGCATCATCAAGGATCAATATAGCTGAATTTCTGATTATAGCCCTTGCTATAGAAATTCTCTGCTTCTGTCCCCCTGATAGCCCTATACCTCTTTCTCCTACAAGAGTATCGAAACCATCCTCCAGCTCAGCTATAAAGTCGCAGCAGGCAATTTTAGCTGCAGCTTCAATCTCCTCATCGGTAGCCTGTTTATTTCCAAAGCGGATATTTTCTCTTATGGTTTCAGAGAAAAGGAAGGTATCCTCTGGAACTACGGACATGCTACTTCTTAAGGAGTATAAATCCATTTCTTGTAGTGGAATTCCATCCACCAATACCTCTCCTTCTTCAGGATCATAATATCTCCCTATAAGATGAAGGAGTGAAGACTTACCAGAGCCTGTACCACCCATTACTGCTACAGTGCTACCGGCTTCTACTTTTAGATTTATATCCTTTAATATTTCTTCCTCCTCAGAATATCTGAAGGAAACCTCTTTAAAGTCTATTTCTCCCTGGATTACCTCTGGAGAAACAGCATTAGGAGGAGAAACTATTTTAGATGGTCTATCTAAGATAGCAAATATTTTCTTTGAGGAAGCTTGGTTTTGTGCCAGCATGTTTGTGAGCCAGCCTAGGTTTCTCATTGGCCAAACTAGATTCCATATATACTGACTGAAGGCAAATAAATCACCAAAGGACATTTCTCCTTGAATAACTAGAACCCCACCAAAAATCAGCATTATAACTACAGAAAGGTTAGTGAGAAGCTCAATGGGAGGATAATAGGTTGCCAGTCCTTTTGCCTGCTTCATATTCAGATTATAATTGGTTTTATTCATCTCAAGGAATTTTAATATTTCATGCTTTTCCCTGGCAAAGGCTTTAACTAGTCTAACACCAGCGATGTTTTCTTGAGCAGTAGTGTTTATCACTGCTGCCTGATCAGAAATAGCCTCATAGCTCTTCATGATATTCTTTTCTAGCTTTATAGCTAAAAAGCCAATAGGAATCATTATGCTTATGCAAGCAAGAGCTAGCTTATAGTTTAAAATAAATAGTATTGCAGAGCTTGTAACAAAATAAATGATATTTTCCACAAATAATCTTAGGCCGAAGGATATGGTTCTCCATATATTATCTACGTCCTCACCTATTCTTGACATGAGCTCACCGGTATTCATACTGTCAAAATAGCTGAATTCTTGACTCTGAATATGGTTGAAGAGCTCATTCTTAAGAGATTCATTGACCTTTGTAGATAATACATCAAAGAGATATTCCTTGGTATAACCAAAGATATTTTTTATTAAGGTTAAGCCTAATATAGCAAGGAGCAGCAGCTTTAAAAGTCCAAAGCCTCCATCTCCATAAATTACATCATCTACAATTAATTTTGTAACATAGGGTGTTAAGGTATCGGCAGCAATAACCAGAAGCATGGCTGTCACAGGTATTAAAAGTAATGCCTTGTGACGAAGGATGTACTTAAATATTCGTTTCATTGAATCAACCTCCTTTATTGTTGAATTTAAGCACTTGGATACATCTTTGTTGAAAGAGGTGAATAGGCAAAAAAAGCTATGGTACGCCCATAGCTTTTTGTTAAAAGTATAATTATTAAAAAAAGCCAAGGGCAAGATAACCCTTGGCTCTCTAATTTCATAATAAAATAAACCTAATTACCACTTTGAAACAAAGATAGGGCATCAAAAAAATTAGTATTCTGTTGTGTGTTATTTGAGGAATTGAATATTCTCATTTTCACTTGTCCTATCTCCTTTCATTGAATTGACTATTAGTTTAGTCTTTTTTCATATTACAGTAATTTTTTGTGATTGGCAATAGTATTTGGAAAATTTTAAATTATTTATTTTTCTTTTATAATATATACTATTATTTTAAATACATTTCGCCAACTAATACTACGTCTCCAGCACCTACAGTTAGGAGTAGGTCTCCTGGCTTAAGCTTAGCTGAAACATATTCTAAGGCCTCTTGGTGTGAGTGTACATTAACACAGGGGAGACCGGTTTTTCTGATAGCATCTCCAAGCATTGTAGAGTTTATCTCTCCTGTATCCTTTTCTCTGGCAGCATATATATCCATAAGAATCAGCTCTTCAGTGCCCTCAAAGCACTTTGTAAACTCTTCAAAGAGAGTTTTTGTTCTGGTGTAGGTATGTGGCTGGAAGATACAGTATATTTTGTTATGAGGATAGCTTTCTGCAGATGCAAGGCTAGCTTTTATCTCTGTGGGATGGTGAGCATAATCATCTATCACTGTTACTCCATTTTTAGTCCCTTTAATCTCAAAGCGCTTATGAGCCCCTTTAAAATTGTGAAGACCGCTAGCTATAGCTTCAGAAGATATTTTAAATAATTCACCAACTATTACAGTGCACAGAGCATTCAAAATATTATGTTTACCCTGAACTCTCAAGGCTATTGAAGTTAACTTCTTATTTCCCTTGTATACATCAAAATTAGGACAGCCCGTATCATCAAAGCTTATATTTTTTGCAGTATAATCTCCATGATCAAAGCCATAGCTTAGGGTATTACAGGGAGCGTCCTTAAGAATTCTTGCAACCCTTTCATCCTCAGCGTAGCCTATGAGGTAGCCGTCCTTAGGTACTATATGAGAAAACTCTCTAAAGGTTTCCTCTATATGCTCTATATCCCTATAATAATCTAAGTGGTCTGCATCTATATTTAGTATTATTCCTATATAAGGAAAGAATTTCAAAAAAGATGCCTTATATTCACAGGCTTCAGTGATAAAATACTCGCTATTTCCTACACGAAAGTTACCATTTATAATATCAAGCTCTCCACCCACAAGAATCGTAGGATCAACCTCCCCCTCTAAGGCTACATGAGATATCATTGAGGTGGCGGTGGTCTTTCCGTGGGTGCCAGCAACAGCAACGTTATATTTATGACCCTGCATTATATGTCCTAAAAATTCTGCTCTATCCATGGCGTGTATAGAATTTTCTCTGGCATAGCTAAGTTCAGGGTTTTCTTCTGGAATTGCTGCGGTATAAACTACAAGATCTGCATCCTTTATATTTGAGGAATTATGTCCTATGTATATTTCAGCACCTAATTTTCTTAAGTTATCAAGTATATGAGATTCTTTGGCATCTGAGCCGGATACCCTATAGCCAGCATTTAAAAGCACTGCTGCTAGTCCGCTCATGCTTATCCCACCAATACCTATAAAGTGAACCTTTTTATTCTTATCCTTTATAAAATCGAATGACAAATTATCAACTCCCTTTTAAATAGCTCCTTAATCATTATATACATTTTTCAAATAAAAAAACACAAAATGAAGATATTTAATATTACCATAAAAAAATCATATATATTAGGGAGTATATATTTACTTTTAATTATATTATATCTACAATATGTAAATCTTTTGAGGCTGATAGATTGATAAAGCATTGATCAGTGATAATTAGAGGCTTGCTTATAGAATTTATATCCATCTTTATAATTGTCCCGGTGGCTCCGTTGCTTAACAGAATTTGATTTCCTATATAAAGGTTCATCATATTTTTTATAAATAGATGACAAAGCTTTGGGTCAAGAGTTTTGAAGCTGCAATCACGAATCTCCTCAAGAGCCGATAATGGACTAATTCTTTCCTTATAAACTCTATTGGAGGTCATGGCATCAAAGGTGTCAGCTATTGCTATTATTTTTCCGTAACTGCTTATGCTATCTCCTTTAATTCCGAAGGGATAACCGCTGCCGTCCTCTCTTTCGTGATGCATAAGTACGGCTATAGCTACTGAGCTATCTAAGAAGGGAATTTTTTTTAAGATTTCATATCCTAGCTGAGAATGAAGCTTTACCATATTATACTCATTTTCAGTCAAAGCTCCTGGCTTATATAATATTTTTTCATCGATTTTTTCCTTACCTATATCATGAAGGAGGGCTGCATAGGATAAAAGCTTCAGATTTCGTGGAGAGTATCCAAGCCATCTTCCTATTAGCACAGATAAAATAGCTGTATTGATAGAATGTCTGAGGTCGTAATCCTTGAGGTTTCTTACTGTAGTGATATTTTTAATCATAATTTCCTGGTGAATATCTGTAGTAAGAAGCTCCTTAGAGAGATTTCTGACCATATTTATATCAGGATCATCTCTAACTTCTAGCCTTGAAAACATCTTGAAGCAAGTATGAGTTACTCTTTTAAAAAAATCCTCTGCTTCTATCATTGAGGCTTTGGTTTCTTTTTTATAAGAAGAAAGTAGGGAGTTATCAGGATAATAAACCTCAAGAAGTGCTTCAGGATAAGTTTCCTTGATTTTGTTTGCTATCCTTTGAGAAATTTCTACATCCTTGTTCAGGAGTCTTATATTGTTAACTATAAAATTTTTGCTGACCACCATACCTTCCATGAGTTCAGAGGCAGGTATTTTTATAACCTTATTTTTCATAATTATACCTCAGCTAAAATATATTGATGAATATATTTTATCAATAATTGCAATTACTGTAAATATTTTCATTAGTGCGCATAATTATACCTTCTGTTAATCAAGGAGCTTAATTTTATATTTACAATGATTACATATTGTAAAATAAGGCAAAATGGAATAAAATATGAATATTAGAAGAGAAAATTATATTCATAATTCGTGTTTAATAAATATAAGAGGTGATTATTATGGAGAAATTTACTAGAAATAGCAGAGTGTCAGCAATAACCAGAATTTTAACCGCTAGACCTAATACGGTAATAAACTATAATTATTTTTGCGATTTATTAAAGAGTGCAAAATCTACAATAAGTGAGGATATTGTCATTGTTAAGGAAGCAATGGGAAGAATTGATGGTGGAACGGTAGAAACTATAGCAGGGGCCTCTGGTGGGGTTAAATATTTGCCTAATATGAGCTATAATGATAAAAAAGCTTTTGCTGAAGAGCTCTGTACCCTTTTAAAGGATAAGAGTAGGGTTGTCCCTGGAAACTTTATATATATGACAGATATTATGTTCGACCCAAGAATAATAGGCGCAGCTGGGGTTATTTTAGCTTCCTGCTTCTATGAGAAAGAAGTGGATTGCGTGGTTACCGTGGAAACAAAAGGAGTGCCTCTTGCCTATGAAGTGGCTAAGAATCTGGGAGTTCCCCTAGTAACTGTAAGACGAGAAGCTAAGGTTACTGAAGGTCCAACGGTAACTATTAATTACCTCTCTGGCTCCTCTGGTAGGATTCAAAATATGTCTCTTGCAAAGAGAAGCTTAAAGAAAAACTCCAAATGTATTTTTATTGATGATTTTATGAGAGCTGGAGGTACAGCTGCAGGTATAAAAGATTTGCTCAGGGAGTTCGAAAGTCAGCTTGTTGGTATAGGAGTATTGGTGGATAATGTAGGTGCAGGAAGAAAATTGGTGGAGGATAGGATTTCTATATTAGAATTTACCTCTGTGGATGATGAAGGAAATATAAATATGCAGCTTTCGCCAATGTATAATAGTTAAAATTGTATAAAAAAATTCAAATTTATTAATAAATATTTAATTTTTAAAAAATATTCACAAAAAAAGAGGGAATTGAGAACAAATAGAGAAATAGTAACATATCGTGATAACGCTACTGGAGGTGTAATATATGCAGATTAATGATGTAAGGATTAGAAAAATCTCTGCAGAAGGTAAAATGAAAGCTATTGTATCCGTAACCTTTGATAATGAATTTGTAGTTCACGATATAAAGGTTATTGAAGGGCAGAATGGACTGTTTATAGCCATGCCCAGCAGAAAAACTCCCGATGGAGAGTTTAAGGACATAGCCCATCCCATCAATACAACAACAAGGGAAAAGATCCAAGAGGCTATATTAACTGAGTATGAAAGAGTCAGAAATGAAGAAGTTGACGTAAGTGAGGGCGTTTTAGAGGTATAGGTAAGAGAGAGCTTAAGGCTCTCTTTTTTTTGACAATATATGAGTAAAACTATAGCCTTATATTGCATTGAATTCTATGGTAAAATATATTATGTTAGAGTAAGCTATGGTTAAAATTATGTTGAGATATTTTTTAAATGAATCTGAGGTGGAAAAATGATAAATTGTGCGTTAATATTAGCAGCTGGTCAGGGAAAAAGGATAAAGTCTAAGCTTCCTAAGGTGCTTCATAAGGTTTGTGGTAAAGAGATGGTTAATCATGTCATTGATACCATGAGAGAGGCGGGCTTTCAGGAGGTCAATGTTATAATTGGAAAGGGTGCTGATAGGGTTAAATCAGACACTTCCTCCAGGGAAGTAAGCTACTCCCTTCAAGAAGAGCAGCTGGGAACAGGGCATGCAGTAATGTGTGCTGCTGAGTATTTAAAAGATAAAAAGGGAACAGTAGCAATATTTACTGGTGATGCTCCACTAATACAGGTGGATACGGTTAAGAAATTTTTAGCCTATCATGAAGAGGAGAAAAATTCTGCTACTTTATTATCTTCTATAGTATCTGATGCTACAGGTTATGGAAGAATAGTAAGAAATGGCAGTGAGGTTGTGAAAATTGTTGAGCATAAGGATTGTACTCCAGAGCAGCTGCAGATTAAGGAAATAAATGCAGGTATGTATTTGTTTGATATAGAAGAGCTGCTAGCTTCTTTAAAATCACTTTCCAATAATAATTCTCAAGGGGAGTATTATTTGACTGATGTTGTGGGGATTTTAAAATCTCAGGGAAGAAAATTAGGAGCACTTCCTATTGATTTTCAAGAAACTCTTGGAGTAAATTCAAGAGGCGAGCTTGCTATTGCTGAAGATATAATGAGAAAAAGAATAAACAAAAAACACATGGATAATGGTGTGACTATTATAGATCCCACAAGCACATATATTGGTGTAGATGTGGAGATTGGCCAGGATACTATAATATATCCTAATAATGTTCTTGAAGGAAAAACTATTATAGGAGAAGATTGTATACTATATCCTAATTGCAGAATATGTGATAGTATAGTAAAGGATAATGTGACAGTACAGAGTTCTGTTATCTTAAATAGTGAGGTAGGAGAAGGAACGGATGTTGGTCCTTTTGCCTATATAAGGCCAGAGAGTGTCATCGGGAAAAATACCAGAATAGGAGACTTTGTAGAAATAAAGAAGGCCACCATTGGAGATGGCACCAAGGTTTCCCATTTGACCTATATAGGTGATGCAGAGGTTGGTAAGGATTGTAATTTTGGCTGCGGTACCGTAGTTGTAAATTATGATGGAAATAAAAAGCATAAAACAATTGTAGGGGATAATGTATTTGTTGGATGTAATACTAATTTAGTTTCTCCTGTTATGGTAAAGAATAATAGCTATATAGCTGCTGGTTCTACCATTACTAAGGAGGTCCCCCAGGGAAGCTTGGCCATTGCTAGAGCTAAGCAGGTTAATATTGATGGTTGGGTAGAGAAAAGAGGTTTATTTAAGAAGAAGAACAAATAAAGATAATTGATATCTTTAAACTCACACTCATAACAATATCAAGGAGGGTCCACCTATGATAACCCATGGGAAAAGTATTAAAATTTTTGCGGGTAATTCTCATCCGCAGCTTGCTAGAGATATAGCAAACATTTTAGGAGTGCCGCTAGGGGATGCTGAAGTAGGTACTTTTAGTGATGGAGAGATTAAGGTTGATATAAATGAAACGGTTAGAGGAGCAGATGTTTTTGTTGTTCAATCTACCAATCAACCAGTAAATAATAATATTATGGAGCTTCTTATAATGATTGATGCCTTCAAGAGAGCTTCTGCAGGAAGGATTACTGCGGTAATTCCCTATTATGGTTATGCGAGGCAGGATAGAAAGGCTAAATCTAGAGATCCAATAACTGCTAAGCTAGTAGCAGATATTATTACCAGTGCAGGAGCTGATAGAGTTCTTACTATGGACCTTCATGCCTCTCAGATCCAGGGGTATTTTAATATTCCATTAGATCATCTCTTAGGAGCACCTATCTTAGCTAAGCATTTTATTAAGGAAAAGAATATGCTAGATAGAGATGATGTAGTAGTAGTATCTCCTGATCTTGGTAGTGTAACAAGAGCAAGAAAATTTGCTGATAAGCTTCATGCACCTATTGCTATAATTGATAAGAGAAGACCTAAGCCTAATGTATCTGAAATTATGAATATTATTGGAGATGTTAAGGATAAAACCTGTATCCTCATTGATGATATGATAGATACAGGAGGTACTATTGCCAATGCTGCTAATGCACTTATAGATTTAGGGGCAAAGGAGGTTTTTGCCTGCTGTACCCATGGAGTTCTTTCAGGACCTGCTTTTGATAGAATTAATGCTAGCTCAATTAAAGAGCTTATAATGCTTAATACTATAGATTTACCTGAAGGAAAGGACTTACATAAGGTTACATCTCTTTCTGTAGCTCCAATATTCGCTGAGGCTATAAGAAGAATTTATGATGATGTACCACTTAGCAAGCTTTTTGAAAACAGCCTATAATAAACAGAAGATTAAGGTAAGAGGATTCTAATAGAGTCCTCTTTTTTATCCATGATAATAATTCCCTCAGAAAAGTATTTTGCTTCCATAGGTAAAGACTTTTTAAATATTTGTAACTTTTAGTAAAAGCTATATAAAATATAGTATAAATTTGTTAAATTTATAATAGTAGCTGAAAATTTTGTTGGGTTTCAGTAAAAAATAGATGTACTAAATAATAGTAATTAAAGGAGTGTGTGAAATGGAAGGAATACTTGGAAAAATATTGGTAATCGATGACGATGAAAATATATGTGAAGTGATAAAGATGTACTTGGAGAGCTCTGGCTATGATACAAAAGTTGGACATAATGGTAAGGTAGCTCAAGAGCTATTCATGGATTACAAGCCTGACCTTGTGCTTTTAGATGTTATGATACCAAGCATGGATGGAATCGATGTGCTCAAGTGGATTAGAAAAGAAAATGAAACCCCGGTTATAATGCTAACAGCTAAGGGGGAAACCTTTGATAAAGTTTTAGCTTTGGAGCTTGGAGCTGATGATTATATAGTTAAGCCCTTTGAGCCCAAGGAGCTTATAGCTAGAGTTAAAGCGGTTATAAGAAGATATAATGTAGAAGTGGGAGTTAAGGAAGCAATTACTTATCCTGATTTGACTATAGATGTAAACTCTTATAATGTAACCTATAATGGTGATGAAATCAAAATGCCTCCTAAGGAATTTGAGCTTCTTTATTATCTTGCCAGCAACAAAAATAGAGTGTTTACCAGAGAGCAGCTTTTATGTGAGGTGTGGGGCTATGATTACCCAGGAGATTCCAGGACTGTAGATGTTCATATCAAGAGACTTAGAGAAAAGCTTCATGGAGGATCTAACTGGCAGCTAGAGACAGTATGGGGAGTAGGATATAAGTTTGAGGTTAAATAAATGAAAAAAAACAGTTTGGTTTCTAAACTGTTAATAACCTTTACTGCAATCATTGCCTTTACATTTATCATTATTGCTACAGTATTATCTATGTGGTTTGAAGATTATTACTATGAGGATACTCATCGTATCCTGAAGGGACAAAGCGAACTGGTGAAGAATGCCTTCGTAGACTGGTACAATAATAAAAGTGCCGCTGCTCTAGGGGAGCTTCAAAATATTATAAATTTTGTAGCTAATACCACCAATTCGGATATTATTGTAACAGGAAGAAACAGGGGAATTCTAGCTGTTTCCAATGGAAGTCTTCAAACCGGTGGATATCTTGGAATTGGGAATGACATTAATGTTTTAATGGAAGGGAATTCTATTGTAAAGGAAACAGTTTATGACGAATCCTTTGGCAGAAAGTCCTATGTTTATATGACACCAATATTTCGAGAAAAGCTATTTAGCGGAGTGATTTTAATGTCCATTCCTACAGAGGATATTATGACTCCCATAAAAAAGGTTTATACAATCATCTGGATAACTGCTATATTAGCACTTACAGCCTCTAGTATAGTGATATATTATTTTGCTCAAAAAATATTAATAACACCATTATCAAAAATCAATGTTGCGGCAAGAAAACTTTCTAAGGGGGAAGTTGACAAAAGAGTTTATGTAGAAACAAACGATGAAATAGGTGAGCTTGCTGAATCCTTTAATACAATGGCTGATTCTCTGGCAGAGGTGGAAAAGAACAGAAGAGATTTTATCTCTAATGTATCCCATGAGCTGAGAACGCCTATTACCTCCATAAAGGGCTTTGTAGCTGGGATAATGGACGGTGTAATACCGAAGGATAAGGAAGGCTACTACATGAAAATTGTTTATGATGAGATAACAAGGCTCTCTAGACTTGTAAATGAGCTTTTAGATTTATCAGCCATGGAGGCTGGAAAACTAATCCTTAAGTTTAGTGAATTTGATATTAATGAAATTATAAGGATTTGTATAATTAATTTAGAACCTAAAATCAAGCACAAAAAGCTCGAGGTAGATGTAGTGCTTGAAGGAGATCACCTTTATGTTAATGGGGATAGGGACAGACTTATACAGGTTGTCACTAATCTAGCTGATAATGCTGTTAAGTATTCTAATGAAGGTGGCTATATAAGGGTAACCAGTAAAAGTAGGGGAAGTAAAGCATATATCAGTATTTATAATGATGGACCTGCTATTTCTGAAGAAGATATGAAGAATATTTGGGACAGATTTTATAAGGCTGATAAATCGAGAACTAATAAAGTTAGCACAGGACTGGGCCTCTCTATAGTTAGAAACATATTAACTCAGCATGGAGAGGAAATTTGGGCTGAAAACAAAACTCCAGAAAAAGGCGTAACCTTCACCTTTACCCTTAAAAAGAAATAGCAGGAGTTTAAAGGTTGTAGGAGGTGCTGTATTGCAGAATAATAGCGATAAGGATAGCCTGTGGGCTTGGAAGGATATAAAGAAAGAAAATAAGAAAAGAAATACCGAAGGTGAAATAAAGTTTAAGCAGAATTATAGGAAGCAGAGGGTAAATGATTTAATGAAAGCGTTAGGTCTAATAGTTATAGCTGTGCTTTCAGGCTTTGTATCTGCTTATTTCTTTTTTACAAACCTTGACACAATCACAGTTTCCACAGGAGGTGACAGTTCTTTGGAGGAGAGAGAAAATCTATCCTCTACAATGTCAAGTAATGGGATATATAAGGTTGTTTCAGGTGTTTACTCATCAGTGGTGGGCATTGGAGGCAGTGAAGAAAGCTTTACTATCAACGCCTTACAAAACACAGCTAATATCTCTGGCTTTATAATTAAAAATGATGGATATATAGTAACTAATTATAGCGGGGTGAAGGACCTAGAGAAGGTATATGTTAAGCTTCCTGATGGAGATGCTAAGCCCTTAGAAGCTTCCATAGTGGGTTTTGATATTGATTCTGACATAGTGCTATTGAAGGTAGATGCTTTTGGCCTCACTGTAGCGAAAATCGGTGATGTATCTAACTCTATTGTTGGAGATACTGTCATCGCCGTGTCAAATAATATCGGAGAAGATTATATAGGTACTGTAACCACAGGAATAATAAGCTCCACAAATAAAAAGATGGAGCTTACTAAGGATAATGCTCAGGAAACCCTTGCTTATGCGCTTCTACAGACTACTCTAAGTCTCAATAATTATAATGAGGGAGGAGTAATAGTTAATCTTTCCGGTGAGGTTTTAGGAATTATATCAAGGACTATTGATGGAAAATATACCAATGCTGGACTTAATCATGCCATTTCTATAGCTGAAATAACTAAAATAATTGATGGAATAATAACCGGTGGAGAGTCTAAAAGACCTTCCCTTGGTATAGTATTTAATACCATAACAGGTAGTAACGAAGGCGAGGTAAATGGAGTCTATGTTACAAGCCTAACACAGGACGGTGCAGGAGCTAAGGCTGGTATCAATGTTACTGATATAATAATCAAGCTTGATGGTACTGATATAACCAAAAAAGAGGATATTTATGAAGTGCTAGAGAAAAGGAAGGTTGGAGATTTAGTTGAATGTATAGTATGGAGAGAGGGTACAACTGAAACTCTTACAATCCAGCTGGAGGCTGCCTCAAAATAATGTTAAAAGTAATTAATATAATTTGCAAAATAATAAAGAGACTTGAAAGTAGAGTCTCTTTATTATTTTAAGCTTTTATTATATTATGTTATGGAGAGAAATAATTTACTTACAGCTATAAAGCATTTGAAAGGTTGGAAATAAAATGTATGCAATTATTGGACTAGGAAATCCTGGCAAGGAATATGAAAACACAAGACATAATGCAGGCTTTCAAGCGGTAGATTTCCTTTCCGCTAAGTATAATATTGATATAAATAGGAAAAAATTTAAAGGAGATATAGGTGAAGGTATTATTGAAGGAAATAAGGTCATACTTTTAAAGCCTTCTACCTATATGAATCTCAGTGGAGAAAGCATCAGAGAGCTCGCTGCTTTCTATAAGCTTTCCATGGATGAGATAATAGTTCTATATGATGATATAAGCTTAGAAACTGGTAGGCTTAGACTCAGAGGAAAGGGTAGTGCTGGAGGCCACAATGGTATTAAAAGCATAATTTCTCATTTAGGTGATGATTTTCCAAGGGTTAAAATTGGAGTTGGAGCTCCTAATGGTGATTTAGTGGCTCACGTGCTGGGAAAGTTTTCGAAGGAAGAAGAGGGACTTGTGAAGAAGGCTATTGAGGCTGCTGGAGAGGCGGCTGTGGTCATTATGAAGGAAGGCTTGCAGGAAGCCATGAACAAATTTAATAGCTTTAAGGCTTAGATATTTTATACTGTGCTTTAGCTCTATCAGGGAGTTAAAGCCTGTTTGTATGCTCATATTAAGGTTAAATAAAGCACAGGTTAATAAATAAGGCGGTGAGGTAATGAGATTACAAGGTTTAATGAATCCTTTAAAAAAGAGTAAGGATTTTATTGGAATAAAGAATGCAATTGATGATAGAGTCTTTCCTATAGGTATATTTGGTGCGTCTGAATCATCTAAGAGCTACATAATAGATGGTATTTATGAAGAGATAGATAAACCTATTTTTATATTTACTCATAGTGATATGGAGGCAAAGAACCTATATGAGGATATGAATCTATATATAAATGAGGTTTATTACTTCCCGGCTAAGGATGTAGTTTTTTATAATATAGATGCCATTTCTGGAGATTTAAGATGGGCAAGACTTAAGGTTATAAAGGAAATGCTGAGGCCCGGGAAGAAAATAGTTATTTCTTCTATTGATGCCATAGCTTCATTATATACTCCAAGGGAGCTCTTCGAGAACCATAGCTTTACCATAAAGCTAGGAGACAAGGTAGACTTTAAAGTAATAAGTGAGAAGCTTATAGAGTCTGGCTATGAAAGAATGGACATGGTAGATGGTAAAGGACAGTTCTCTCTAAGAGGCGGTATCATGGACATATATCCTCCTGATATTGCTGCGCCTTATAGGATAGAGCTTTTTGATGACGAAATTGATTCAATAAGAACCTTTAATACGGAAACACAAAGAAGTATTGAAAAAATACAATCAGCAGATATATTTCCGGCAAAAGAAATAATCCTTGATAAAACTATCATAGATAAAGCTTATAAAAGCATCAGTGAAGAGCTGGAGACATTTATTTCTAAGCATAAGAATTCTAAGGATAAGGAAATGGTTGAAAAGCTTTCTGCTATCTCTAAAGCTAACCTTGAGAGCCTTAGAGAAACATGGTCCTTTGAAACAATAGACAGCTATCTACCCTTCTTTTTTGATAAAGCACAGACTCTCCTGGATTACATGGAGGATGCTTATGTAATAATTGATGACAGCAAGAGATCCTCTGGAAAGCTTGATAGTACCTATTATGAATTTGAAGAAAATTATAAGGCATTTCTTCAGAGGGGAGACATACTTCCTTCCCAAGGAAAGCTTCTGATATCTAAGGAGGAGCTCTTAGAAATTCTTGAAGGAAGAGAGACTATTGTTTTAGATACCATAGCTAAATCAACGAAGTTTCTTCCTCCTAAAAGAATTGTTAGCTTTTCTGCAATAACTCCTACCAGCTATCATGGACAGCTGGAGATACTTATCGAGGATATTAAGGATAAGAAAGCTAGAGGCTATAGAACACTGATACTTTCTGGAACGAGGCCTAGAGGAGAGAGGCTTGTGGATACTCTCAGAGATAGAGGTATTGAAAGTGTTTATAGAGACATTGTTCAAGATATAGCCTTGGGTGAGGTGGTTATAACCTTCGGTAATCTTTTAAAAGGCTTCGATTTTCCAGAACTTAAGCTTTGTGTAATTTCTGATAAAGAGGTATTTGGAGAATCAAAGAGAAAGCTTAAAAGAAAAGCTTCTACCAAAAAGGGAGTTGCAAAGATAAAGAGCTTTGCAGAGCTAAAGCCTGGGGATTATGTAGTACATGTTAATAATGGAATCGGTGTTTATAAAGGAATAAAGCAAATTGAGCTCCAGGGACATAAAAGAGATTATCTAGATATTGAATACGATAAGGGAGATAAGCTTTATGTACCGGTAGAACAGCTGGATTTAATTCAAAAGTATATTGGTGGTGAAGGAAAGTCCCCTAAGGTTAATAAGCTGGGAGGCTCTGAATGGACAAAAGCTAAGGCAAAGGTTAAAAAATCTATCAATGAGATTGCTGAAAATTTAGTAAAGCTTTATGCTGCCAGAACAACTGTAAAAGGCTATAAATTTTCAAAGGATACAGAGTGGCAGAAACAATTTGAAGATGAATTCCCTTATGAGGAGACCCCTGACCAGCTTACTTCCTTAGAAGAGATTAAAGAGGATATGGAGTCGGATAAGCCTATGGATAGGCTCCTCTGTGGAGATGTAGGCTATGGAAAAACAGAGGTTGCCTTAAGAGCTGCTTTTAAAGCAGTTATGGATGGAAAGCAGGTTGCTCTGTTAGTGCCTACTACCATACTTGCTGAACAGCATTATAATACCATGACAAAAAGATTTTCTGATTTTCCTATTAAGGTAGATATGATCAGCCGTTTTAGGAGTGCAGCTCAGCAGAAAAATACTCTAAAGGCTTTAAAAGAAGGAAATGTTGACATCCTGGTTGGTACTCATAGGCTTGTGTCTAAAGATATTCAATTTAAGGATCTTGGTCTTCTTATTGTGGATGAAGAACAGCGCTTTGGTGTAGCTCAGAAGGAAAAGATGAAGGAGCTTAAAAAGAATGTGGATGTACTTACGCTCAGTGCTACTCCTATTCCAAGGACCTTAAATATGTCCCTTACAGGAGTAAGGGATATCAGTGTCATAGAAACCCCTCCTGAGGAGAGATATCCTATACAGACCTATGTGGTAGAGTTTAATGACCAGCTCATAAGAGATGCAATCCTCAGGGAGATAAACAGAGGCGGTCAGGTCTTCTTTGTATATAATAGGGTGGAGGATATTAAGAATATGGCAGGCTTCCTTCAAAATCTTATTCCAGAAGCTAGGATAACTGTTGCCCATGGCCAGATGTCAGAAAAAGAGCTGGAGAAGGAAATGCTTGCTTTCATGAATAAGGAGTTTGACGTGCTCCTGTGCACTACTATCATAGAGACGGGAATCGATATTCCCAATGTAAACACTATGATAGTCCAGGACTCGGATAAGCTTGGCCTATCGCAGCTATACCAGCTGAGAGGAAGGGTTGGAAGATCTAATAGAATAGCTTATGCCTACTTTGTATATAGAAAGGATAAAATTCTTACAGAGGTTGCTGAAAAGAGACTTAAAGCCCTTAAGGATTTCACAGAGCTGGGTTCAGGCTTTAAGATAGCAATGAGGGATTTAGAGATAAGAGGAGCAGGAAACATGATGGGTTCCTCGCAGCATGGACACATGGCTGCTGTAGGCTATGACCTTTACTGCAGGATGCTTGAGGATACAGTAAAGCTTATTAAAGGTGAAATTGAAAGAGAGCCCGTGGAAACCACTGTGGATTTAAAGGTAGACGCCTTCATACCAGCAGGATATATACCTGATGAAATACAAAAAATCGAGGTATATAAGAAGATAGCAGCTATAGAGAGCAAGGATGACTACATGGAGGTTAAGGAAGAGTTGGAGGATAGATTCTCTTATATACCTCAAAGCGTTTATAATTTAATGGATATTGCCTATATCAGAAGCAGAGGTAAGCTTCTGGGTATGGAGGAAATAAAAGAGAAAGCGGAAGAGGTTACCTTCCAATTTGAAAGCAGAGACCGGGGAGATCAGAATATATTCAAGGCTCTTCTAGATAAATATCCCAAGAAAATTATATTTAGGTTTGGGGAAAAACCAGCATTTTCTTATAAGCTCAAGGAAATAAAAAGGGAGGATATGCTTCCTATTTTCAAGGAGCTCTTAGAATTCATGCTCTCAAGGCGGGAATCCTCCGAAAAATGATTTGAATTTATGATGAGATATTGTTATACTAATTATTGTGTTTCCAATTACTGTTTAAAATGAATAGAAAAATCATCTAAATTTAATATATAATTTTAAGCTCCTTTGCTTAAAACTATTATCGGAATCGGAGGAAATGAATTGAAAAGATTAAAGATGTTGGTTAGTGCAGCGATAGTTGGGGTAATGGCCCTTTCTATAGTAGGTTGTGGTCTCGTTGAGAAGACACCAGAGGCAAAAGAAAAGACTGTCCTCGCTACTGTGGATAAAGAGAAGATTACTAAGGCAGATTTAGACAAAGCCATGATTTCAATAACAGACTATCTAAAGTATTCTTTAGGTGAGGATTACCTTTCTAGTGAAGAAGGCAAATCTGCTTATTTAACCTATGCTGAGTCTAATTTAGATGTGCTAGTTGCTCAAGAGGTGCTCCTAAAGAAGGCAAAAGAGATGAAATTTGAAGCTACTGATGAAGAGGTTCAGACCATGGTGGAAGAAACCAAGGCTACCTATGAGTCAGAAGAGGATTATCAAGAGGTATTAAAGACTTTAGGCTTTACTGATGAGACTGTACTGGACTACTTTGAAGAGCAGATTATCATGAGTAAGCTCCTTGATGATATGTTTAAGGATATTGAGGTTAGTGATGATGAAGTAAAAGCTTACTACGATGAGCATAAAGAAGAGTTTACTCAAAATCCTGGTGCTAATATGGCTCATATTCTAGTGGCAGATGAAGCGACAGCTAAGGAAGTAAAGACAAAGCTTGATAATGGTGGGGATTTTGCTGCTTTAGCTGCAGAATATAGCTCTGACGGATCTGCTCAAAGTGGCGGGGAACTAGGCTTTGTTACTTATGAGAACTCTGGTATGATTGCCGAGTTTATAGATGCAGCTAAAGTTATGGGAGAAAATGAAATTTCTGATCCTGTAAAGTCTCAGTATGGATATCATATAATAAAGACTACAAATTTAGTAAAAGAAGCAACGGTTACTCCATTAGAAGATGTGTCATCTGAAATAAAAGAATCTCTTTTAGAAGAAAAGAAAAATGCTCTTTACACTGAAAATCTTGAAAAGTGGAAAAAAGAGTATAATGTTAAGACTTATCCAGAGAAGATTGAAGAATTAATAAGTGAAAAATAAAAAGATGCCATAGAGCAATGCTCTATGGCATCTTTTTATTATGGTGTAGAATATTCCCACTATATAAATAAAAAGTACAAATGTGTATAAAATTTCATCCTCTTCAAATAATATATGTACAGTTAAATCATTTTGTTGATGATAAGGAGGAAGATTTACCATATGAAAGCTACAGGTATTGTGAGACGAATTGATGATTTAGGAAGAGTTGTTATACCAAAAGAAATTAGAAGAACCCTCAGAATTAGAGAAGGAGATCCTCTTGAGATATTTACCGATAGAGAAGGGGGGGTAATTCTAAAAAAATATTCTCCTATTGAGGAGCTTACTGATTTTTCAAGAGAATACGCTGAAGCACTTCAGCAGACCATAGGACATATAGTAATAATATCTGATAAGGATGCTATTATTTCAGTGAGTGGAGCATCAAAGAAGGATTACCTGGAAAAGAAAATCAGTAAAGAGCTAGAAGAAGTTATAGAAGGAAGAAAGACTGTTATCTTAGGAGAAGGAGGATCAAAGACTATATCAATATATAGCGATGAGGAAGCCGGTGGCAAGTATGGTAATCAAGTAATTTCCCCTATAATCACAGAAGGAGATGCCATAGGAGCGGTTTTAATATTGTCCAAAGAGCCTGGAGAAAAATTAGGAGAGGTTGAAAGCAAGCTTGCTGAAACAGCTTCAGTTTTTTTAGGGAAACAAATGGAACAATAGTACCTGCAAGTGAGATAAGCTTCTATTTATAATGTTTTTATAACATATATGGAATAATACCTCCGTATTATAAATAAAAATTATTATTATCTATAAAATACGGAGGTATTATATGAAAAAGCAATCCTTAGTGAAAGGAACCATAATTTTAGGCGCTGCAGGGATTTTTGCAAAGTTTTTAGGCATTTTCTTCAGAATCCCCCTAGTTATGCTTATAGGGGATGAAGGGGTTGGTTATTATCAGATGTCCTATCCTCTGTATATGTTTATAATATCAGCGGCAACAGGAATACCCGTGGCTGTTTCTAAATTAGTATCAGAAAGAAATGCTGTAAATGATATAGAAGGTAGCTTTCAGGTCTTAAAAGAAGCTCTCAAGCTAATGGCGTTTTTAGGGACAGGTATCTCATTGTGCCTAATTATATTTGGAAAACCAATTGTAGAGTTTCTTAAGTGGGATGATAAAGCTTATCTGTCCTTGCTGGGTGTAGCTATGGCACCTATGCTCATATATATAATGGATGCATTTCGTGGTTTTTTTCAAGGTCAGCAAAATATGAATTCCACTGCTGTATCTCAAATAATTGAACAGGCTGGTAGGGTAGTTTGCGGTGTTGGACTAGCTATCTTTCTTTATCCAAAGGGAATAGAATATTCTGCAGCAGGAGCGGCTTTTGGGGCGGTAATAGGAGGGCTTTTGGGTAATATATACCTTATTTTGAATTATATATCCTTTAAAAAAATCCTTAATGGCTTAAGAATCAGAGGAAGTGCTGCAGTATTAAACAAGCTCATTAAAATAGCTGTTCCTGTGTCCTTAGGAGCAGCTGCTTCTAGTATCGTAACCTTAATTGATTCAGCCTTAGTTCCTCAAAAGCTCCTTCAAGGAGGCTTCACCCAGACTCAGGCCACGGTTATGTTTGGACAAATGACCGGTAAGGCTTCGGTGCTGATAAATATACCCCTGACCCTGTCCATGGCTTTAAGTGCTGCAATAATACCAATAATAGCTGAGGCATACAGTCTTAATGATAAAAAGGAGCTGCAGAACAAAGTGAATACTGCTTTAATGCTCTCTGCTGCTATTGCTCTTCCCTGCACACTTGGTATGTATTTTTTAGCTAGACCTATTCTTGACCTGGTTTTTCTGGGGAATACTGATGGATATTTAATATTAAAATATCAAGCTATAAGTATACCCTTTATTGTTCTAGCTCAGGCAACCACATCTATACTACAGGCCTCAGGACATTATATAAGACCGGTAATTAATCTTCTTATAGCTTGTGCTGTGAAGGTCCTTCTTACTATCGCATTGGTTCCTATAAACAATATTAATATTTATGGAGCTGTAATAGCTTCTATCATAGCTTATGTCACTGTGGCTATATTGAACACTGTTGATGTTAAAAGAAAGCTTAAGGTTACTATGGATTTCTATAAATTATTCATTAGGCCATCCTATGCCTCTGTGGTAATGATAGCTTCAGTATTGTTTGCTTATGGAAAGCTCCTGACTTTAGATATTTCTGCCAGAATATCTTGCGTAGCTTCCATATTTATAGGTATTATTGTATATGGAATATTTATTATGATATTCGGTGTAATAGAATATGGTTATTTAGTAAATAAGGTTAATAATAGGAAAAGATAAGAATACTCGTAATAAAAGGAGGAAGCCTATGATAAATATAATAGGCTTAGGACCAGGAGCACCAGAGGCTCTTACCCTAGGCAGCTTAAGGCTCTTAAGAAGCTCAAAGAATAATTATTTAAGGACAGAAAAGCATCCTACTATAGATTTTTTAGAGGAAGAGGGAATATCCTTTGAAACCTACGATTATGCCTATGATAGGTTTAAGAGCTTCGATGAGGTTTATGAGTTTATCTCAGAGGATATCATAAAAAAATATAAAGAAGAAGGAGAGCTTGTTTATGCTGTTCCTGGCCACCCCTTGGTAGCTGAGAAGTCTGTAGAGCTTATTATAAAGAAGGCTGAGAAGGAAGGCATACCTGTAAAGGTGGTGCCTGCCGTGAGCTTTATTGATGCTGTATTAGAGGGACTTAAGGTGGACCCTATTCAAGGTTTAAAAATAATTGATGCCTTTGATATATCTAATCAAATTCCTGATAAGAGGGTTGGAACGGTAATAACTCAGGTTTATAATCACTTTATTGCTTCTGAGGTTAAGCTGAGGCTCTTGGAATTCTACAAGGATGAAACAGAAATATACTTTGTTCGCGCTGCAGGAATTGAGGGAGAGGAAAGTATAAGGCTCATAAAGCTTTATGAGCTGGATTGGCAGAAGGATATAGATTATTTGACCTCCTTATATATACCCAGGGATCCAGAAAATAATAAGGATTTTTATAGCTTTGTTGAGATAGTGGAAGTGCTCAGAGGACCAGGGGGATGTCCCTGGGATAGAGAACAGACTCATGAGAGCCTTAAGAAGGCATTGGTAGAGGAAAGCTATGAGGTTATAGAAGCTATAGAGGAAAAGAATGAAGATATGCTGGTAGAGGAGCTGGGAGATTTGCTCCTTCAGATTGTATTTCACAGCTCCCTAGGAAAAGATGAAGGTTATTTCACTATAAATGATGTTATTGAGGGTATCTGCAATAAAATGATATATAGACATCCTCATGTCTTTGGAGAGACTTCTGCCAATACATCAGAGGAGGTCCTAGAAAACTGGGAAAAACTAAAAAAGGTAGAACAGGGCTTGAAAACCCATACAGAAGCCCTAGAACACGTAGCGAAAAGTCTTCCAGCAATAATCAGAGCAGAAAAGGTTCAAAAGAAGGCTGCTAAGGTAGGTTTTGATTGGGATAGTGTAGAGGAACCATTAAATAAAATATTTGAAGAAGCATCAGAGCTTAAAGATGTATATAAGTTACAAAACAAGGCAAAAATACTAGATGAGATGGGTGACTTATTATTCGCTGCTATTAATGCATGTAGATTTTTAGGCGTAGATGGAGAAGAAGCTCTTAATCATACCACTGACAAATTTATCAGGAGATTTTCTTATATAGAGAAAAAAGCCATGGACCTTGGACTTAAACTGGAGTCCATGATCCTCAAGGATATGGATGTGCTATGGGATGAGGCAAAAAACCTAGAAAAAAACTAAAAAATAAGAAGGATTTTTATTAAAGGTGGAGAATAATAGTATTTATTACATAGGTATTTTTGTGTCTTTGTTATCCTGAGGTAAAAGTTTTAGTAATAACTATTCACTTTTGGGTATTTAGTGTATAATAGGATAATGATTCATATTAATACATAGTATCAAACTATAGGATTAAAAATTCAATAACTCAATATAAGGAGGATGTTACTATGAATAAAGCAGAATTAATATCAAGCATTGCTGATAAGAGCAAGTTATCCAAGAAGGATGCTGAGGCAGCCTTAAAGGGACTTATTGAAAGTGTTCAAGAAGCATTAGAGAATGGTGAAAAGGTTCAATTAATTGGTTTCGGTACTTTTGAAACAAGAGAAAGAGCTGCTAGGGAAGGTAGAAACCCTAGAACTAAAGAAACTATAACTATTCCTGCTTCTAAGGTTCCTGTATTTAAAGCTGGTAAAGAATTCAAGGATAGAGTTAATAAGTAGTCCCTATCCTCTAAAGAACTGCTTGTAATAGAATAAACTTCTATTGTAAGTAGTTCTTTTTAATATTGTAAGAATAGCAGGATATAATAGTAATTCTAGCTAGGGTGGAAATAATATTTGAGTTTGTGAGGTGTCTTAAATGAGGTTAGATAAATATTTAAAGGTTTCAAGAATAATAAAGAGAAGAACAGTAGCTAAGGAAGCCTGTGAAAGTGGAAGGGTATCTATCAATGGGAAGGTAGCAAAGCCTGGTACAGATATAAAAGAAGGGGATATTATCGAAATACTTTTTGCTAATAAGAGCCTGAAGGCTAAGGTGATAAACATTTCTGAGCATGTGAGGAAAGAAGCTGCATCTTCTATGTATGAGATTTTAGAGGGAGAAGAGGACGAAGAATAATAGCTTTTTATTTTTTTTGCTGTTATATACCAAATATTTACTTCATATATTGATATAGGAGTAAATAGGAGGTTTTCTTAAATGGAGAGTAAGAAGGATATTAAGATTGAAGAAAAAAAGAGTAGCTTAGCCCTAGATAGCAGAAAAAACCTAACTCTAAATGGTGTAATTGAGGTAATTAGCTTTGATGAGGAAAAGATACTTTTAAATACCTCTGTTGGTATGTTAACAATAAAGGGGCAGGAGCTCAAAATGAATAAGCTGGATGTGCAAAACGGAGATATTGCCATAACTGGAGTAGTGGATTCCTTTACTTATAGTGGCCTTAAGCCAAAAAAGGACGAGGAAGGAATACTTAAAAAACTATTTAAGTAGGTGATTATATGGTTATACCTATCAGCATGCAGTTCAGGATAATAATGTATAGCTTTATGGCAGGACTTATGACAGGTTTTATATTTGATATATATAGAATTATTAGGGGCAGAAAGGTGATTAAATACATAGTATTTATTGAGGACTTACTCTTTTGGATATTATGCAGTTTAGTTGTTTTTGTGTTTTTGTTATATACTCAGTTTGCAGTACTGTCCGTATATGTTTATATATACCTAATTCTTGGAATAATATTTTATCTATGGTTTTTCAGTAATTTCTTTTTTAAGATTGAGAAAAAAGCAATTGAATTTTTATGGAAATTTTTTAGGGTTTTAATAAAGTTCCTTATATATCCTTTTAAAATTATTTTTTACAGACAAAAGAATTGTGATTAGGATTGTAAATTATATAACAGCATTTCCTATCTATTCAAAAAAATATAATATTTATTTTTCTATAGAATGCAAATAAAACTTGAATTAAAAGCCGATTCATCATACAATAAACTTGAAATAAATTATATTTCTATACTTAGGAAGTGATAAGCATGAAAAAAAATAAAAGAATTAAAAATGTAATAATAGGCTTCATGCTTGTAGTACTAGCTTATAACGTTATTAATCAGCAAATAGCAATGAAGAGAATTGAGAAGGAATTTAGTGAGAAGAAGGAAGAACTCCAGCTATTAAAGATTGAAAACGAAAGGCTTACAGAAGAAGTGGAAGCTTCGGAAACAGATCCTTCCTACATGGAGAGATTGGCTAGAGAAAAGTTAGGGCTAGTAAAACCTGGCGAGGTTACAATAATTGACTCTCAATCTGATTCCCAGTAAAAGTATATCTATTGATGCGGCGTCCTATTGGCCTCAGCAGCTATATTTTTATTTATATATACCGTTTATAAAGGTCAGATATATATAAATAATTTTATCATTATATAACATATTATATTTAAAATTTTTAAGGAGGAATCTTTTTAACATGACCTTAGTGGCAGGAAACATTTTAGAAGGAACAGTGGTAAACATTACTAATTTTGGTGCGTTTGTAGAAGTGGAGGGCAAAACAGGACTAGTCCATATTTCTGAGGTAGCAGATTCATTTGTAAAAGATATAAGACAGCATCTTAAGGAACAGGATAAGGTCAAGGTAAAAGTAATATCTATAGATGACAACGGGAAAATAAGTCTTTCAATTAAACAGGCCAATATTAAGAAAAAGTCTGTAAAGCCTGCTGAATTTGATTGGAATAATGAAAAGAAAAGCAATAATGCAAATAACTTTGAAGATATAATGTCCAAGTTTTTAAAGGACAGTGAAGAAAGATTACAAGACGTTAAGAAGAACCAGGATTTAAAGGGTGGAAAAGGTTATAGCAAAAGGAATTTTGGCTAATTAATTATAAAATTCTTCAGCCTCTTATAAATTATAAGAGGCTTTATTATTTGGTTTTAACTTTAAAAAAGCGGTTACCAACATGTGGAATAAAAATATTTGATATAAAGTTGTTGACAGTATTCCAAACATGTTTTATAATAAATCTTGTCGCTGGTCAAGTGACATGCTGAAGTGGCGGAACTGGCAGACGCACAGGACTTAAAATCCTGCGGTGGTTAAACACCGTACCGGTTCGATTCCGGTCTTCAGCACCATAATATCGCGGGGTAGAGCAGCTGGTAGCTCGTCGGGCTCATAACCCGGAGGTCGAAGGTTCAAGTCCTTCCCCCGCAACCATTAATTTTTAGAACTTTTTTATAAAAAAGTTCACTAATTAACATGGCGGAATAGCTCAGCTGGCTAGAGCATTCGGTTCATACCCGAAGGGTCGTAGGTTCAAGTCCTATTTCCGCTACCATCTGCTGAAGTGGCGGAACTGGCAGACGCACAGGACTTAAAATCCTGCGGTGGTTAAACACCGTACCGGTTCGATTCCGGTCTTCAGCACCAATAATATCGCGGGGTAGAGCAGCTGGTAGCTCGTCGGGCTCATAACCCGGAGGTCGAAGGTTCAAGTCCTTCCCCCGCAACCATTATTTTTTAGAGCTTTTTATATAAAAAGCTCACAATTATTTTATGGCGGAATAGCTCAGCTGGCTAGAGCATTCGGTTCATACCCGAAGGGTCGTAGGTTCAAGTCCTATTTCCGCTACCATGTAAGGATCTTCTTTTATAGAAGGTCCTTTTATTTTTTTAATAGATATTTTGTAGTATTACGGAGGGGGATAAAATTATTCCAAATACTTATCTACTAAAAGTAAAATATTATCCTTTATACCGACATAATATAGTTATGCACAAAATCTATGTTTTTATCCACAATTTACCAGTTAACCTTTATTTTAAAGGGGGTAAGCTTGTGGATACATTTTTTTGATAAAAATTCTTGATAGATACCAGTAAAGAAATATATGGCAGTAGGGGACGTTAGATAGTAAATTAGTGAAAATGCTGTCCAAAGAAAAATAAATTATCTCCACTTAATTTACATTTATTACCAAATGGAATTGTTATAATTTATATAGTTTAAATGATAGTTAAGCAGGGGGTAATTTAATGCAGTATGGGGTGGAGTGTAATACTTATAAGAGGGTTCAGAAGGAAAAGAAAAAAGGGGAGTATAGCAGTAAGTATATTGATTATGGAATTATTGGATATGTTGTGCTTATGATTTTAATAAGCAGGGTTAGCTTGGTTAACGAAAGCTCTCCCTTTGGAATTGCGCTACTCATGGCAATAGCTCTATATAAGGATAAAAAAACTGTAATACTAGCTACTGCAGGAGGTATGGTAGGCTACATAACTATGCTGAGCTATAATCAGGGAACAAGGGTGTATTTGATATATACCTTGTCCATAGGGGCGGCACATTTTATTATTAAGAATTTTAATAGAAGGGCTAAGGTTATTTTTTTATTTGTTCTATTGATTATGGAAGGAGTACTGTTTAATGTACTATTAAATGGGTACTCTTACACTGTAAGTTTAACAGATGCTTTTTTAAATATTATTGTGGTGCTACCTATATTATATGTATTTAAGTATGGAATCAATTGCTTTGAAGAGCTTAACACTAAGCATCTATTCAATAATGAAGAGATAATAAGTATGGCTATAATCGTTGCAATTGCTGTTTCAGGCTTAGGGGGACTATCGGTATTTGGTGTAAGCATAAGAAATGTCATAGCTCTAACCCTCGTAGTATTTATAGCTTATATAAATGGAAGCTCTGTGGGAGCGGCAATTGGAATTGCCGCAGGGCTCATTCTTGGGATTTCAGATAATAATATTTATATTTTTATAGGAGTCCTTGGCTCTTGTGGATTTATTACTGGGCTGTTTAGGGAACCAGGAAAGCTAATGGCTGTATTATCCTATCTGATATCCTTTAGTCTTCTAAGGTTCTATTCAGGGGCTAATGATGAATTTATTCTTATGGAGGCGCTTGTTTCAGCTGCGATATTTATTACAATTCCCAATAAATTTTATAATGCAATGATCTTTGAGTTAGATTTTGAAAAAAAGCAGCAGCTTATTAACGATAATCATCTAGCAAAGGTAAAGGAGGTATTTACCTTAAGGCTTAAAGGCTTTAATGATATTTTAACCTCCATGGCAGAGGTAT
The DNA here is from genome assembly GCF_049943125.1 of Alloiococcus sp. CFN-8. Lineage (GTDB taxonomy): Bacteria > Bacillota > Clostridia > Clostridiales > Clostridiaceae > JAEXZL01. Next base: position 2,299,725 of record NZ_CP188040.1, read on the forward strand.
TAAATGGCTTTATGGATAATGAAAAGCTATTGCTAAAAGGAAAGAGCAGTGGACTTGTGGAGAATTTAGCAGATAGAGTATGTGCTACCTGTGATATGAGGCATTTATGCTGGAAAAGGGAATTGCACCTTACCTACACTGCCTTTTCTGAGCTTATTGAAAATTATTATAATAAAAACCCAGAGGTACCCAAGGAAATAGAAAGAAAATGTATTAAGAAGAGCGCTTTATGTAGAGAAGCAGAAAGCATAGTTAATAGTTATATTGTCAATGAAATGTGGAAGAGTAGACTCGCAGAAGGAAGAAAGATTCTTGCAGGTCAGATAAGTGGCATGTCAGGAACCATAGGGGAAATTGTTCATGACTTTGATAGGGAGGTAGTGTTTAATCATGAGGTGGAGAAATCCCTGATTAAAGCTCTTGCCCGGAGTGGTGTAAGGTATTATGATATATTCTGCTTTTCTGATAAGAAGGGACGGCTGAACATAAAGCTATCTATGGAGGAATGTGAAGGTGCACAGCTATGCGTGAAAAAGCTTCTTCCTATAATTAATCAGTGCGTAAATAAGACCATGTGTCTGGGCGAAGAAGGCTGTTCTATTGATGGAGGAAGCAAAAGATGTTCAGTAATTTTTCAAGAAACACCGAAGTTCCATATTTCTACCTATGCAGCAGCAGCCTGTAAGCAGGGAGAAACTTCAATAGGAGACAGCTACAGCTTTAGCAGGACTAAAGAGGGTAGCTATGTAACGATTATCAGTGATGGAATGGGTTCTGGTGCCGATGCTGGAAAGGATAGCAGAGCTGTAGTTGATATCGTAGAGAAATTTCAAGAAGCTGGCTTTAACACCATAACGGCGATAAACACTGTTAACTCCATTATAAGCATGAAGTTTGATGAAGAGGAAAAATTTTCTACCCTTGACCTTAATACCATAGATTTATATACCGGTGATGGAGTATTTATGAAGGTAGGAGCAGCTCAAAGCTATATAAAGAGAGGGAAAAACGTAGAGGTGATTAAATCTAAAACACTACCCATAGGTGTATTAGAGAAGCCGGATGTGGATATAATTCAAAAGAAGTTCAAAAATGGTGATATAATAGTGTCCATCAGTGATGGTATAGTGGATCTGAAAAGCAAAAGCTATTCCAGCAGCTGGTTGGAGGATTTTCTCCAGGAAACAAAAAATGCTGACCCCAAAGTCCTGGCCTCAGAGATATTAGGGAAGGCTAGGGAATTATCCAAGGAAAAGCCTAAGGATGATATGACGGTGTTAGTCTCAAAGGTATATAGCATTTTTAACTGAAACCTATATTCCCGGTATTCCGTATACCGGGTTTATTTTATGAAAATTAAGCTACCATAGCATTTTATTGATAAGTAAATTAATAATTATACCTTATATTGTTATGCGAATTATTTAAAAGAATTAAGGAATAAATTTCGTTATTAGTTGCTTTTATGATATAATTATACGACTGAATATCTATTGAAGATAGGTGTGAGAATGTTGATTAATAAGGTTTTAAACTATATTTTAGAAAATAAGATGATAACAAAAGGGGATAAGGTACTGATAGCTCTTTCCGGCGGACCGGATTCCGTAGCTATGACCCATATTCTTTACCAGCTCCAAAGTAAACTGGATTTTACCTGCTATGCAGCTCATGTGAATCACTGCCTTAGAGGTGAAGAGGCTGACAAGGATGAAGCTTATGCATCAGATTTATGCAAAAGTCTTAATATACCCTTTTACTCTAAACGGATAGATATTAATGCTTTGGCTAAGGCGAGAAGCATATCCCATGAAATGGCTGGAAGAGAAGCCAGATACGAATTTTTTAATAATTTAAGGGTTAAACTGAAGTTAGATAAGATAGCCCTTGCTCATAATGCCAATGATCAGGCGGAAACAATTCTTATGAGAATAATGAGAGGTACAGGTCTTGAAGGACTAGGCGGAATTCAAGCGGTAAGAGAGGGAGTGATAATTCGCCCTATTTTATCTATTACAAGGGAAGAGATTGAGGAATACATAAGCAGCAATTCATTACAGCCGAGAGTTGATAAAACTAATCTCCAGGATATATATACTAGAAATAAAATCAGGCTGAAGCTCATACCATATATGAAGGAGAATTTTAACGAAGAAATTATTTCTGCTTTATGTAGGCTGGGAGAATTAGTAGAGGCAGATAATGAGTATTTACAGCTAGAGGTAGAAAATAAATACCAGGAGCTTTCTAGGCAGGTAGGCGGAAGGGTGTATCTATCTACTGATACCTTTAACTTACATATAAGCCTTCTGAGAAGGGTTATTAAAAAGGCTTGTGGATCTGTCAAGGGTAATGAACTGAACATTAATAAACAACATATAGATAGTATAATAGAATTACAAAGCCTTGGAACAGGTAAGGCTATCACACTACCTGAAGGAATAAGGGCAATAAATGAATATGGAGAAATTTATTTTACAAAGATAGAAGATAAGCGTAATAAGATTAATAAGATTCAAGATAATTCCAAGGAGTGTAATGAGCTTATAATAAAGCTAGTAGATATAATGGATGAACTTCAAAGGGGAGCGGTTAACTTTTACTCACAGAGATATAAAGCCTCATTGACCCTTAAGCTCATAGAAAAGGAAACAGATATTAATCCTAAGAGCTTTCGAAACATCAAGTTTTTCGATTTTCATAAGATTAAGGGAGATATTAGCCTTAGAAGTCGAAAAGAGGGGGATAGATTTAATCCTCTAGGGATAAAGGGCAGTAAAAAAATTAAGGATGTTTTTATAGATTTAAAGATACCAAGAGAGAAGAGAGAGGAACTGCCTCTTCTGTGCTTTGGGGAGGATATAGCCTGGATAGTTGGTTATAGGATAAGCGATAAGTTCAAGGTAGATGAAAAAACTACAAAAATACTTCAGATTAACATTGAAAGAGAGGAAAAGAAATGAGAAACGATTTTAAGGAAATTTTATTCACTGAGGAAGAAATTTTAGCTAAGGTAAAAGAAATGGCAGCGAAGATTTCGGAGGATTATTCCGATGGTAATTTAGTAGTGGTAGGAGTGCTGAAGGGCTCAGTGGTATTTACCTCTGATCTTCTAAAATACATAACTGTTCCCTGTGTTTTAGATTTTATGGCCGTATCTTCCTATGGACTTTCCAGTGAAAGCTCTGGAATAGTAAAGATAATAAAGGATTTAGACTATGACATAGAGGGTAAGGACCTGCTTATTGTTGAGGATATAGTGGATACAGGTACCACCTTAAAATATTTATTGGAGTACTTAAAGGCTAGGAAAGCAAAGAGTGTAGAAATAGCATCTCTATTGAATAAGCCTGCCAGGAGAAAAGCTGAAATAGATATTAAGTACCTTGGATTCAATGTACCAGACGAATTTATAGTGGGTTATGGTATTGATTATGCTGAAGGATATAGAAATGCTCCATATATAGGTGTTTTAAAAGAGGAAATTTATAAATAATTAATACTATTCTTTGTTGTAAAGAAAATACCTATATGATAGAATTTTAAGGTAACTAGAAAGAGGGGGGGCCCAATATATGAAAAAATTTTCCAGTGCTACAGCTTGGATACTTGTTTTAGTCATGGTTGTATTAGCAGCTTACGCTATAGTTGATAAAGGGAATGGAAATAATGTCATTGCCTTCAACGAATTCCAACAAAAATGGCTTAACGATGAAGTAAAGAGCATAGCTTTTGATGAAGAAAATATGGTTGTTGAAGGAACTTTTACTGATGGGAAAGCCTTCTCTACAAACGTTATTGGAGAAAGATACGTTCAATTTATTTCTGAAAACCCAAATACAGCTGTAGTTGAGACCTATGTGCCTCCAACTAGCGTACCAGCTTGGATACAGCTGATTCCTACGGTGCTTTTAATAGTAATGCTTCTAGCCTTTTGGTTTTTCTTTATGCAGCAGTCCCAAGGAGGCGGTGGGAACCGAGGAGTTATGAACTTCGGAAAAAGCCGAGCAAAGATGGCTACACCGGATAAGAGAAGGATTACCTTTAATGATGTGGCAGGTGCTGATGAAGAAAAAGCAGAGCTTGCAGAAATAGTTGACTTTTTAAAACAGCCTAAGCGCTATATAGATATGGGAGCCAGAATACCTAAAGGAATACTTTTAGTAGGTCCTCCGGGAACAGGTAAGACTCTTCTGGCAAAGGCAGTAGCGGGAGAAGCTGGTGTGCCTTTCTTTACAATTTCAGGATCGGATTTTGTTGAAATGTTTGTAGGTGTTGGTGCTTCCAGGGTTAGAGATCTCTTTGAACAGGCCAAAAAGAATGCAGCATGTATAATTTTTATTGATGAAATTGATGCTGTTGGTAGACAAAGAGGTGCTGGCCTTGGTGGAGGACATGATGAAAGGGAACAGACCTTAAATCAGCTCCTTGTTGAGATGGATGGTTTTGGTGTTAATGAAGGCATCATAATGATAGCTGCTACTAACAGACCTGATATATTAGATCCAGCTCTTTTAAGACCTGGTAGATTTGACAGGCAGATAGTAGTTGGTGCACCAGATGTTAAGGGAAGAGAAGAAATTCTTAAGGTTCATACTCGCAATAAGCCTCTAGACGAAGGGGTTGACCTAAATGTACTAGCAAAAAGAACTCCAGGCTTTACTGGAGCAGATATTGAAAATCTTACTAATGAAGCTGCTTTGCTGTCAGTTAGAAGAGAGAAAAAGATAATTGGTATGAGTGAAATGGAGGAAGCGATTACCCGTGTAATTGCTGGCCCTGAGAAAAAGAGCAGGGTTATCAGCGAACATGATAGAAAGCTTACTGCCTATCATGAGGCAGGGCATGCAGTTGTTATGAAGCTGCTACCTAACGCTGATCCTGTTCATGAGATAAGCATAATACCAAGAGGTATGGCTGGAGGCTATACTATGCATCTTCCTAAGGAGGATAGATCTTATACTTCTAAATCTAAGCTTAAGGATGATATGGTTGGTCTTCTAGGTGGTAGAGTTGCTGAAAAGCTCATCATGGGTGATATAAGCACTGGTGCCAAGAATGACATAGACAGGGTAAGTAGTATTGCCCGGGCAATGGTCATGGAATATGGTATGAGCGACACCCTTGGCCCTATAGCCTTTGGTTCAGATCATAATGAAGTCTTCCTTGGCAGGGATATAGGAAGAGGTAGAAACGTAAGTGAAGAAGTAAGCTCTCAGATAGATAGGGAAGTTAGAGGTCTAGTAGATGAGGCTTACAAATCAGCAGAAAAGCTTCTTTCAGAAAACCTATCTAAGCTTCATGCTGTAGCCCAGGCTCTACTTGAAAAAGAAAAGATTGAAGCAGAAGAATTCTATAGGATTTTTGATAATTCATAAACGCCAATATTGGCGTTTATTTTTTTAAGGAGGAGAAGTTGTTAAAAATGAATGAATGGTAAATTAATAAAAATGGATAATAAATTATATTTTTATCACTTTATTCGTTAATATATATAAGCTATAATGATTATATGCTGAAAATTAGGACAAGTAATAAATATTAACGGTGATTAATTTAAATATGTTTAATGGAAACCTTTAAAATTTTTATTTTAATATATGAAATATGAAGGAGATGAAGAGATATGAAAACAGATATTGAAATTGCACAATCAGCAAAAATGGAGCCTATAGTAGAGGTGGCTTCTAAATTAGGACTATCACCAGATGATATTGATTTATACGGAAAATATAAATGTAAGATATCCTTAGATGTTTATGATCGTTTATCAGGAAAAGAGGACGGAAAGCTTGTATTAGTTACTGCTATTAACCCTACACCTGCTGGAGAAGGAAAATCCACAGTGACAGTAGGTCTTGGTCAAGCGCTCAATAAAATAAATAAAAAGGCAGTAATAGCCTTAAGAGAGCCTTCCCTCGGCCCTGTCTTCGGCGTAAAGGGAGGAGCTGCTGGTGGCGGTCATGCTCAGGTTGTTCCCATGGAGGATATAAATCTTCATTTCACTGGAGATATGCATGCCATTACTGCAGCCAATAATTTAATATGTGCCGCTATTGATAATCATATACATCAAGGTAACTCTTTAAAGATAGACGCTAGAAAGATAACCTTTAAAAGAGTTATGGATATGAATGATAGAGCCCTAAGAGATGTAGTGGTAAGCCTTGGAGGTAAGGCTAATGGCTTCCCAAGACAGGATGGCTTCATGATAACTGTAGCCTCAGAAATAATGGCTATTCTATGCTTATCCCATGATCTTATGGATCTCAAAAATAAGATTGGTGATATTGTTGTAGGCTATAATCTTGATGGAGAACCTGTTTATGTTAAGGATCTTAATGTTCAAGGAGCAGCAGCTCTTCTTATGAAGGAAGCAATAAAGCCAAATCTAGTTCAAACCTTAGAAAATACTCCAGCTATAATCCATGGAGGTCCTTTTGCTAACATAGCTCATGGCTGTAATAGCCTTATTGCCACGAAGACAGCTCTTAAGCTTGGAGAATATGTAGTTACCGAAGCAGGCTTTGGAGCCGATTTAGGTGCTGAGAAGTTCTTCGATATTAAATGCAGAATTGGTGGCTTAAAGCCTAACTGTGTTGTTCTAGTTGCTACCTTAAGAGCAATAAAGCATCACGGAGGAGTGGTGAAAGGAAAGCTCAATGAAGAAAATCTTCCTGCTGTTAAGAAGGGCATAGAAAACCTAGAAAAGCAGATTGAAAATGTAAAAAAATATGGTGTACCTGTAGTTGTTGCGGTAAACAAATTCATTACAGATACTACTGAGGAAATAAATTTCATAAAGAGCTTCTGTGAGGAAAGAGGAGTAAAAGCAGTGCTTACAGAGGTTTGGGAAAAAGGTGGAGCAGGTGGGGTAGAGCTTGCTGAAGCAGTAGTAGCTGAGGTGGAAAATGGAGCGTCAAACTTTAAGGTGTTATATGATGAGAATCTTTCTTTAAAGGAAAAGATTTCAGCTATTACAAAGGAAATCTACGGCGGAGAAGGGGTAAATTATACTCCTCAGGCTGAGAAGCAAATTGATGAGCTAGAAAGATTGGGACTGGATAAAAAGCCTATCTGTATGGCAAAGACACAGTATTCTTTGTCAGATAACCCTGCTCTTTTAGGTAGACCGTCTGAATTTAAGGTTACAGTTAAAGAGGTAAGAGTATCTAATGGAGCTGGCTTTGTAGTTGTTCTTACAGGAGATATAATGACTATGCCAGGACTGCCAAAGGTTCCTTCCGCTGAAAAGATAGATATACTGCCTAGCGGTGAGATTGTAGGTTTATTCTAATTATATAAATATAATTAAAGCTGATTATTTTCCTAAGACCGTCCTATACCTTATGGGATGGTCTTTTTATAAGTAAGGATAATTTATTTTTAAGAAAATTTCATGTATTTATTAAGTTAGGCAGTTTGAACCTTGACATATTAGGATAAATTGTTAAAATAAAGTTGTTAATTTCATATATAGGTAAGTGATCTAATCTCTGTTTAGAAACCTTAAATAAGGATTAGCTTATTTATACCTTTTATGAGTAGATTAAAAAGGGCAGCTAAAAGGCTGCTTTTAATGTGTTTAATGGAGGATTAGCTTATGTTATTGCTTATAGATGTAGGGAATACAAATATAGTTATAGGGCTTAATAAGCAGGGAGAATTTTTAAACCGGTGGAGATTATCTACCGATGGAAATAAAACCTCGGATGAATATTCAATAAGCCTTATGCAGTTATTTTACCAGTATAACCATAATCCTGAGGAAGTGACAGGAATAATTATTTCTTCCGTTGTGCCTAACATAATGCATTCGTTAGAAAATATGGTAGAGAAGTGCTTTCATAGAAAGCCTTTGATTGTAGGGCCCGGAGTTAAAACTGGGATTAATATAAAGTATGATAATCCTAGAGAGGTGGGAGCTGATAGAATTGTAAATGCAGTTGCAGCTCATGAAAAGTATAATAGATCTCTTATAATTATTGATTTTGGAACTGCTACAACCTTCTGTGCCGTGACAAAGAAGGGGAATTATCTAGGGGGTAATATTGTTCCTGGAATAAAGATTGCTTCTGATGCTTTATTTCAGAGAGCTGCAAAGCTACCTAGAATTGAGCTGGAAAAACCACCAACACTCATATGCAAAAATACTGTAGCCAGCATGCAGGCAGGAATAATATATGGTTATATAGGCCAGGTAGAATATATAATAAATAAAATGAAAAAAGAAATGGTTGAATTAGGTGAGGAAGAGCCGTATGTAATTGCTACAGGAGGGCTTGCAAATCTAATATTTAATAATACAGAGGTTATTGATGAGGTTTCTCCCCTTTTAACCCTAGAAGGCTTGAAGCTCATCTATGAAAAGAACATGGAGCAGAGCCTATGAGAATAGGTGACCTTACTTTTGCTAACAATGTATTTCTTGCCCCCATGGCAGGTGTTACGGATTTACCCTTTAGAATTTTGTGCATGAGTATGGGCTGTGGCCATGTATTTACGGAGATGGTAAGTTCTAAGGCACTATTTTATGGAAGTAAAAATACTGAAGAGCTTCTAATAATAGATGAGCAGGAGGCGCCAGTAGCTGTTCAAATCTTTGGGAGAGAGCCTGAAATAATGGCAGAGGTGGTGGAAAAGCACTTTAATCCAAGAAAAGATATATCTATAGTTGATATTAATATGGGATGTCCTGTGCCTAAGATTGTAAAAAATGGTGAGGGATCCGCCCTGCTGAAGGAACCAGAGCTTGCTGCAAGGATTGTCTCTGAAATAAAAAAGGTGAGTAATAAGCCTGTAACTGTAAAGTTTAGAAAGGGTTTTACCTCTCAAGATATCAATGCTGTAGACTTTGCTAAGGCCATGGAGGCTGCCGGTGCCGATGCTGTAACAGTCCATGGAAGGACTAGAGAGCAGATGTATACAGGAGAGGCAGATTGGGATATAATAGCTAAGGTCAAGACTGCTGTTAATATACCTGTCATTGGTAATGGTGATGTTTTTTCTTCAAAAGCTGCCACATTGCTATTTGATAGTACCGGCTGCGATGGAGTAATGGTGGCTCGTGGCTCTCAGGGAAATCCGTGGATTTTTAGAGAAATACAGGCTAAGGTTAATGGCGAAGAATATAGTGAGCCTACCTACAAAGAAAGAATTGAACTCTGTATAAGGCATTATAAGCTTTCCTTGGAGTTTTATGATAAAGGAAAGGCTGTTAGAGAAATGAGAAAGCATATAAACTGGTATCTAAAGGGAATACCTAATTCAGTTCAAATGAAGGAGCTCATTAATAGAGAGAGCGAAGCTGAAAGGGTAATAGAGCTTTTAAAGGAATATAGCATTAGTTTATAAATATAGTACAAAAGAGTTGTTATTTTATCTATTATAATAGAATAAAATAGGGTATAATTAAAAATATTTTGGCAATAATGAAATCTATTGTTAAAACCTATTGATTTAATTTATATAAATGATACAATGGTGTGGTTATAATATCAATTGACAAAGATATTTTACTGAATTATAATAGTTAAAATATTGGACTAGACATATATAATTAATATATCTAAACCGTTTAAAGTTTGAAGGGGAGAATAAAATGAGTGAAGCAAAGAAGTATATAATGACTTATGAAGGTGTTAAAAAGCTGGAAGAAGAGCTTGAGCATCTAAAAACTGTAAAGAGGAAGGAAATAACCGAAAAGATTAAGGTTGCTTTAGGTTATGGAGACCTTAGTGAAAACTCAGAGTACGATGAAGCTAAAAATGAGCAGGCATTTACAGAAGGAAGAATAATTCAGCTGGAAAACATGCTTAAGAATGCTGAAGTAGTAGATGAAAATGATATATCTACTGATGTAGTTTCTATTGGCTCTAAGGTAAAGGTTAAGGATTATGAATTCGACGAAGAAGTTGATTATACAATAGTTGGTTCTGCTGAAGCAGACCCAATGGAATTTAAAATATCAAACGAATCCCCAGTGGGCAGAGGTCTTATGGGGAAAAAGGTCGGAGACGTAATTGAGGTAACAGTTCCAGGCGGAGTAAATAAGTTTGAAGTTCTGGAAATCAGAAGAGAGTAAGGAGGAAGTTTCTGTGGCAAAGGAAGAAAATAATATAGCTAATTTAGAAGAACAGTATAGCGAGCAAGAGGCTTTAAGAAGAGAAAAGTTAGCCGCTCTTCAAGCAGAGGGAAAGGACCCTTTTGATGTGTATAAGGTTAACAGAACTCATAATTCAAAAGAGATTAAGGAGAATTATGCACGTCTTGAAGGCAGTACTGTAACTATTGCAGGAAGATTACTTTCTAAAAGAGTTCAGGGAAAGGCTGGCTTTGCTGATATCCATGATAGAGAAGGAAAGATGCAGCTATTTGTTCAAATAAACAATATAGGTGAGGAAAAGCATAAGGCTTTTAAGACTCTTGATTTAGGAGACTGGATTGCTGTAACTGGTGAAGTTTTCACAACAAAAACAGGAGAGATATCTGTAAAGATTTTCGACTATGAGCTCATATGTAAAGCTCTTAAGCCATTACCAGAAAAGTGGCATGGTCTAAAGGATCCTGATTTAAGGTACAGACAGAGAGAAGTAGACATCATAACTAATTCAGAGGTTAAGGAAACCTTCCTTAAGAGAAGCAGGATAATTAAGGCTATTAGAGAATTCTTGGATGATAAGGGCTATTTAGAGGTTGAAACTCCTATTCTTTCTCCTATAGCAGGAGGAGCAGCGGCAAGACCATTTATAACTCACCATAATGCTCTAAATATAGATATGTATCTCAGAATTGCCACAGAGCTATATCTTAAGAGATTAATAGTAGCAGGCTTTGAAAAAGTATATGATATGGGTAAGAACTTCAGAAATGAAGGTATTGATGTTAGACATAATCCTGAGTTCACTATGATTGAACTTTATGAGGCTTATGCAGATTACTATGACATGATGGAGATTACTGAAAATCTTATAGCCTATTCCTGTGAAAAGGTAAATGGCACCACAAAGGTTACCTATCAAGGAACAGAGATAGATTTTGCTCCACCATGGAGAAGGGTAACTATGGCTGATGCAGTAAAGGAATATGCTGGCATAGATTTCTCACAGATAGCTACTAATGAAGAAGCTCAAGCTATAGCTAAGGAAAAGCATCTTCAATTTAAGAAGGATTTAAAGAATGTAACTAAAGGTGAGGTATTAAATGCACTCTTCGAGGAATATGCTGAAGAGCACATGATACAGCCAACCTTTATAATGGACTATCCAGTAGAGATTTCTCCTCTTACTAAGAAGAAGAGAGGAAATCCTGAGTTCACTGAAAGATTCGAAGGCTTTGTCTTCGGAAGAGAAGTATGTAATGCCTACTCAGAGCTCAATGATCCTATAGTTCAAAGAGAAAGATTCAATCAGCAGGCTAATGAAAGAGAGCTTGGTGATGATGAAGCTTATGTAATTGACGAGGAGTTCATGAGTGCCCTAGAAACAGGTATGCCTCCTACTGGTGGCTTAGGAATTGGTATAGACAGAATCATAATGTTCTTAACAGATTCTGCATCTATAAGAGATGTTATACTCTTCCCAACAATGAAACCTACTGATAATTAAATTATTTGCCCCCGATCCATAAGATCGGGGGCTTTTACTTGAATGCAGTATAATATGAAAGTCTAGTATAGCTTGATTTCTTTTAATAATACCTCATCTCTTGCAGATGTTATCTGTATTTGTATTTTTAAAATTGTTGTTCTTGTATCATCTAGCAATGGATTTTGTTCTGCAAAAGGATTTTGAAGCTGACAGATTTTTTTGTATCCTATAGTAGTTCCCTGATATATAGGATACTGATGTCCACTTGGACTTCCTATTAGGATGCGGAAGCTTTCTACTCTTTGTCCCTGTGCAATATCTTCCTGTAAAACTACATATTTTATTGAATTTACTGGTTCCTGTAAGACAATATTATAAATTGGCTGTGTTATCGGTTCTCCTTGTACCTTTTCTATTGTTACAGCTATTTCTTTTCCGAATTCTGAATTCAATAATTCCTTTAGTTCCTTAAGCCTCTGAATGTCTCTTTTATCTATAAGTCCTTCTCTCGTTGGTGGAAGGTTTAAATTAAGACTAGAATTTGAACCTACACTAGCTAAATATGTCTTAAATAATCGTTCCAGGGAATGAGGTTCCTCTTCTTCGTGCCAGAACCAGCCTGGACGAATGGAAATATCAATTTCAGAGGGGGCAAACACCAGACCTTTAGAGTACAAAATATTAGCCATAGTCCCTAATTCCTTCTCAGTGCTATAAATCCAGGATAAGCTTCCTTGATCAGCCATGGGTCCTGCTCCCGTTTGTATCTCACCATAATAACATAATTCCGAAGGGACTACTGCCCATTCCGCATGACGAGCACTTCCAGCTTCATTTCCACACCAGCGAATATCTGGTCCAAAATCATTAAAAATTACTGCATTAGGCTGATGCTTATGTATTAAATCAAAATATCTTGGAAAGTCATATATCTGCTTCTTACCATTTGGTCCCTCACCACAGGCATTATCAAACCATACATAGAAAATATCCCCGTATTCTGTTAAAAGCTCTGTTAACTGATTGCAAAAATAATCATTGTACTCCGGTGTACCATAATATTTTGAGTTCCTATCCCATGGGGATAGATAAAATCCAAATTTAATTCCACCTTTTCTGCAGGCATCCGCTGCTTCTTTTACGATGTCGCCTCTATAGGGACTGTTTTTTACAGAATGCTCCGTGTATTTAGATGGCCATAGGCAAAAACCATCATGATGCTTGGCGGTTAAAACCATTCCCTTCATGCCAGCTAGCTTAATAGCTTCTACCCATTGGTTACAATCCAGCTTTGTAGGATTAAATATCTCTGGATTCTCTGAACCATCCCCCCATTCTTTGTCGGTAAAAGTATTAGGCCCAAAATGAATAAAGGCATAGTATTCCATTTCAAACCAATCCAATTGCTTTTTAGAAGGTCTTACATTTGCAGCTTCTTTTATAAATTTCATCATACTGATTTTCTCCTCTCTCAAGAAAGCATTCTCTCCAAAATATCAGCTTCTACATACATAATTGATGTAAGGATATCCAGCTGAGGTATATATGATATTAAAGTATCTGTATAAAAAGTTATAAATAGTAAAGCAAAATTGATTATTATTGTCAATGATATCCATTAAATATGATATGATAAACTCAATGGATTAGAAATATAGGGGGGAATACAATGAGTAAAGTAATTGTAACAACGGGAGATTTAAAAGAAGATTACGAGATACTTGGACCAGTATATTTTCAGGTATCTAATAAGGGCTTGTTTGGTAGTGCATTGAGTAATTTGGTGAAAAAATATCAAGCTCAAATCCAAGGGATGAAAAAACAAGGTGCTATGTCACAGGATAAAGCGGATTGGGGATTTTTATATGGAGAATGGTCTGTTGGACAAAGTGATTTTGAAAAAGCATTTTTTGTTGCTACAGAAGAATTAAAAAAACGAGGAGAAATGGTTGGAGCAGATGCAATAATTTGCATGCACCAAGATATTGATATGGACACAAATGGATTTGCATATTTCTATTTACAAATGTATGGAACAGCAGTAAAGTTTAAAAAGGATTAGATTAGTAATAGGGTTAAATTTTTCAAGAATTTAGTTTGTTTAAGTGATAAATAATCAGGACGTTTTCAGCTAATGAAAACGTCTTTTTTGTTATTACCCAATAATTGTAGCAGCATGTTAAATATTAATAGTATAAATTATTTATATATCAGAAAAATTTTTTAGGTATACACAAGAAAAATAAAAAAAATACTAAAAGTTCTAAAAAATATACTCATACAAAGCTTTAGAAAAGTGTTAATATTTTAACAGAAGAGAGATATGAGCGCTTATATCTTATAAACAGATGCACAGCATCAAAATGGCACATAGTCAAGGATTATGGTATTTTTGAAAAGGTTAACTATTAGTTTTAAGGATAGGAAAAGAGGGATTAGTAATGAGTATGCTAGATGTTAATATGGCAAAAAGAGCTGAAACTGAAAAACCTTTTGGTATTTTAGATAAGCTTGGTTATATGTTCGGTGACTTTGGTAATGATTTTACTTTTATATTATCCAGTATGATGTTAATGAAATTTTATTCTGATGTTATGGGAGTATCCGTAGGAATAATAGGTATTATGATGATGGTTGCCCGTATCGTTGATGCTTTTACAGATGTGGCAATGGGACAATTGGTTGACAGAAGTAAACCTACAGGAAAAGGTAAATTTGCTCCCTGGCTTCGAAGAATGTGCGGACCTGTTGCTATTGCATCCTTCCTGATGTATGCAAGCTGGTTCCAGAACATGAACATGGGCTTTAAGATTTTCTGGATGTTCTTTACATACATTCTTTGGGGAAGCATATGTTATACAGGGGTAAACATACCTTATGGCTCCATGGCTTCTGCAATATCTGGAGAACCTACAGATAGAGCACAGCTATCTAACTGGAGAACAATTGGATCTGTTTTAGCCGGTACTTTCATAGGTGTTGTATTACCTTTAATTGTATACTATACTGATGATGCTGGAAATATGGTGCTTTCAGGAAGCAGAATGTCCATTGCTGCATTAATATGCTCTATTGGAGCAGTAGCCTGCTATATGATATGCTATCACCTGACAGTAGAAAGGGTTAAGGTAGAGCAAAAGACTGAAAAGTTCAATTTAAAAGAGCTGATTAGCGGTCTTATAAAGAATAGAGCTATGGTTGGTATAGTGGTATCCTCCTTCTGTATGCTTCTTTCTCAATTAACCTTAGCTACTATGACAACCTATGTATTCCCTAATTATTTTAAAAATACTGCGGCGCAGTCGGCTTCAGGTGTTGTGGGAATGGTTATTACATTCATATGTGCTGCTTTCAGCGTTAAGCTCTCCCAAAGGTTTGGCAGAAAAGAGCTTGCTATCTTTAGTTCAATTTGGGGAGCGGGAGTATTCTTAGTTGCTTTCTTCTTAAAGACTACAAATGCATGGGTATTCCTAGTAATTTATGCTCTTGCATATGTTGGATTAGCCGTTTTCAGTTTAATTACTTGGGCTATGATTACAGATGTTATTGATGATACAGAGGTTCAGACAGGAGAGAGATCCGATGGAACTATTTATTCTGTTTACTCTTTCTCAAGAAAACTAGGACAGGCTGCTTCCTCAGGAGTTGCGGGAATGCTTCTTACTGTAATCGGATATTCCCAGGCAACGGCTTTTGAACCAGAGGTAGTAAAGGGCATATATAATATTACCTGTCTTGCTCCAGCTATTGGTTTCATACTCCTTGCTCTTTCTCTAAAATACATATATCCTCTTAACAAAGAGAGAGTAGAAAACAATGCTAGAATTCTTGCGGAAAAGCGCTAATAGGAATTATATTATAAAGAGTATATATAAATAATATAATAAAACATAAAAGCTATGATATCCTATATTTGAAGGTTATCATAGCTTTTTGTTTGTGTGGAAAAGTATACATCAGGAGGATAAATTTAATGGATATGAATCGATTATTTTCGCTGCAGGGAAAGGTTGCCTTAGTAACAGGAGGAGCATATGGCATAGGATTTGCCATTGCAGAGGCTTATGGAAAAGCTGGGGCAAAAATCGCTTTTAATTGTAGAGGGAAGGAACATATGGAGGAGGCTATGAAGGCCTATGAAGAAAAGGGAATAGCTGCTAAGGGATATTTTTGTGATGTAACTGATGAAACACAGGTGCAGAATATGGTGGTTGAGATAGAAAAGGACCTTGGCACCATTGATATTCTAGTAAATAATGCAGGAATTATAAAACGAATTCCCATGATAGAGATGAAGGTAGAGGAATTTCGTCAGGTAATTGATATTGATCTTACTGGACCATTTATTGTTTCCAAGGCTGTTTTACCTGGAATGATTGAAAAAGGCCATGGAAAGATTATCAATGTCTGTTCTATGATGAGTGAGCTGGGTAGGGAAACAGTCTCTGCTTATGCTGCTGCAAAGGGTGGACTTAAAATGCTCACCAAAAATATCGCTTCTGAGTATGGAGAATATAATATTCAGTGCAATGGAATCGGGCCAGGTTATATAGCAACCCCACAGACCGCACCACTACGAGAGCTTCAGCCAGACGGAAGCAGACATCCTTTTGATCAGTTTATTATTTCTAAAACTCCACAGGCGCGCTGGGGAACTCCAGAGGACTTAATGGGACCAGCTGTTTTCCTAGCTTCCGATGCATCTAATTTTGTAAATGGACATATTCTTTATGTAGATGGTGGGATATTAGCTTATATAGGAAAGCAGCTATAAGAGGATTTGATTTTATTAAACTATTTTTTGTAACTATAGTAAAGGAATTGAGATTTTAATATAGGTTTTGAAAAGACGTAAAGAAAGCTTTACTTTACAGGTATTTAATTTATTTAAAAATTAATCATAAAGCGGCTGATAATATCTGAGTATGATACTATCAGCCGTTTTATACATAGGAACTTTTAAAAGATTAAGTTAATAAATAAAAGACATATTAATATCCTGTTCGTAATCACCGAAGTTCTTACCAAATAAGTTAAAGCCACCAATATATTTGGCATCTTCCATGTTCCCAATGCGTACAGTAATAAAGTCCTTTGTGCCGATTGACAAGTCTGATAAAGAAAGGGTACTACTTTCTTTATTATTGATTAAGGTATTCTTTTCTGTAACAGCAATAGTGGTTAGCAATCCATATTGTGTACAACCATTTTCCCACCAGCTTGGGTTAAGACGTCCTCTCCGTGCTCCAAAGTCTCCTGGACAGCGCCAGCTTCCACATAGTTTGCCGTTAATCCAGATTGAAATATCTGACTTCCATCCTTCTCTGAAGTTCGGTGCTTCAGAGCAGATTTCAAAGCTAAGAAGTAGTTGCTTTAAGTTTGTCGATGGATCTAAGGTATAGGGAAATCTGTATTCTACATAACCAGAAGATGACCAAAGAAGTTGTGCGTTTACCCTTTCTGGTAGATAGAAGTCCGAAGGCCGGTCTTCATAGCCGATATGACCATTAGAGTCTACAAGACCACAGGTTGGAGTGATCTGACAATCTGTGTAGGCACCGATTGGCATTGAAACTGTAGAAATTTCATCTACCTCTGTGCTCATGCCGTTAAGCCTTATAGTAACTAAGTCGTTTTTTCTACTGCACAATTTCATAGAACCACGGAAACCAGGCTGTTGTTCTGTGTTTATGAGATTTGCACCTTCTAAAATCCGGATATGTAAGGCTGCAGTAGAAGCAGGTATATTGAGCTTCTCTGCAATTTCGCCTATATTATAACTATTATAATATAGCAATTTTAATATTCGGATTCTATCAGGAGAGGAAAGTGCCTTGGAGACAGAGCATAACATTTCCTCATCATCTGCATTTAGTTGAAGTATCTTAGCCATATAATTCCTCCAATAAATATGTTTAAATGCATTATAGCATAAAAAAATGGGAATATCTACAAAAAGATAAAGAACAGGAATATTGTTTTAAAACTGATAAAAACTTAAGTTTACAGAAAATATTGACATTAAATGTACATACTGATAATATATTTGTATAAAGAAACAAGATTATTGTTATAAATAATATGAAAGGAAGTTATTGAGAAAGGAAATATAAATTAAAGTAACAATAATATTGTTTTAAATATTAAAAAAGGAGATAATTTTATGTTCATGAAGAGAATGGTTTCCAGTATTTTACTCACCTTGGTTTTAGCAATAGGACTTATGGGTTGTTCAAATGCGGAGGTTGATAAAAATTCCTCTGATGGGAAAATTAATCTTAAATTTATGGGATGGGGAAATGATGCGGAAGTTGCAACATTTCAGTCAATGATTGACCAATTCGAGGATATTTATCCCAATGTAAACGTTGAGTATATTGTAGTACCAAGTAGTGACTATGATACAAAGATGCAGAACATGATTGCAGCGGATGAGCAGCCAGATGTTTTTTATCTTGGAATCGATTACCTTATGAAATACGCAGCTACAGGAAACCTATATGATTTAACAGATTATGTAGAAAATAATGATATTTTTGATGTTGATAACATATGGGAAAATGCAGTTAATATTTATAAGTATGATGGAACTGGTCTAGGTACTGGACAGATTTATGCGCTGCCTAAGGATGTAAGCGCTTTCTCCATTGTATATAATAAAGATTTATTTGAAGAAGCTGGTGTTATTCCTCCTACAGAAGAAGATCCTTGGGATTGGAACGATTATCTAGAAGCGGCAAAGAAGCTGACCAATGGGGACGTATACGGAACTGCAATGTATTCTATGGAGTCTGCAGTATGGTCTAATGGGGCAGATTGGCTTGATGACTCTACTACAGAGGTTGCTTTTACAGATCCAAAGTTTGTTGAGGCATTTCAGTTTGTAGCAGATTTGCGTAGTAAATATCATGTGGCACCGTCTTCTGCAGAGGAAGAATCCTTAAGTAGCTATGACCGTTTTATGCAGGGAAAGCTTGGTATGATGGGGGTAGGTTCATGGGCAACTGCGGATTTGTGGAATAATACTGACTTTGAGTGGGATTTGATGGACTGGCCAGTAAGTCCAAATACTGGAGAAAAGGCTGTATGGTTTGGAAGTGCTGGACTTGCTGTTTCACCAAAAAGTGAAAATTTAGAAGCTGCTTGCAATCTAGCTGCATTCTTAGCATTTAATGAAGAAGCGCAGCGTACTAGCTATACTACAGGCATGTCTGTTCCTACATTGAAGGATATGGCTTATGGAGAGTATATGGATATGGATAAGTCTCCGGAAAATAAAAAGGCATTTTTAAATGTTTTAGAACAATATGGTAGACTTGCTACCCAGTCAAAGACATTTAACCAAGAATGGTGGAACGAATTTAACTCTGGAATTAATTCCGTATATGATGGAGAGATATCAGCACAGGAATATTGCGATTCAGTGGCAGAGAAAGTACAGAATCTGTTGAATGAGAGTTTGGAACAGCATAAGGCACTTAAATAGTAAGAAGCACATAGATTAGCTGGATAATTATCCAGCTAATCTATGTGGTAAATGCTTAATACGGGAGTGGTGATTGAATGTTAAAAAAAAGCCTTAAGCGAAAGGAAAGAATCGCAGGATTATTATTTGTGACACCGGCAGTAATCAATTTTGTCTGTTTATTTTGTGTGCCCCTTGCCTTATGTATTGCAGCATCTATGACTGATTGGAATGTATTGTTTCCCAAAAGAACTTTTGTGGGCATTGACAATTTTGTAAAACTATTCAATGATGATAAGTTTTGGATCGCGGTGAAAAATACTTTTTATATGATGCTTCCTATTCCCGTTTATATGACATTTGGTTTGCTCTTTGCACAGGCATGTCATAAGAATATTAAAGGTAATAAGGTGTTTCGAGTAATATATTATTTGCCATATATTTCCTCTATTGTGGCATTGGTACTCCTTTGGAAGTGGCTATTTAATGCTGAATTTGGTCTTATAAATCAAGCCTTAGAGCTATTTGGAATTGAAGGACCAAATTGGATGGGAGATCCTGTTTGGACTAAGAGAATGATTGTTATTATGATTGCATGGAAGATGATTGGTATCACAGCTATTTATTTTCTCTCTAGTCTTAACAATATCCCTGAGTCTTATTATGAAGCAGCGAGGATTGATGGTGCAAATGGGGTGCAGCAGTTTTTTAGAATAACCTTACCACTGCTTACACCTATAATTTTTTATCTGTTTACAGTTAATATGATAGGATCACTGCAGACATTTATTGAAGTGGATTTATTCACGAGTGATGGAGGTCGTAATTATGGGGTTGCCACAGTAGTATATTATATATGGCAGAAAGCCTTTAACTATAGCCAGATGGGGTATGCCTCTGCAACAGCACTTGTATTCGGAGGAATGATATTTATATTAACATTATTGCAGTTTAAGTTATCGAATAAATGGGTATATGAAGGAGAATAGAGGATGGAAAAAAATAAACCAAAAACTAAGCCAGCTCGAATAATTGCATTTTTAATTATGTTGATTGGTGG
Organism: Alloiococcus sp. CFN-8; assembly: GCF_049943125.1. Classification (GTDB taxonomy): domain Bacteria; phylum Bacillota; class Clostridia; order Clostridiales; family Clostridiaceae; genus JAEXZL01. Next base: position 2,319,838 of record NZ_CP188040.1, read on the forward strand.
AGCAGCTATGATTCTCCCGTTTATATGGATGATATCTACATCTCTAAAAGAGGCAAATAACGTTTATCAGATACCACCACAATGGATACCTGACCCAATAGATTGGAGAAATTTTGTGGATATATGGACAAAAACTGAATTATTGAATGGTATAAAAAATACTATCTTAGTGTCAGTCTGTGTTGTGGTATTTGGAACCTTTTCTTCTACTATGGCGGCATTTGCATTTGCTAAATTGGAGTTTCCTTTTAAAAAAGCATTATTTATATGTATACTGTCAACAATGATGATTCCTTTTGTAGTTCTATTAGTTCCTCAATATATTATTTATGCAAAAATTAATTGGCTAAATACACTGTTACCATTAATTATCCCTGGAGCATTGGGAAATGTATCTATGATTTTCTTTTTAAGACAATACATGACAGGGCTTCCTACCAGTCTTCTAGAAGCTGCAAAAATAGATGGTTGTGGCTATTTTAAAATATATTACCGAATTTTTTTACCACTATGTAAACCAGCAATTGTGGGACAGGTAATAATGATATTTATGGCAACTTGGAATGATTATTTTGGACCTATGGTGTTTATCAATGATAGCCGAAAGCGGACAATACAGGTTGTGATTGCTATGTTGAATTCTTATCATGAAACTCAAACAGATATACCACTTATCATGGCAGGCTCTTTGATTGCGATTCTGCCAGTGCTGATTTTATTTATTTTCTGCCAGAAATATTTTACAAATTCATTTGCGATGTCTGGATTAAAGGACTGATGGAGGGAAATAGATGATAAAAAAATATAAAAATCCAATAGCAAGAAAAGGAGATTATGCTGATCCCTTTGTGCTCAGGTATAATGGAAGATATTATTTGTATGCAACTAACCCAGATATAAGGTGTTTTAGTTCTAATAATCTCATAGACTGGGTATTGGAAGGGCCGACAATAACTGAGGATACATTCCAAGGGCTTGTTCCCTTTGCACCAGAAGTAGTATATTCAAATGGAAAGTTTTACCTATACACCTCTCCCTCGGGCTACGGACATTATATACTAGAAAGTGATGCTCCTACAGGTCCCTTTAGAAAAGTCAGCGATAATATCGGACATTCTATTGATGGTTCGGTTTTTATTGATGATGATGGGAAATGGTATTTCTATTGGGCAGGTGATGAAGGGATATGGGGATGTGAGATGAAGTCTCCAACAGAGTTTGGAGAGCCTGTATTAACAGGTGCATACATGGAAGGTTGGACAGAAGGTCCTTTTATATGTAAACAAAATGGTATTTATTATATGACTTATACCGGCAATCATTATTTGAGCGATGGCTATCGAATTAATGCTGCGTGGAGTAAACATCCGCTGAGGGATTATGTAGATGAAAAGAACAATCCTATTATAATACACACCAATGGAGATGGGATAGGTCTTGGTCACAGTAGTACTGTTCTAGGACCAGATTTAGTTTCACATTATATTGTTTATCATAATATGAATGGGGATAGGACAAGAGACCTTAATATTGATAGACAGTTATGGTATGGAAAAGTAACACAGATTATTGGACCTACAAGAATAGAGCAAATTGCACCAGCTATGCCCACATATTCTTATCCAGCAGAGGATAATGAAACCTTAACATGGAAGTTTGTGACTGGTTCATGGAATCATGAAAATGATTTATATGTTTCAGTAAATAATAGTTTTTTGGTGCTGTCAGAACAAATTTTTTCAGATGATTTTACTGTAGAATTCAATATCAAGTTAAAACAGAACTGCCAGAATGGAAGTTTTGGAATCGTTGTTGGAAAATTAGAGGATAGTATTTATAAAATCCAATTTAATAAGAACAATCATACCTTACAGTTATGGAATAATAAAAAAGATCAGGAAATGTTGTTGGCATACTCTAGGCTGCCAGAAAATTATGACTTTCATAGCTTGCATTGTGTACGTATTGAATATAGTAAATCTGGATTGATTATCTTTGTAGATAATAGAAAACAACTTATACATGAAGAAATTTATTTTGAAAAAGTCAGAATTGGATATTTTTCAGAAGCAGGAAGTGTTGCATGCGGTTATACTGCAATAACAGAAGCAGTTTCCGGTACAGAAGAGATGCAAAATCAAATTGTGAAAGATTGTCTCCATTATCCGGTATTTGGTGAAGGGATACATCAGAAAACCTTCCATGGAGACGTGTTATTACGCGAAGGTGATAATTCAAAATATCAGCTTTGGGTGGATAAGGATGCTGAGTATAAAATTTACATCATAAGCGATGCCTCTGAAAAATCAGGGAGGGCTAGTATTATCCTAGATGGTCTAAGAATGGATAATTCCATTGAAAAAAAGGACATATGTATAAATGTTTTATATTTGCATGAAGGTATTCATAGTCTTGAAATTATTGGGGAATACGGTGAGTTAGCAGTAAAAAATATTTATTTCACCGAAATATCTGAAGAGCAACAGAATGAAAATCTTGCCTTACCAATTACAGTAGAGCATTATGGGAAAAAACTCATTGGAGATCCCTTAAGTGGAGATTTCAAAATAATAGCTAATCTTAAGGCTTATGTGAATGATGAATGTGGTAAAGCGGGGTTGCTAATAAAAGTAACAGAACCTTCCGAAGGAGGAGAGGGAGAGGATTCTGTATTAGGAGTACATTTCTTTTTTGGCTATTCCATTGCTTTTACTGGAAAAGAAATTGAGGTTGCTAGACATCAATATGATGAAAATATACTTGCCACATGTCCTTATGAATTGGATATGGAAAGCTCCTGTAAGGTATCCATAGAGATGAAAGATACATGGATTCGTGTTTTTATAAATCATGAGGAAAATCCTAGAATTGAAGTTAAGGATTTGAGGCCACTACTGCATGGACGTATGGGAATATGGGCAAAGAATGGATCAGTAACACTGGATAAACTAAATGTGATACTTTCCGCAGAATACAATAATAAATAGTTAGGAGAAACCATATGAGCTATAACTTTAGAGAAGAATATCCACGCCCTCAGTTTCAAAGGGAAGAGTGGATGACTCTGAATGGTACTTGGGATTTTTCTTTTGATAAAGAGGACTATGATCGAAAAATCAATGTACCGTTTGTATATGAGTCCCGATTGTCTGGAATTGAAGAAAAGGAGTTTCATGAAAATATCTGCTACAGGCGTTTCTTTTCAATACCCGATAGCTGGAAGAATAAGCAGATTATTTTACACTTTGGAGCAGTTGACTATGAGTGTAAGGTGCTGGTGAATCAGCATCTTGCTGAAAAGCATGTGGGAGGACAAACCGGGTTTTCAGTGAATATTACGGAACTTTTACTTGAGGGACAGAACGAACTGAAGGTCCTAGTCAAAGATTTTCATAAAGATCTCGATATACCAAGAGGGAAGCAATTTTGGAAGGAGAAGTCAGAGAGCATATTCTATACACCATCCACAGGTATATGGCAGAGTGTATGGCTGGAGCCTGTTTCAGACATATATATTAAGCAGGTGTTTATTACACCTCTCTTTGATGAAAAGGCAGTTAAGTTTGAATATGAATTAAATCACTGTGGAGAATGTACCCTAGAAGCAGTAATTGCCTATAATGATTCCCTTGTCTCAAAGATGCTTCTCTATCCTCAGAACAAAAATGGTAATTTTACCTTAAATATAGATGAAGCAGTCTTGGGCTGCTGGAACATCACTGAAGATCTTGCTTGGACACCGGAAAATCCACGGTTATTTGATGTTACATTCCGGCTGAAAGAAAAGGAGAGAGAAGTAGATCAAGTTAAGTCCTATTTTGGAATGAGGAAGATATCCATAGAGAATGGGAAATTTTTATTAAATAACCGCCCATACTTTCAAAAGCTGATTCTTGATCAGGGATATTGGCCAGATGGCATATTGACAGCACCATCTGATGAGTCTTTTGTGGAAGATATAAAAATGGTTAAGGAAATGGGTTTTAATGGTGTACGCAAGCATCAGAAGGTAGAAGACCCAAGATTCTTATATCATGCAGATCGTCTTGGTTTGCTCGTATGGGGAGAAATCGGAGCAGGCTATGCCTATTCCAGGCGCCTTGCTACTAGCATGATGCAGGAATGGCAGGATGCGGTCCTTAGAGATTATAATCATCCATGTATTGTGGTGTGGGCCCCGTTAAATGAATCTTGGGGAGTACTGGAAATAATGCAGAATGAAAAAGAACAGAATTTCTGTAAAGCAATGTACGCAATGACTAAAGCACTTGATACGACACGACCAGTAAGTGATAATGATGGATGGGAGCATGTAGAAGGTGATTTATTAACTATTCACGATTATGAGGCAAGACGAGGTGTGCTTACAAAGCGCTATACAACTGAAGAGAAGATATTACAGGAACAACCAGCAGGCAGGCCCCTCTATGTGTCTGGAAAAGCAGTTCGTAATAAGCCTATTATCATTAGTGAGTTTGGTGGTATTTCTTATCATAAGGATGGAAATGACGGTTGGGGTTATTCCAATGCGGTGGATGAGGAAGATTTTTTACAGAGGTTAAGTGATGTTATTTCACCATTGCTTACTTCTGAGATTGTACAAGGATTCTGCTATACACAGTTGACTGATGTGGAACAGGAGATAAACGGTCTTCTTACATATCAGCGCAAACCTAAGGTAGGTTTTGAAAAAATACGAAATATTATTTTTGGAGATAGGAATTGATTGTGATAAAACTTGCTCTTTTTTAAGAGAATAAAAAATATCCTAATGACTATCACAATATTTGGCTGGTCCAGTGAGATTAAGCTACAATCTACCCTAGACAAGCTCTTTGATGGTCCTTTTGGTATAGGTTATCTAAAAGAAAAAGCACAAATTTTAATATGAGAAATTTATATAAATCCCCAGTATAACAGAAGTGTTGTTATACTGGGGACTTTTTATAGCCAATTGTTGTTTTTTAAGAAAAAATAAAGTGTTATCTGTACTACCATTATAGCTGGTATTCCATACTTAAAATACCAATGCTTTGTTTTATGACGAAATAGCTTCATACCTAATAAGATACCTAATGAACCTAAAAGAAGAGCAGTTATAAAAAATCTTGATTCTGGAATCCTCCACTGACCTTTTATTGACCTTTTTTTATCTAGATACATTATAAGAATGCCATAAAGATTGATTATTGCAATATATATAATTAATATAGTATGCCCCATAATGCAGTACCCCCCTACTTATTCATATGCTTATGATACTACCCCCTCATGGCTGTGGCAATAGAAAGATATCTTACTTTATAACTTATATTTGTGAAAGGATTCTATAAAGATACCTTCCTATATACAGTGCACAGCTTCATATCAGTATATAAGTAATTCTTTGTGAGTATCCTAGCATATAAGGGAAAGTTAATACTTTCTAAAGATATTGAAAGAAATAAGTTACAATATCTTAATTTGCATATATTATTATGTAGATATGCATTGATACATAAGAGAACCTAGAAATTTCTTAATCTAGCACACTGTAGAGGATAGAATAATGCTGAGGTAATTATACTAAGGAGGTGGGAGAAATACATAGAAAGAAAAAAGAACCTTTATTCATAGCCATCCTCAGTTTATTCTTTTCTTTTTTTATGGTTATGGGAGAGTCTTTTCGCAGAACAAACAGCTGGGATTTAGTCTTGGGTACACCAGTAAGGCTTGCTGCTTCTGGATTAATTTTTATTAGCTTTTTCTTGGTATTTCGTTTTACCCTAAAAAAGCTCTACAAATATATAGACAAAGGAATTAAAGTAGATAAGCCATATGAAAGTAATAAATTTTTGATTGTCTTCAACAATCATTCCTTTATATTAAGTCTTATTATAATTCTTCTATGCTGGCTTCCCTACATAATAGCCTTTTATCCTTCCATACTATCCCCAGATCCCAGTAATCAGATAAGGCAGTTTTTTGGAATACCAAATTATTATTCTGAATACGTAGTTTTGCTGGATGAAGGAGTGGTGATAACTAATCACCATCCAGTGCTTCATACATTTATTCTAGGGGGGATGGCTAAGGTAGGTTATTTACTGGGTTCTATAAATCTTGGCTTATTCATCTATAGTATTTTACAGGTAGGAACATTGTCCGCTGTTTTTGCTTACACCATATATTATATGAGAGAGCTAAAGCTACCTATAAAGCTAAGGATAGCTTTTTTATTAGCTTATTCCCTTGTACCAGTCTTCCCTTTATATGCTATGTCTGCAGTGAAGGATGTCATCTTTGGAGCTCTTATTATTTTATATATAATATTTTTATTCACTGTGGTAAAAGCTAAAGAAGGAGAGGTCATGACCCATAGAAGGATAGGATTTTACATGCTCTTAATAATATTGATAACCTTATTTAGGAATAATGGTATTCATGTAATTCTTCTGACCCTTCCCTTTGCTATATATAAATCAAAAGCTTATAGGAGACAGCTTGGAATTATTTTTTTATCGACTCTTTTAATATATGGTGGCTATTCAAAGCTACTATTACCAGCCTTAAGGATTACTCCTGGAAGCATAAGAGAAGCTCTATCCATTCCTTTTCAGCAGACTGCACGGTATGTTTTAAAGTATGAGGATGAACTTACAGAACAGGAGATAAGAGCTATAGATAAGCTTTTAAATATAGAAACCTTGGGTGAGAGATATAAGCCGGAAATATCAGATCCTGTAAAGGGAGAGTTTAATAAGTATGCTCAGAAGGAGGAGTTAATTAATTACTTTAAGGTCTGGGCTCGTGGATTAATAAAGCATCCTGGGGTATATATAGAGGCTACTATGAATAATACCTATGGGTATTTTTACCCCGGTAAGACCAACTGGTATGTATATTATAGATTTGATGATAGGTTAGCTCACGACGGCTTTGACTATCATTATAATAATCTTTTCGGATTAAGAAAGAGCTTGAGCTTATTTGCAGTAGCCTTCCCGTATATTCCAGTGATAGGACTAATGGTGAATATTGCTTTTAATGTATGGCTTATATTTACTGGCGCTGGTTATCTGATATACAGGAGGAAGCTTAGTGAGCTTATTTTTTTATCTCCTGCTTTAGTTTTGATACTAATTTGTATAGCCTCCCCGGTGAACGCGTATTTTAGATATTCTCTACCTTATATTTTTTCAATGCCTTTAATGATAAGTTTATTTTTATATTCTGCCAAGATGGAGGGGTAACCAATGAAGAATAATAAAATTGCTGTATTAATTCCCTGCTATAATGAATGCAAAACCATTGAAAAGGTAGTTCAGGATTTTAAGAGAGTACTTCCTGAGTCAGTTATTTATGTCTATGATAATAATTCCAGAGATAATTCTGTAGAGCTTGCAGAAAAAGCTGGTGCAGTAGTTTGTCATGAATATAGGCAGGGTAAGGGAAATGTTATCAGAAGCATGTTGAGACAGATTGATGCAGAATGTTACTTGATGATTGATGGAGATGATACCTACCCTGCAGAGTATGGAAAAGAAATGTGTGAGCTAATTCTTACAAAGCAAGCAGACATGGTCATAGGAGATAGATTATCCTCAACTTATTTTACAGAGAATAAAAGGCCTTTTCACAATACAGGAAATAGACTGGTTAGATTACTTATAAATAAGCTTTTTCATAATGATATAAAGGATATAATGACCGGCTATAGAGCCTTCAGCTACGAGTTTGCCAAAGGTTTTCCTGTTTTGTCTAGAGGCTTTGAGATTGAGACGGAAATGACAATCCATGCGGTGGATAAAAATTTCAGAATAATAGAAATTCCTATAGATTATAGAGATAGACCTGAAGGCAGCGTATCAAAGCTGAATACCATGAGTGACGGTTATAAGGTAATTAAAACCATAGCGGTACTCTTTAAAGAGTATAGACCTTCAGTATTCTTTAATATCTCAAGTATTTTTATTCTTGCTATTTCTCTATTACTAGGAGCTCCGGTAGTGATTGAATATCTTACGATAGGTTTAGTTCCTAGGTTTCCTAGCCTTGTGGCGTCAGGAGTATTTTTGACTATATCTATTTTGCTCTGGATAGCTGGTATAATTCTTCAAGTAATAAGCAAAAAGCATAAGCAGATTTATGAATTATATTTGAATCTACTCAGGATGAAAAATGAAAAGACTCCTGAGTGAAATATTTAGATTTTTACTTGTGGGAGGTACGGCCTTTCTTATAGACCTTTTTCTTCTGTATCTCTTTACGGAGATTATAGGAATACATTATTTGATATCAGCAGCAATAGCTTTTATAGGCGCTCTAGCTTTTAATTATATTCTGAGCCTCAATTGGGTATTTAGAGGTGGAAAAGAGAAAGGCTTTAGTGGAGCGTTGATTTTTTTAGCTCTTAGCCTTATGGGACTTATTCTAAATCAGATGATCTTATATTTAACCGTAGAAGGGATAAATATAAATTATCTATGGGCCAAGATTATAGCAGCCTTTATTGTCATGGTATATAATTTTATTACTAGAAAAATATTTATTGAAGGAAATACTGGCTAGGTACATACTCTTTTGGAATGTACCTTTTATTCATTATTGAGCTAATTTCGCTTAATTTAGCAAATTTTGATACAATATTGCCTATAAATTTAAAATATATAGTATACTATATAGTATATTAATGAGTAATAAACAGGGGGAAAATATCGTGGATAGTAACGAGATAATGGAAGAGGAGATTATGAGGAATCTTAAATATCTTAAGCTATTGGCTGAGAGATATCCTACAATCAGTGATGCAAGCACTGAAATAATTAATTTGCAGGCAATACTTAATCTACCTAAGGGGACAGAACATTTTTTAACAGATATCCATGGGGAGTATGAAGCCTTTGTTCATGTTATGAAAAATGCTTCAGGAGTAGTGAAAAGGAAAATTGAGGACAGGTTCAGCAATATATTAAGCCAGGAAGAAATAAAAGCTCTTGCTACTTTAATATATTATCCTGAGCAGAAGCTTGACATAATCGAAAGAAATGAAGCTAATATAGAAGATTGGTACAAGATTACTTTATATAGGCTCATAGAAATATGTAGATATTGCTCCACAAAATATACCAGGTCCAAGGTTAGGAAGGCTCTTCCTAAGGAATTCAGCTATATATTAGAAGAGCTGCTACATGAAAGCAGGGCCGTATACAATAAGCAGGACTACTATGATGAAATTATCAACTGTATAATCTCTATCAATCAGGCAAGGGAGTTTATCATAGCTCTATCTAATTTGATTCAGAGGCTTGTAGTAGATAGGCTTCATATCATAGGGGATATATACGATAGAGGGCCAGGAGCTCATATTATAATGGATAAGCTCATGACCCATCATTCTTTGGATATTCAGTGGGGAAATCATGACATTCTTTGGATGGGAGCAGCAGCAGGATCCAAGGTATGTATTGCTAATGCCATTAGAATATGCTTAAGATATGGAAACATGGATACCTTAGAGGATGGCTATGGCATAAATTTGCTTCCTTTGGCAACGTTTTCCATGGAAACCTATGGGGATGATCCTTGCGAATGCTTTAAGCCAATTCCTGATATAAAGGATTGTTATAGCAATAAGGAAGAAAAGTTTATAGCAAGGATGCATAAGGCTATATCTATTATCCAATTTAAGCTGGAAGGAGAGGTCATAAAAAGACGTCCTGAGTTTAATATGAATCACAGGCTTCTCTTAAATGATATGAACCTTGAAGAAGGAAGTATCACTGTGGAAGGAAAGGTATATCCTTTAAAGGATAAAAATTTCCCTACTATTGATATGAAAAATCCTTACGCCCTTACCCAGGAGGAGTATGATGTGATAGAAAAGCTACAGTATTCCTTCATTAATAGTGAGAAGCTTAGAAGCCACTGTGACTTCTTATTCTCTCGCGGAAGCATGTATTTAGCTTTTAATTCTAATCTTTTATTCCATGCATGTATACCAATAGAAGAGGATGGAAGCTTTTCAGCCTTAAGGGTATATGATAAAGAGCTAAGAGGCAAGGCTCTTTTAGATGAGCTGGAGAGGGTAGGAAGAGAGGGATATTTTACAAAAAACAAGGAAAGAAAACGCTATGGACAGGATATTTTATGGTATCTTTGGACAGGAAAGCATTCTCCTCTTTTTGGAAAAAATAAAATGACTACCTTTGAAAGGTACTTTGTAGAGGATAAGGAAGCTCATAAGGAAAAGAAAAATGCTTATTACAAATATAGAGATAGCGAAGAGTTCTGTATAAGAGTATTAAAGGAATTTAATATAGATTCTCCTGATGCCCATATAATAAATGGACATATGCCTGTAGAAAGAAAAAAGGGAGAAAGTCCTATTAAGGCAGGGGGAAAACTATTAGTTATTGACGGAGGCTTCTCTAAGCCATATCAAAAGAAGACAGGCCTTGCTGGCTATACCTTAATATTTAATTCCTTTGGACTGCAGCTAGTTTCTCATCAGCCATTTAAATCTATGGAAGCGGCTATTAAAGAAGAAACAGATATAATATCTACCCGTATTGTATTAGAAAAAAATGTTGAGAGGAAGAGGGTAGGGGATACAGATGTTGGAGCTTTACTTAAGAATCAGATAAAGGATTTAATGGAGCTCTTATCTGCTTATCGCTCAGGTATAATTAAAGAAAAACACTAAAAATATTATTGGAAGTTTTTGTCATTGAATATACTGCTTGTTTTACATTAGAATGTAATTGTAAAGAATTATATTAAGTGTGAAATAAAACTACTTTGTAATAAAAGGGGGCAAAAGTTATGAGTGGAAGAAAGGACTATATTTCTTGGGATGAATATTTTATGGGGATAGCTCTATTATCAGCACAGAGAAGCAAAGACCCTAGAACGCAGGTGGGTGCTTGTATTGTTAATCAGAGAAACAAAATAGTAGGGGTTGGCTATAATGGTCTTCCTGTAGGCTGCTCCGATGATTCCTTTCCCTGGGAATGTGAAGGCGATTTCTTAGGCACTAAATATCCCTTTGTTTGCCATGCAGAGCTCAATGCAATCCTGAATAATATTGGTATAGATCTAGAAGGCTGTAGAATATACACTGCCTTGTTTCCCTGTAATGAGTGTGCCAAAGCAATAATTCAATCAGGTATTAAAGAAGTGGTTTACCTTTCTGATAAGTATCACGATACAGATAATACTAAGGCTTCAAGGTTGATGCTGGAAACGGCAGGAATAACCATGAGAAGGCTTGTTCACAATATATCTAATCTGGAGATATCCTTTGAAGAAAAAAATATTTAATCTACTCCCTGCTTCATTTTTAATGAAGCAGGGCTTTAATATTTTTAGTATGATTCAAAATAGCCTTTGGTTACTCTAGAGTAAATTATTACTTATTTCTAGTAAATTATATTGACAGGAAAGATTATTTTGATAGAATTAGTAGTATAAATTAATAGGTGCGATGAGAAAGAAGAGTAGGTTTAAAGCTTTTATAGAGAGATGATGTTTGGTGCGAGTCATTAAAGGTTTAAACTGAAGGGAGCTTTTGAGCATAGTATTTTAAGAGCTGAGCTTTTGCTAAGAAGGGTGGAACCGCGGAAATTTTCGTCCCTTTAAGGTAAGGCTTTTTATTTTTGTATTGATTATATTATTAAAAACAAGGAGGAATATACATGGCAGTGGAAAAAACTATGGAAAAGATAGTTGCGTTATGTAAGAATAGAGGATATGTATTTCCAGGCTCAGATATCTATGGAGGTCTTGCTAATTCATGGGATTATGGTCCTTTAGGTGTTGAATTTAAAAATAATATTAAAAAGGCTTGGTGGAAAAAGTTCATCCAGGAAAGCCCATATAATGTTGGTGTAGACTGTGCTATCCTCATGAATAATGAGGTTTGGGTAGCCTCAGGTCATGTAGGTGGCTTCTCAGATCCTCTAATGGACTGTAAGGAATGTAAGGCTAGATTTAGGGCTGATAAGCTTGTAGAGGATCATATGACAGAACAGGGAGCAGAGGTTGCTAGTGCTGATGGCTGGAGCAACGAAGAGCTCAAGAGCTATATTGAGGACCATGATATTCATTGTCCTAAATGTGGTAAGAAGAATTTTACTGATATAAGAAAATTTAATCTTATGTTTAAGACCTTCCAGGGAGTTACAGAGGATGCAAAATCAGAGCTTTATTTAAGACCAGAGACTGCTCAAGGTATCTTTGTTAACTTTAAGAATGTCCAAAGAACCTCCAGAAAAAAAGTTCCCTTTGGTATAGGTCAGATAGGAAAATCCTTCAGAAATGAAATAACTCCAGGTAATTTTACCTTCAGAACAAGAGAGTTTGAGCAGATGGAGCTTGAATTTTTCTGCAAGCCAGGAACAGATTTAGAATGGTTTAGCTATTGGAAGGATTACTGCGTTAATTTCTTACTAAGCTTAAAGATGAATAAGGATAGCTTAAGGATAAGAGATCATAGTCAGGAGGAGCTTTCCTTCTATTCTAATGCTACCTCAGATATAGAATTCCTATTCCCATTTGGTTGGGGAGAGCTTTGGGGTATAGCCGATAGAACTGATTATGACCTGAAAAAGCATTCTGAGCATTCAGGTACAGATATGAACTATCTAGATCCAGTAACTAACGAAAAGTATATACCTTACTGCATAGAGCCTTCCCTTGGTGCTGACAGAGTTGCTTTAGCCTTCTTGTGCGATGCTTATGACGAAGAGGAGCTAGATGGAGGAGATGTTAGAACAGTTATGCACCTACATCCAGCATTGGCTCCATACAAGGCTGCTGTTCTGCCTCTTTCTAAGAAGCTTTCAGATAAAGCCTTAGATGTATTTAATAACCTTAGTAAAAGCTTTAATGTAGAATATGATGAAGCAGGCTCTATAGGTAAGAGATATAGAAGACAGGATGAGATAGGTACACCATTCTGCATAACTATAGATTTTGATACTCTAGAGGATGAAACAGTAACTGTTAGACACAGGGATTCTATGGAGCAGATAAGAATTAAGATTGAGGAATTAGAAGGATATATAGCAGATAGTCTTAAATTTTAAAATAAAATGTTCAAAACTTATATGGAACTTTTATGATATAATTTAACTATTAAACATAGGAGGTTAAAGTATGTGGCTTGTTTATATAATGGTGCTGCTGTCATTTTTAATTGGCTCATTTCCTTCCGGCTATATAATCGTAAAAAAGTACCATGGCTTTGATATTCGAACTAAGGGTAGTGGTAATATAGGCTCTACCAATGTAAAGAGAGTAGCGGGGTCTAAGGCTGCAACTATAACTCAAGTAATAGATATTAGCAAGGGTATTATCCCGATGATTATTGCTATAGTTATCTGTTTAAATAATAAGCTACCTATAGATATATACTCTTTTTTGTCCTTAGTAGCCATTGCAGCAGTATTAGGCCATAACTATACACCCTTTTTAGGCTTTAGGGGAGGTAAGGGAGTTAATACTACTCTGGGAGCATTTATATTTATAGCTCCTATACCTGTATTCCTTGGAATAATGGTTCATACTCTCTTGAAGAAGGCTATTCCTGTTGTTGCTGTAAGGTCTATTCTTTTAGGAGTAACTATTGCTTTAGCTGCGATATTATTATCGTTACCAAGTCCTGTGATTTATGCCTGCATAGCTTCTGCATTGATAATGACAATAAGGCATAAAAAGAATATAAAAGAGCTATTAGAAGAGAGAAAAAATAAAAAATAGCTGTTAAAATATTTAAGATATAAACAAAGGCTATAGAGCAGTGCTCTATAGCCTTTAACTTATTTATTAAGGGAGAATTATTTGCTTACAGCTTCCTGATAAAGTCTTTCAACTTCAGACCAATTTACAACATTCCAGAAGCTTGAAATATATTCTGGTCTCTTGTTTTGATATTTGAGGTAATATGCATGTTCCCAAACATCTAAGCCTAATATTGGAATGAATCCTTCTGATATAGGATTGTTTTGGTTAGGTGTCGACATAATCTCTACTTCCTTGTTAGGAGTAACTACTAGCCATGCCCATCCGCTACCGAATCTAGTAGCTGCGGATTTTTCGAATACTTCCTTGAATTTCTCGAAGCTTCCAAATTTATTGTTGATTGCTTCTGCAACCTTTCCTGTAGGAGTGCCTCCTGCATTTGGAGCAAGCATATTCCAGAATAAGCTGTGGTTATAGTGACCTCCACCGTTATTTACAACTGCTAATCTTATATCTTCTGGTAGAGAATCAAGATTTGTGAGTAATTCAACTACATCCTTTGAAGCATGCTCTGGATATTTTTCTAGAGCTGCATTTAAATTATTAACATAAGCTTGATGATGCTTTGAATGATGGATTGTCATTGTAAGTCCATCTATATATGGCTCCAAAGCATTATAATCATATTTTAATTCTGGTAATACATGTGTCATTATTAAAAAACCTCCATTCAATCTCGAAAAATTTTGAATATTATATGTGTGAATTAACCATGGTAAAGAGATAAGCTTTATTTGTATAAGCTTAGTATATCTCTTAATCGTTAAGTTTATTATAAGTTAATTGAAAATAATAATCAATATTATATACTGTGGGATAATATTAACTATCTGTAAATTTAGCCTTGGAGCTCTATAATAGTTTGAAATCCCATTGTGGGGTATTTATAATTATAATAGTATCTATGATAATAAGTAATATTTACTATAATAATTAGTTGACCACAATCTATTCTTTAAGTAATAAGAATAGATGCTGCATGCTGCTGTATTACAAAGGAACTGACTAAGAGGAGGATGGAGATGTTTATAGACCTAAACTTAAGGCTTGAAGACACTGTAAGAAAGAAGAGAGAGTGTGAAAGACTCATGGCTAAGCTTAGGGATATAGAAGAGAGGATAAGTAGAAGCAGAGATGTACTGCAGACTCTCGATATTCAAGAAGTAAAAGATGAGGATCAAATAGAGCATTTGAGAAGACTATCAATAAGTTCACTTATTTATACTCTTTTATTTTCAGAGGAAGGGCAATTAACCAGGGCGGAGATAGAATATATTAAAATAAAATGTAAAATGGAAGAGAAAAAGGAAGAGCTGCTCCTTTTAGAAAAGGAAAGCCATGGTTTAAAAACTCATTTAGCTGGCTTCGAAGGAGTATATAACGACTATGAAGAGCTCATGAGGGAGAAGAAAGCTTTTACTACTAAGGGTAAGGTTCATGTTAATAGTGAAATATTGAGATTATCTGAGGAGCTAGCTTTAAGCTTGTGCTTAATAAAAGAAACTAAAGAACTATTAATGGAGATAAAGCATCTAACAATTCCTTTAGAGAGCTTTGTTGAAGCCATCGAGAGCATTGATAAGCTTGATAGCCTGAAAACTGAAAGAGAAAGATTAGTTCCTATAAAAGAGCTTAGAAATTCTTCCCTGCTGCTTAAAATTAGCTTAGGTACAATGGTTAGAGATTTAAAGGATATTTCCCATAAAGGAAGAGGAAGGATTAATCCTGATATATTTTTAGAGTTGGCAGACTTCTTTACAGAAAACTCTTTTGTAGATTTTTATGAAAAAGGACAAATAAGTACTACCATTGAAAAAAGCAAAAGCTTTAAAAAAGAGCTGGAGAAAATGCAGGGAGCTTTAGAAAAGAAGCTTATAAAAGAAGACGAGAACTTAGACGATATAAAAAGAAGTAGAATATCATATATTGAGGCTCTATAAGCAGGAGATAAATTGAGCCCAAAATATAAAAAAAGTGGACGTGGAAAACCATATCCACTTTTTCTATTAAGATTCTAAGAATATTTTTGTATATAAATGGAATAGCTCTATTATTCTTGAAAAGCCAAGGTTATTCTGGTGAGAGCCTCCTTAAGTATTGTTTTAGGACAAGCTATATTCATTCTTTGGAAGCCGTAGCCCAGTTTCCCAAACATATAGCCGTCATTCAATGCTACCTTAGCTTTCTTTAGAAGTCTCTCGTTTATTTCTTCTCTATTTAGCCCAGTCCCACGGAAATCTAGCCAGAGAAGATAGGTTCCTTGTGGGGGGATGACTTTTACTGAGGGAAGATTTTCCTTTATAAAACCCATGGTAAATTTAACGTTATCCTCAAGATATGAAAGCAGTGCTTCAAGCCAAGGCTCTCCGTAATTATAAGCAGCCTGTACACCAACAATACTTAAAGGGGTGGGGCCCTGAAGATGAAGCTTATCTAGATATTCAGCAAGTTTTTTTCTAAGCTCAGGATTCTTTATTATTATGTTTGAGCATTGTAATCCTGCAAGGTTAAAGGTTTTAGTAGGTGCGCTGCAGGTAATGCATATATCAGAAAACTCCTCAGAAATAGAAGCAAAGGGTATATGCTTATAGTTTTTATATATTAAATCTCCATGGATCTCATCAGCAATAACTATTATTCCATGCTTTAAACAGAGCTCTCCTAAGGCGATAAGCTCACTTTTAGACCATACTCTCCCTACAGGGTTGTGGGGATTGCATAAAATTAAAACCTTTGTTTTATCATCAATTAATCCTTGAAGCTCTTCTAAATTCATCTCATAAGAATCATCTTTAAAGGAAAGCTCATTTATAACTGGGATTCTTTCATTAATTTCGATTCCGTGCTTAAAGGGGTGATAAACGGGCTCCTGTATTATGATTTTATCTCCTTTTTCTGTAAGGCACTGTATAAGCCAGTTTATAGCTGGAACAACCCCTGGAGAGTGAAATATCCAGTCCTTTTCAATTTCGTAACCATAGCGTCTTTTATTCCAGCTAATTATTGCATTATAATAATCATCGCTGATTGCTGTATAGCCATATATAGGATGCTTGGCCCTTTCTGTAATGGCCGCAGTAACCTCCTTAGGGGAGGGGAAATCCATATCTGCCACCCATAATGGGAGTAAATCCTTTTCACCATAAATATTTTCTAGTAGGTCCCATTTAATAGAGGAGGTATTTATTCTGTCAATAATCCTATCAAAGTCAAACTTGTTTTCATCCTTAATGCACATTTTTCTATCACCGTCCTTAAAAGCTATCATTCTATAGAATAATTATACCTTATCTATTGGTAGAATAATAAGCAGTCAAATGTTATAATTATCGAAGAACAGGAAAATATGATTAATATAAGAGTTTTTCTTTTGTATTTGGAGGTTCTTTTGATGAAAAGAAAATTTCAAGAATTTAAAGATTTTATAAAAGATAAGAATACTGCTGTTGTTGGTATTGGAGTGAGTAATATACCTCTTATTAATTTTCTCCTAGAGTTAGGTGCAGAGGTAACCGCCTTTGATAAGAAGACAGAGGAACAGCTGGGAGACACCGCCAATGAATTAAGAGATAAAGGGGCACAGCTGGTTCTTGGGGAAAGCTATTTAGAAAAGCTCCAGGGCTATGAGGTGATATTTAAGAGTCCTTCCTTTAGGATAGACAATCCTGTCTTTCAAAAGGAAAAAGAAAGAGGAGCTTATATAACCTCAGAGATGGAGGAATTTGTGCGATACTGTCCTGGTAAGATATTTGCAGTTACAGGCAGTGATGGTAAAACTACTACTACAAGCATAATTTATAATTTGCTGAAGGAAGAAGGGTATAAAACCTGGGTAGGAGGAAATATAGGAACACCCTTATTTTCTAAGATTGAAGAGATGAAAGAGGAGGATAAGGTAGTTCTTGAGCTCTCAAGCTTTCAGCTCATGACCATGAATTCTCCTATAGAGGTTGCAGTAGTAACTAATATTACCCCTAACCATCTTGATATGCATAAGGATATGGAGGAGTACATTGATGCTAAGAGAAATATTCTTAAGTATCAGGATAAAGAAGGTCTTCTTATCTTAAATAAGGAGAATGCTATTACAGCTTCCCTTGCAGATGAAGCTAATGGAAGGGTTAAATTCTTTAGCTCAAATAGAATTATTGAAGATGGAGGTAGCTATAGGCAGGGAGCTCTATATATAAATAATAAGAAGGTAATTGATGCAGAGGATATTGTCATTAAGGGTATCCATAATGTAGAAAACTATCTAGCTGCTTACTTAGCTGTAGAGGGAGAAGTTTCTCCTGATACCATGAAAATGGTAGCAGAAAACTTTAGAGGAGTTGCTCACAGAAATGAACTTATTAGAGAGCTTAATGGCGTTAAGTTCTATAATGACTCTATAGGCTCAAGTCCCACTAGAACCTTAGCTACAATCTCTGTATTCAGTAAGCCAGTGATACTCATTGCTGGAGGCTATGATAAAAATATCCCCTTCGAGCCTTTAGCAGAAAAAGGATATAAGCAGATTAAAGCCCTTGTACTCTTGGGAGTTACTAAGAATAAGATTAAAGATGTCTTTGATAAATTAATCAAGGAAAAGAATATTAATATTCCTATATATCTAACAGAAAACCTTGAAGAGGCTGTGAAGGTATCCTTAGATATTTCTCAGAGAGGAGACAGTATTGTTCTATCACCAGCCTGTGCTAGCTTTGATATGTTTCCTAACTTTGAAAAAAGAGGGGAAGCTTTCAGGGATATTGTAAATAGTTTATAGTAAGAATTAAAGACTATCTATATAATAGCTTTTAAAGATGGCAGCATAATTTTGCTGGACATCAAGTAGTGTTATTAAATTAAGTTGATAAAAGCAATCCTTTGTGGGTTGCTTTTTTTATACCAATTTAGGTTGTAATATTACTAATTGTCTTATAACTCATAGAAACCTTGCCTAGTGTATCTATATATAGAAACAGAAGAAAAATGAATAAATTTAAAGGAATATGAGAATAAATCTCTTAATTTATGACACAATAGAAATTATGATGATAATAAAGGTGATAAGATAATATCCGTCGCCAAGAGCGATGGGATTTAAAGCGAAAAATTGGTCAACAAAAAGTAGTAAAAAAGTTGTTGACACAAAGAGCTTTAAATGATAATATAATCAAGCGGTCGGTAATCAAGCCGCAATGGTCTTTGAAAATTGAACAGAGAACTAAGTTTAGAACAAACACAAACCAGCAATTTTTTTAAGTAATTTTGAGAAGTATCAAACTTTTAAATTGAGAGTTTGATCCTGGCTCAGGACGAACGCTGGCGGCGTGCCTAACACATGCAAGTCGAGCGAGGAAGCTCCTTCGGGAGTTTCCTAGCGGCGGACGGGTGAGTAACACGTGGGCAACCTGCCTCGAAGAGGGGGATAGCCTCCCGAAAGGGAGATTAATACCGCATAATATCGGTTTATCGCATGATGAACTGATTAAAGGAGAAATCCGCTTCGAGATGGGCCCGCGGCGCATTAGCTAGTTGGTGAGGTAATGGCTCACCAAGGCGACGATGCGTAGCCGACCTGAGAGGGTGATCGGCCACATTGGGACTGAGACACGGCCCAGACTCCTACGGGAGGCAGCAGTGGGGAATATTGCACAATGGGGGAAACCCTGATGCAGCAACGCCGCGTGAGTGATGAAGGCCTTCGGGTTGTAAAGCTCTGTCTTCAGGGACGATAATGACGGTACCTGAGGAGGAAGCCACGGCTAACTACGTGCCAGCAGCCGCGGTAATACGTAGGTGGCGAGCGTTGTCCGGATTTACTGGGCGTAAAGGGAGTGTAGGTGGATGCTTAAGTCAGATGTGAAATACCCGGGCTCAACCTGGGAACTGCATTTGAAACTGGGCGTCTAGAGTGCAGGAGAGGAAAGTGGAATTCCTAGTGTAGCGGTGAAATGCGTAGAGATTAGGAAGAACACCAGTGGCGAAGGCGACTTTCTGGACTGTAACTGACACTGAGGCTCGAAAGCGTGGGGAGCAAACAGGATTAGATACCCTGGTAGTCCACGCCGTAAACGATGGGTACTAGGTGTAGGGGGTATCGACTCCCCCTGTGCCGCCGTTAACACAATAAGTACCCCGCCTGGGGAGTACGGTCGCAAGATTAAAACTCAAAGGAATTGACGGGGGCCCGCACAAGCAGCGGAGCATGTGGTTTAATTCGAAGCAACGCGAAGAACCTTACCTAGACTTGACATCTCCTGAATTACCCTTAATCGGGGAAGCCCTTCGGGGCAGGAAGACAGGTGGTGCATGGTTGTCGTCAGCTCGTGTCGTGAGATGTTGGGTTAAGTCCCGCAACGAGCGCAACCCTTGTTGTTAGTTGCTACCATTAAGTTGAGCACTCTAGCGAGACTGCCCGGGTTAACCGGGAGGAAGGTGGGGATGACGTCAAATCATCATGCCCCTTATGTCTAGGGCTACACACGTGCTACAATGGCGAGTACAGAGAGACGCAAGACCGCGAGGTGGAGCAAAACTCTAAAACTCGTCCCAGTTCGGATTGCAGGCTGAAACTCGCCTGCATGAAGCCGGAGTTGCTAGTAATCGCGAATCAGAATGTCGCGGTGAATACGTTCCCGGGCCTTGTACACACCGCCCGTCACACCATGAGAGTTGGCAATACCCGAAGTCCGTGAGGTAACCGCAAGGAGCCAGCGGCCGAAGGTAGGGTCAGCGATTGGGGTGAAGTCGTAACAAGGTAGCCGTAGGAGAACCTGCGGCTGGATCACCTCCTTTCTAAGGAAACTTAATCGGAAGCCTTTTCCTTTGGAAAAGCACCGATTCACAAAGCTGGGTTTATTCTAGTACTGAATTCTCTGTCCAATTTTGAGAGACCAAGTCTTTCAAAAAGTCTTATGGGGGTATAGCTCAGTTGGGAGAGCACCTGCCTTGCACGCAGGGGGTCAAGAGTTCGAATCTCTTTATCTCCACCATAAGGGCTTATAGCTCAGCTGGTTAGAGCGCACGCCTGATAAGCGTGAGGTCGATGGTTCGAGTCCATTTAAGCCCACCATTTTGTTCTTTGAAAACTGCATACAGAAACTGATGTAAGTAAAGATAACTACAATCTTTTAAAGTGCAAATTATAAATTGTTTATTCAATGTATGATTTCGCTGAGATTAATTGTAAAACCGTAAACTAATTAGAACCTTGATGTTATAATGTCAAAAATTATAACGTCAGAGCGAACAGTAAGCGAAGTAATGCGAGGAGCCGAGGAACGAAGGCACGGAGCGTACAAAACCGTACGTGAGTACCGTAGTGACGAAAGCGACGAAGCAGTACGCAGCTTAATGTGAGCGAATATGGTCAAGCTACAAAGGGCGCATGGTGAATGCCTTGGCATCAGGAGCCGATGAAGGACGTGATAAGCTGCGATAAGCTTCGGGTAGGCGCACATAGCCAGTGATCCGGAGATCTCCGAATGAGGAAACTCACATGGGTAACCCCATGTATCCATAACTGAATCCATAGGTTATGGAGGGTAAACCCAGGGAACTGAAACATCTAAGTACCTGGAGGAAGAGAAAGAAAAATCGATTTTCTTAGTAGCGGCGAGCGAAAAGGAAAGAGCCCAAACCGGAAACTTGTTTCCGGGGTTGCGGACAGAACAATAAATGCAGGAGATGACTAACCGAAGCCAGCTGGAAAGCTGGGCCACAGAAAGTAACAGCCTTGTAGGTGAAAGTCATTTAGTGCCAGTTCTGATCCAGAGTACCACGAGACACGTGAAACCTTGTGGGAAGCAGGGAGGACCACCTCCCAAGGCTAAATACTACCTGATGACCGATAGTGAAGAAGTACCGTGAGGGAAAGGTGAAAAGAACCCCGGGAGGGGAGTGAAATAGAATCTGAAACCATGTGCCTACAACCGGTCAAAGCACCTTATGTGTGTGATGACGTGCTTTTTGTAGAACGAGCCTACGAGTTACGGTATGTAGCGAGGTTAAGTACTTAAGGTACGGAGCCGAAGGGAAACCGAGTCTTAATAGGGCGACTAGTTGCATGCCGTAGACCCGAAACCGGGTGACCTATCCATGGCCAGGTTGAAGCGGAAGTAAAATTCCGTGGAGGACCGAACCACGTTGGTGTTGAAAAACCATGGGATGAGCTGTGGATAGCGGAGAAATTCCAATCGAACTCGGAGATAGCTGGTTCTCCTCGAAATAGCTTTAGGGCTAGCGTCGGATATGAGTAGCGGAGGTAGAGCACTGAATGGGCTAGGGGGCGTATAGCTTACCGAACCTTATCAAACTCCGAATGCCGCATACTATGAGTCCGGCAGTCAGACAGTGACAGATAAGTGCCATTGTCAAAAGGGAAAAAGCCCAGACCGTCAGCTAAGGTCCCCAAGTATAGATTAAGTGGTAAAGGATGTGGGATTTCTAAGACAACTAGGATGTTGGCTTAGAAGCAGCCACTCATTCAAAGAGTGCGTAATAGCTCACTAGTCGAGAGATCCCGCGCCGAAGATGTCCGGGGCTAAAATCTATCACCGAAGCTACGGATTGACACAATAGTGTCAGTGGTAGGGGAGCGTCCTGTATGGGCTGAAGTCGTACCGTAAGGAGCGGTGGACTGTACAGGAGTGAGAATGTAGGCATAAGTAGCGAGAAATGGGTGAGAATCCCATTGGCCGAAAACCTAAGGTTTCCTCAGGAAGGCTCGTCCGCTGAGGGTTAGTCGGGACCTAAGCCGAGGCCGAAAGGCGTAGGTGATGGACAATCGGTTGATATTCCGATACTGCTGTTAATCGTTATTACCGATGGCGTGACGCAGGAGGATAGTGTGTGCCAGCTATTGGATGCTGGTCTAAGCACTTAGGTATACAGGATAGGCAAATCCGCCTGTATTAAGCTGAGGTGTGATGGGGAAGGCCCTACGGGGCCGAAGTACATGATTCCACGCTGCCAAGAAAAGCGTCTAGGGAGAGAGACAGTACCCGTACCGCAAACCGACACAGGTAGGTGAGGAGAGAATCCTAAGGCTGGCGGAAGAATTGCAGTTAAGGAACTCGGCAAATTGACCCCGTAACTTCGGGAGAAGGGGTGCCATGGAGACATGGCCGCAGAGAATAGGCCCAAGCAACTGTTTAGCAAAAACACAGGTCTCTGCTAAAGCGTAAGCTGATGTATAGGGGCTGACGCCTGCCCGGTGCTGGAAGGTTAAGGGGATTGCTTAGCGCAAGCGAAGGCATGAACTTAAGCCCCAGTAAACGGCGGCCGTAACTATAACGGTCCTAAGGTAGCGAAATTCCTTGTCAGGTAAGTTCTGACCCGCACGAATGGCGTAATGACTTGGGCACTGTCTCAACTGCAAATCCGGCGAAATTGTAGTGCAAGTGAAGATGCTTGCTACCCGTGGTTGGACGGAAAGACCCCGTAGAGCTTTACTGCAGCTTAGCATTGAGTTTCGGTATTGTCTGTACAGGATAGGTGGGAGACTGGGAAACAGGGTCGTCAGGCTCTGTGGAGTCAACCTTGGGATACCACCCTGACAGTACTGGAATTCTAACCGGGCACCATGAAGCTGGTGACGGGACATTGTTAGGCGGGCAGTTTGACTGGGGCGGTCGCCTCCTAAAAAGTAACGGAGGCGCTCAAAGGTTCCCTCAGAACGGTCGGAAATCGTTCGAAGAGCGCAAAGGCATAAGGGAGCCTGACTGCGACACCTACAAGTGGAGCAGGGACGAAAGTCGGACTTAGTGATCCGGTGGTACCTCGTGGGAGGGCCATCGCTCAACGGATAAAAGCTACCTCGGGGATAACAGGCTGATCTCCCCCAAGAGTCCACATCGACGGGGAGGTTTGGCACCTCGATGTCGGCTCGTCGCATCCTGGGGCTGAAGTAGGTCCCAAGGGTTGGGCTGTTCGCCCATTAAAGCGGCACGCGAGCTGGGTTCAGAACGTCGTGAGACAGTTCGGTCCCTATCCGCCACGGGCGCAGGAAATTTGAGAGGAGCTGTCCTTAGTACGAGAGGACCGGGATGGACTGACCTCTGGTGCACCAGTTGTTCCGCCAGGAGCACAGCTGGGTAGCTATGTCGGGAAGGGATAAACGCTGAAAGCATCTAAGCGTGAAGCCCACCTCAAGATTAGATTTCCCATAGCGTAAGCTAGTAAGACCCCTCGAAGAACACGAGGTTGATAGGTCGGAGGTGTAAGCACGGCAACGTGTTCAGCTGACCGATACTAATAGGTCGAGGGCTTGACCAAATAAATGACGACTTTACTAACATCATTCTGTATGCAGTTTTGAAAGAACAAAAATTCTTTCAAAACCAGAATATCCGGTGGCAATGCCATGAAGGTAACACCCGTTTCCATTCCGAACACGATGGTTAAGCTTCATAGGGCCGATGGTACTGCAGGGGAAGCTCTGTGGGAGAGTAGGAAGTTGCCGGGTCTGTATTCCGCGGTAGCTCAATGGTGGAGCACTCGGCTGTTAACCGATAGGTTGGAGGTTCGAGCCCTCTCCGCGGAGCCAAGAAAAAAGCTTCTTTTGTCTAACGACAAAAGAGGCTTTTTTCAATTATATCCGTTTCTGGGAGAAACGGGTGATATACCTGCGGTATGATATCTGCTGTGCAGATGATATATGCTACGCATATAAAAGATAAAGGATAAGGGAATGGATATTATATCATACTTGCTTTGCAAGTATATCATGCGGCGTAGTCGTATATCATATCGCGTAGCGATATATCATTTGCTTACATATCTTACCTCATTTAATTTTTTTCCTATAATAATTTCTTTTACTGTCCCATCAAAGATAAAGCCTTGCTTTTCGTAAAACCTTCTCGCTCTTATATTATCTTCAAGCACCCATATGCTTATTGAAGTATAATTTTGTTTCTCAAGCTCCTTTATTCCCCAAGTAAATAAAGCTTTTCCGAAGCCTTGTCCCCAATATTCTGGTAGAAGATACAGGCCTCGTATTTCTCCATAAGTGGAATTCTTATCATCATCTCTACATTCTCCTATGGATATAAAACCAGCTTCTTTACCATTCACATTTATGATCGCATCCTTCTCCCAATCTAAGCTTAGGGCTTTTTCGAAGTATTTTTCTCGTTTTTCTGGAGTAATTCCATTTAGTATTTCATCAGGTATTATACCTTTATAAGCAGACTTCCAGGAAGCGGAATGAATTATTCCTAAAGCTTTTGCAGATTCCAACCCGACATAACTTATATGACACATTAAAACACCCCCTAACTTTAGTATAGCTTATTTTCATATTGGAGAAATTAATATTAAAATAATAATATTATTCCTTATAGTAAGTTATGGTAGTATGAATATAAGTGAATCTGGTGTATGGAGATGATGTGAAATGAGATTATTTATCGCTATAAATTTTAATGATAACATTAAGAAAAAGCTTCAGGAAATTATTGAAGGTCTAAGAGGAGAATCAAAAAGAGGAAGCTTTTCTAGAATTGAAAACCTACACTTAACCTTAGCTTTTTTAGGGGAGATTGAGGCAGAAAAAGTAGCTTATCTAAAGAGCATCATGGATGAAATAGATGCAGAACCATTTCAGCTTCAGCTATCTCATTTAGGTGTTTTTAATAGAAAAGGAAGCTCTGAAGGCCTTTATTGGTGTGGAATTAAACATAATAAAATTCTATACAAGGTTCAAGAAAAGCTAGCAGCTATGTTAAAGGAAAATGATTTTAATTTAGATGATAAACCTTTTAAACCTCATATAACTCTAGCAAGAAGATGTATACTACCTAAAGATTTTTCTTTAGAGAGTTTTAATAGACTTATAGTGGATGATTCTATGGTGGTTAATGAAATTAGTCTAATGAAATCAGAAAGAATTAATGAAGTACTTACTTATACAGAAATATATAAAAAGAAAATATAGTAGGCGATGGATTTATATCCGTCGCCTATTATGCTAGCAGAGTACAATAATTTTATATGGTGAGGTTTGAGCTGGTATACTTCTTGTAGTTGGTCCATAAATAACTATAAGATTATGGTTAATTGGATTACGGGAAAATAGTAAACCATTCCTAATAACTATAAGTGTAGATGGAGCTAAGTTAAGTTTAAGCTGATTATCACTGCTAATAAGCTGATTATTGAAATAGCCTACCTTAATATTGGGAAAGGATTGGGCTCTATGCATAACTAGAGCCCTGTATTGGGGTGGATAGATTAGTGGAACAGGAGCATTTCCATCATAGTAGCCTGTCACCCTGTCCCCTGGTAGCAGTATATCATTATTTAAAATATAGGTATCGGGAGATACCACAAAATTAGTTGTGCCGCCATTATCATCCTGTAGGGAAATTAGCTTATAGCAGCCTAAGCTTTCTTGTGATTCGTTAATCCAAAAATCTTCAATGGTAGATATAGTACCAGTAATTGATAAGAAGTTGATCATTAGACCTCCTGAGAAAAACATTTATAAATATAATTTATTCCTAATAGATATAAGCTGTGCTCATAATAACTAATTAATAGACAATTATGATACTGATTGATAATGTTTACATTTTGTTAATTGTATTAATTTCTTGAGGTAAGTATAATTGAATAACTTAACTATTGAAGATTTTTTTATTCCATATTTAAGTGGATATAGGAGGATAAGAAATGAATAAGATTTCAATTATTTGCTTAGGTGTAAGGGACATGGAGAAAGCTATAAAGTTTTATAGAGATGATCTTGGCTTTGAAACAGAAGAAAAAGGAAATAATCCTGATATAATATTTTTTAATACACCTGGTACAAAGTTTGAATTATTTCCACTAGAGGAATTGGCTAAGGATATCAGTACAGACGATACTCCTAAGATAGCAGATGGTTTTGGGGGGATAACCTTAGCTTATAATGTTGAACATAAGGAAGATGTTAATAAAGTTATAGAATTAGCTAGGAAAGCTGGAGCAAAAATAGTTAAGGAGCCTCAAGAGGTTTTCTGGGGAGGCTATCATGGATATTTTACAGATCTGGACGGCTATTATTGGGAAGTTGCCTGGGGACCAAACTTTAAATATGATGATGATGGAATGCTTGTTTTTTAAATATTAATTTGTGTAAGTTCCTCCATAATAACTGTTGATTATAATATTTTAGGTTAAAGAGAAGATTATTATATATAGAATATATAGTCATTATATTTCAAGAATACTTACTAGTTTGACAAAAAAACTCAATAAAGACTTATTTTAGCCTAAAACACTCCCTAGTGTATCAATAGATGTAAAACGTAGAAATAGAGAAGTATATGAAGGAATTTATGTATTTATTCCTTTTTTTAAGGTTATTAATAAACTGTAACAGTTTTATTCGTGGTATTATAAACAAGTCGCTTACGGCAAGCGGAAAACACTTGAACTAAGAAGTGCAACTAAGAAGTAAGAGGTAAGAGCTAAGAGTTGTAAAAGATTATGAAGCTCGTTTTACTTGCTTCCTATTTAGATAAGAGCTAAGAGTTAGAAGATTTGAAGCTCGCAGGCTCGCTTAGTAAGGTTAAAACTTGAGTTTCTTGAGAAAGAAAAAAGTTTTAAAAAAGAGTGTTGACAAAGAAAAACCGACGTGATAATATAATCAAGCGGTCGGTAATCAAGCCGCAATGGTCTTTGAAAATTGAACAGAGAACTAAGTTTAGAACAAACACAAACCAGCAATTTTTTTAAGTAATTTTGAGAAGTATCAAACTTTTAAATTGAGAGTTTGATCCTGGCTCAGGACGAACGCTGGCGGCGTGCCTAACACATGCAAGTCGAGCGAGGAAATTTCTTCGGAGGTTTCCTAGCGGCGGACGGGTGAGTAACACGTGGGCAACCTGCCTCGAAGAGGGGGATAGCCTCCCGAAAGGGAGATTAATACCGCATAATATCGGTTTATCGCATGATGGACTGATTAAAGGAGAAATCCGCTTCGAGATGGGCCCGCGGCGCATTAGCTAGTTGGTGAGGTAACGGCTCACCAAGGCGACGATGCGTAGCCGACCTGAGAGGGTGATCGGCCACATTGGGACTGAGACACGGCCCAGACTCCTACGGGAGGCAGCAGTGGGGAATATTGCACAATGGGGGAAACCCTGATGCAGCAACGCCGCGTGAGTGATGAAGGCCTTCGGGTTGTAAAGCTCTGTCTTCAGGGACGATAATGACGGTACCTGAGGAGGAAGCCACGGCTAACTACGTGCCAGCAGCCGCGGTAATACGTAGGTGGCGAGCGTTGTCCGGATTTACTGGGCGTAAAGGGAGTGTAGGTGGATGCTTAAGTCAGATGTGAAATACCCGGGCTCAACCTGGGAACTGCATTTGAAACTGGGCGTCTAGAGTGCAGGAGAGGAAAGTGGAATTCCTAGTGTAGCGGTGAAATGCGTAGAGATTAGGAAGAACACCAGTGGCGAAGGCGACTTTCTGGACTGTAACTGACACTGAGGCTCGAAAGCGTGGGGAGCAAACAGGATTAGATACCCTGGTAGTCCACGCCGTAAACGATGGGTACTAGGTGTAGGGGGTATCGACTCCCCCTGTGCCGCCGTTAACACAATAAGTACCCCGCCTGGGGAGTACGGTCGCAAGATTAAAACTCAAAGGAATTGACGGGGGCCCGCACAAGCAGCGGAGCATGTGGTTTAATTCGAAGCAACGCGAAGAACCTTACCTAGACTTGACATCTCCTGAATTACCCTTAATCGGGGAAGCCCTTCGGGGCAGGAAGACAGGTGGTGCATGGTTGTCGTCAGCTCGTGTCGTGAGATGTTGGGTTAAGTCCCGCAACGAGCGCAACCCTTGTTGTTAGTTGCTACCATTAAGTTGAGCACTCTAGCGAGACTGCCCGGGTTAACCGGGAGGAAGGTGGGGATGACGTCAAATCATCATGCCCCTTATGTCTAGGGCTACACACGTGCTACAATGGCGAGTACAGAGAGACGCAAGACCGCGAGGTGGAGCAAAACTCTAAAACTCGTCCCAGTTCGGATTGCAGGCTGAAACTCGCCTGCATGAAGCCGGAGTTGCTAGTAATCGCGAATCAGAATGTCGCGGTGAATACGTTCCCGGGCCTTGTACACACCGCCCGTCACACCATGAGAGTTGGCAATACCCGAAGTCCGTGAGGTAACCGCAAGGAGCCAGCGGCCGAAGGTAGGGTCAGCGATTGGGGTGAAGTCGTAACAAGGTAGCCGTAGGAGAACCTGCGGCTGGATCACCTCCTTTCTAAGGAAACTTAATCGGAAGCCTTTTCCCTTGGAAAAGCACCGATTCACAAAGCTGGGTTTATTCTACAACCAAATTCTCTGTCCAATTTTGAGAGACCACTAAAAACAGTGAAGAGAGAAGAGAGAAAAGTGAAGAGATGAAAATCTTTTAACTCTTACTTCTTAGCTCCTAGTTCTTAGTTAGTCTTTTAACTGTTCTTTGAAAACTGCATACAGAAACTGATGTAAGTAAAGATAACTACAATCTTTTAAAGTGCAAATTATAAATTGTTTATTCAATGTATAGTTTCGCTGAGATTAATTGTAAAACCGTAAACTAATTAGAACCTAGACATATAACGTCAATCGTTATAACGTCTGAGCGAACAGTAAGCGAAGTAATGCGAGGAGCCGAGGAACGAAGGCACGGAGCGTACAAAACCGTACGTGAGTACCGTAGTGACGAAAGCGACGAAGCAGTACGCAGCTTAATGTGAGCGAATATGGTCAAGCTACAAAGGGCGCATGGTGAATGCCTTGGCATCAGGAGCCGATGAAGGACGTGATAAGCTGCGATAAGCTTCGGGTAGGCGCACATAGCCAGTGATCCGGAGATCTCCGAATGAGGAAACTCACATGGGTAACCCCATGTATCCATAACTGAATCCATAGGTTATGGAGGGTAAACCCAGGGAACTGAAACATCTAAGTACCTGGAGGAAGAGAAAGAAAAATCGATTTTCTTAGTAGCGGCGAGCGAAAAGGAAAGAGCCCAAACCGGAAACTTGTTTCCGGGGTTGCGGACAGAACAACAAATGCAGGAGATGACTAACCGAAGCCAGCTGGAAAGCTGGGCCATAGAAAGTAACAGCCTTGTAGGTGAAAGTCATTAAGTGCCAGTTCTGATCCAGAGTACCACGAGACACGTGAAACCTTGTGGGAAGCAGGGAGGACCACCTCCCAAGGCTAAATACTACCTGATGACCGATAGTGAAGAAGTACCGTGAGGGAAAGGTGAAAAGAACCCCGGGAGGGGAGTGAAATAGAATCTGAAACCATGTGCCTACAACCGGTCAGAGCACCTTATGTGTGTGATGACGTGCTTTTTGTAGAACGAGCCTACGAGTTACGGTATGTAGCGAGGTTAAGTACTTTAGGTACGGAGCCGAAGGGAAACCGAGTCTTAATAGGGCGACTAGTTGCATGCCGTAGACCCGAAACCGGGTGACCTATCCATGGCCAGGTTGAAGCGGAAGTAAAATTCCGTGGAGGACCGAACCACGTTGGTGTTGAAAAACCATGGGATGAGCTGTGGATAGCGGAGAAATTCCAATCGAACTCGGAGATAGCTGGTTCTCCTCGAAATAGCTTTAGGGCTAGCGTCGGATATGAGTAGCGGAGGTAGAGCACTGAATGGGCTAGGGGGCGTATAGCTTACCGAACCTTATCAAACTCCGAATGCCGCATACTATGAGTCCGGCAGTCAGACAGTGACAGATAAGTGCCATTGTCAAAAGGGAAAAAGCCCAGACCGTCAGCTAAGGTCCCCAAGTATAGATTAAGTGGTAAAGGATGTGGGATTTCTAAGACAACTAGGATGTTGGCTTAGAAGCAGCCACTCATTCAAAGAGTGCGTAATAGCTCACTAGTCGAGAGATCCCGCGCCGAAGATGTCCGGGGCTAAAATCTATCACCGAAGCTACGGATTGACACTTTTAGTGTCAGTGGTAGGGGAGCGTCCTGTATGGGCTGAAGTCGTACCGTAAGGAGCGGTGGACTGTACAGGAGTGAGAATGTAGGCATAAGTAGCGAGAAATGGGTGAGAATCCCATTGGCCGAAAAC
Source organism: Alloiococcus sp. CFN-8 (assembly GCF_049943125.1). Taxonomy (GTDB): domain Bacteria; phylum Bacillota; class Clostridia; order Clostridiales; family Clostridiaceae; genus JAEXZL01. The sequence goes on from NZ_CP188040.1 coordinate 2,350,690, forward strand.
CTAAGGTTTCCTCAGGAAGGCTCGTCCGCTGAGGGTTAGTCGGGACCTAAGCCGAGGCCGAAAGGCGTAGGTGATGGACAATCGGTTGATATTCCGATACTGCTGTTAATCGTTATTACCGATGGCGTGACGCAGGAGGATAGTGTGTGCCAGCTATTGGATGCTGGTCTAAGCACTTAGGTATACAGGATAGGCAAATCCGCCTGTATTAAGCTGAGGTGTGATGGGGAAGGCCCTACGGGGCCGAAGTACATGATTCCACGCTGCCAAGAAAAGCGTCTAGGGAGAGAGACAGTACCCGTACCGCAAACCGACACAGGTAGGTGAGGAGAGAATCCTAAGGCTGGCGGAAGAATTGCAGTTAAGGAACTCGGCAAATTGACCCCGTAACTTCGGGAGAAGGGGTGCCATGGAGACATGGCCGCAGAGAATAGGCCCAAGCAACTGTTTAGCAAAAACACAGGTCTCTGCTAAAGCGTAAGCTGATGTATAGGGGCTGACGCCTGCCCGGTGCTGGAAGGTTAAGGGGATTGCTTAGCGCAAGCGAAGGCATGAACTTAAGCCCCAGTAAACGGCGGCCGTAACTATAACGGTCCTAAGGTAGCGAAATTCCTTGTCAGGTAAGTTCTGACCCGCACGAATGGCGTAATGACTTGGGCACTGTCTCAACTGCAAATCCGGCGAAATTGTAGTGCAAGTGAAGATGCTTGCTACCCGTGGTTGGACGGAAAGACCCCGTAGAGCTTTACTGCAGCTTAGCATTGAGTTTCGGTATTGTCTGTACAGGATAGGTGGGAGACTGGGAAACAGGGTCGTCAGGCTCTGTGGAGTCAACCTTGGGATACCACCCTGACAGTACTGGAATTCTAACCGGGCACCATGAAGCTGGTGACGGGACATTGTTAGGCGGGCAGTTTGACTGGGGCGGTCGCCTCCTAAAAAGTAACGGAGGCGCTCAAAGGTTCCCTCAGAACGGTCGGAAATCGTTCGAAGAGCGCAAAGGCATAAGGGAGCCTGACTGCGACACCTACAAGTGGAGCAGGGACGAAAGTCGGACTTAGTGATCCGGTGGTACCTCGTGGGAGGGCCATCGCTCAACGGATAAAAGCTACCTCGGGGATAACAGGCTGATCTCCCCCAAGAGTCCACATCGACGGGGAGGTTTGGCACCTCGATGTCGGCTCGTCGCATCCTGGGGCTGAAGTAGGTCCCAAGGGTTGGGCTGTTCGCCCATTAAAGCGGCACGCGAGCTGGGTTCAGAACGTCGTGAGACAGTTCGGTCCCTATCCGCCACGGGCGCAGGAAATTTGAGAGGAGCTGTCCTTAGTACGAGAGGACCGGGATGGACTGACCTCTGGTGCACCAGTTGTTCCGCCAGGAGCACAGCTGGGTAGCTATGTCGGGAAGGGATAAACGCTGAAAGCATCTAAGCGTGAAGCCCACCTCAAGATTAGATTTCCCATAGCGTAAGCTAGTAAGACCCCTCGAAGAACACGAGGTTGATAGGTCGGAGGTGTAAGCACGGCAACGTGTTCAGCTGACCGATACTAATAGGTCGAGGGCTTGACCAAAATAAATGACGACTTTACAAAACATCATTCTGTATGCAGTTTTGAAAGAACAAGATTCTTTCAGAACATCTGGTAATAATGCCGTGAAGGTAACACCCGTTCCCATTCCGAACACGACGGTTAAGCTTCATAGGGCCGATGGTACTGCAGGGGAAGCTCTGTGGGAGAGTAGGAAGTTGCCAGGTTTTTATGTGGCTAGATAGCTCAGTCGGTAGAGCAGAGGACTGAAAATCCTCGTGTCCCTGGTTCGATTCCTGGTCTGGCCACCAGTTATTGGCGCTATAGCCAAGTGGTAAGGCACAGGTCTGCAACACCTTCATCCCCGGTTCAAATCCGGGTGGCGCCTCCATGAAAAAAGCTTCTTTTGTCTAACGACAAAAGAGGCTTTTTTCAATTATATCCGTTCCTGGGAGAAACGGATGATATACCTTACGGTATGATATCTGCTGCGCAGATGATATATGCTACGCATATAAAAGATTAAGGACAAGGAAACGGATATTATATCACACTTCTGAAGGAAGTATATCATGCGGAGCAGGCCGTATATCATATCGCCTAAGCGATATATCATTTCATTATCTCTATCCTTCTACACACCAATTCCAAAATCACAATATAAAATGAATATTTCTGCCAAAGAAAGTATGCTATAATTATAAGGCTAAGGGGTGATAATATTGAGAAAAGAATATATAACCTATCCTTCTAATTTACCAGTTAATATTACTTATTGTAGGGTTATTAATTATCCTATACATTGGCAGAATTCCATAGAAATCATTTATGTTCTTAAGGGCTCTGTTTATATAACCATAGATACTGACACTATTAAGGTAAAAGAAAATAATTTAGAAATTGTAAATATTGATGAGGCCCATAGGCTTTATAGTGATGAAGATAACGAGGTTTTAATTTTTCAAATAGACCCTTTGTTTTTTGAAAAATATTATAACGATATAAAGAATATGTTTTTTTATACTAACTCTGAAGATAAGAATTCTCAGCAGGGTGAAGCTTATGAGGAGCTTAGAACATTTCTGTCCATTATCCTTTGTGAGGCAATTCAAAGAAGGGAAGATTATGATGAATATATAGAGAGAAATCTCATAGACCTTCTTTATCATCTAATAAATAACTTTAATTATCTAGTGTATGATCAGGAAGAGCTGAAAGAGTCTGGAGAAGATTTAGAGAGGTATCATAGAATATCTAAGTATATTTATAATAATTACAACAATAATATCACTCTCCAGGACATAGCTGAAAAGGAATTTTTAAGTACCAATTATCTTTCTCATGAAATTAAATATGCTACAGGCTATTCCTTCACAGATCTCGTAAATCTTACTAGAGTTCAGGAGTCTATAAAGCTTTTATTAGACACGGATATGAGCTTATCAGATATTTCCTTGGAGGTAGGCTTTTCTCATACGAGATATTTTAATAAGCATTTTAAACTGAATTTTCAAATGACTCCAGCACAGTTTCGAAAAAAACATAAGCTATCTGAAAAGGAATATGAAAAACAAAAGCAGCTTATTGAATTTCCTATAGAAGAAGCTTTAAATAAAGTGATACCTTATATTGAGGATTACGAACGCTATAATTTTATAAATAAAATATTTAAGATTGCTATTAACGGCGCACAGGATCTGGGGGAGCTTAAAAAGGAATTTAAAAATTATATAAACCTAGGAGAAGCCTTTGATCTTTTAATTGAGGATAATAAGGATATGCTGGAAGAGCTTCAGCGAGAGATTGGCTTTGTATATGGCCTATTAGAAAATATTATTTCCACTGATATGGGCATATTCCCGGGAAATAACTTTTATAACTGGAGCAGGGTAAGGACAGTTATAGAATATGTAGAAAGCATAGAACTGATTCCTTTAATAAAAATTGATAATAAGCTCTTTAGTGGAGATAAGCTTACTTCAGTACTGACGAATTTTATAGAATACTTTATGGAGATGGAGACGGTGGTCTTTAAAAGATTTTCCTTTCTTCTTTCATCTGAACTTACAGAAAAGGAGGAGGAGGCATTAAAAGAGATTCTCGAGGATAAACATTCCTTAAAGGTTATAAGAGAGTTGGATAAAAACCCATTGGATGTGAATTATATATATGATACAGCTTATATGCTTCCTTTTATAATACATCAAATTAATAAAGAAAAGAAAAATCCTAGTTACCTACGGCCCTATGATATATTAGAGAGAGAAGTAAGGATAACCAATGAGGTATTCTTTGGCTATCCAGGTATTATGAATGACAAGGGAATAAAAAAACCCTCCTATTATGCCTATTATTTACTCAACAAAATGGGAGAAACACTAATAGCTTCAGGAGATGGATATATCGCCACTAAAGGTCAGGGGATATATCAGATTTTAATTTATAGCCATGGAGAAGAAATAGAGGAGCTATTACCCTTTGAGAAATATAATAAGGCAAGAGCAATACAGAGAGCTATTCAGAGAGATTATTCTATAAATATAACCAATGTGACTTCTAATGCTAGAATAATCAGTTATCAAATAGATGAGAGCTTTGGTTCCTCCTATAATTACTGGCAGTCCATGGGAAGGCCAAAAAGGCTGAACAAGGAAGAAGAGGAGATAATGCACAAAGCCTCATTCCCCAAAATAGACTTTCAATACAGTAAAAAATCTACTGTTATAAATATTAGAAGAACCATAAATTCCTATGGTGCAGTATTAATAATTATTAAAGAAGTATAAAAACACCTCTTCTGTAGGTGTTTTTTGCTTTTTGGTAGAAAATATAAAAATAGAGAAAAGCGTATTAGTCCTTTTAACGAAGTTTATTAGTGAAAGAAAAAAGGCAGTTTAAATGGGATAATAAGAAGGTAGGAAAGATTCTATAGCGTAAACCAAGAATTAAAAAGGAGGTGTTTATAGCTATGGACAATAAAATTTTTACTTCAGGTAATACTAAAGCCACACTTCTTCGTTTTGCAATCCCATCAATTATTTCGTTATTAGTTATAGAGCTATATTGTATGGTTGATACAGTGTTTGTAGGAAGATATGTAGGTACGGAGGCTATTGCAGCCTTGACCCTGGCCTTTCCAGTTCAGAGACTTTTAAGTGCTCTGCCGCTACTGGTAGGAGTGGGTGCTACTACTTTAGTAGCGAAACATTTAGGTGAAAAGAATATTGGAGAATTAAAAATTACCATAAGAAACTCCATCTTTTTAACTGCTATTATTTTATTAATTACTATGAGCTTTTTATTTATTTTTAAAGATAGAATAATATATTTCTTAGGTGCAAGCAGCGCCACCTTCGATTATGCCGATAAGTATATAAGCATAATAATGCTAGGAGGTCTCTTCCAGGGATTATCAATAACTATGTGTTCTATAATGACAGCCTTAGGTGATACAAAAATAACTCTCTACTCAAATTCTATAGGTGCTATAATAAATATATTTATTAATTACTTATTGATTGTGGTTTTATCACGAGGAATTGAGGGAGCAGCTATTGCAACAACTTTATCTCAGGTCGTAGCCTTCTGTTATACCTTAAATAAGTTTTTAAAGCTTAGAAAATATTATTCTTTAGAAGGTATAAAGAGCAAGAGTTCTATTTCCATTGGGATAATAGGCACTATCTTAACTATTGGATTCTCTACCTTTGTCATTGAAATCTCTGATGCAGTTGTATCCATCATTTTAAATAACCTGCTACTCAGCAGAGGTGGTGATGCTGCAATAGTTATGGTAGGAGTTATAACTAAAATATCGATGTTTATGTTTATTGCTATCATAGGAATCAGCTCAGCTATGCAGCCCATAGTAGCTTATAATTATGGAGCAGGAAATTATGATGAAATGAAAAAGACCTTGAAGCTTTCCTTAAAGGTGGTATCCTTTATATCAGTTATTTTCTGGGCTATACTTGTTCTTTTTTCCAATAATATCATTGGTTTCTTCCTAGAGGATAAAGCATTACTAGCTGAGACGGTAAGAGCATTTAGAATAAGTATCTCATTACTGCCTGCAGTAGGTATATATTATATTGCTATTCATTTTTATCAGTCTATTGGAGATGCCAGGAGTTCTTTTCTTCTATCAGTGTATAGACAGTTAGTAGTATTTATACCAGTAGTATTGATACTGGTTAATTACTTAGGAGTTAACGGGGCATGGCTATCTTATCCAATCTCCGACGGAATTTCTGCTATAACCTCTGTATTTTTCCTCTATAAGCTGTGGAAGTTTGACTTCAGTGAAGAAATGGAAAGTAAAGGACTGCAGAATGCATAATATATTATTGAATGTAAAAAACACTCTAATTTAAGAGTGTTTTTTTATTTCTTTAAAGCTATTTATCTCACCACGGGCTCTAAAACCTCTATTTTTTTATTCTTACAATCCATTCTAATCTTAGCTCCAATGGGAAGGGTTAGATTAGGATAGCTGTGGCCACTGCATAGACCAGTGATTACTGGTAAATTAAATCTAGTGATTCTATCCTGTAAAACTTCTTTTACGGTAAGTGATCCTCCATCTGAAGAATCGTCACAATCTGTAAAATGTCCAAGAATTATACCTCTACAGCTTCTTAGCTTACCAGAGAGCAGTAAGGCTGTAAGCATTCGGTCTATGGTGTAAGGCTTTTCTCCTATCTCTTCTATAAAAAGAATCTTATTATTAAGGTTAACCTCATAGGGAGTACCTAAGGAGGCATAAATCAAGGAGAGGTTGCCGCCTGCAAGTCTTCCTTCTACATTGAGATCACAGTTTGACTCAATAGGATGATTCTCAGGATTTAAAATGGTATATGGCTCATAGCCTTCCATGATAGTTTTGAAAAAAGAAGCTCTGGTATACTCCTCGGAAAAGTCAGAGGAGGCCATGGGGCCGTGGAAGGTAATGGTTTTAAATCTATCTGCTATATAGTTTAAAAATATTGTTAAATCACTATAGCCTACAAAGATTTTTAGATTATTATATAAAGCATTGTAGTCCACATAAGGCATCATGCGCATTGTACCATAGCCACCCCTATAGCATACAATAGCATCCACCTCCTTAAGGGAATACATCAGGTTTAAATCCTCTGCTCTATCAATATCCTTACCAGCTAAGTATCCATGACTGTCATAAAGATGGCTGCCTTTTATAATATTAAAGCCTAAGCTAGAAAAGGATGAAAGCTTTTCATCTATTTCCTGCTTAGGCCTCGGAGAGGCTGGTGCAATAATTCCTATAGTGCTAGCCTTTGTAATTCTTTTTGGAAGCTTCATAAATAAATCTACCTCAAATAAATTGCTATTATAAATATACTATGGGATTTTACATTTATGCATCTGTTATGAATATATTATAAAATCTTATAGTATTGCAGATGAAGTATTTTATTTTTAGAACATATCCTTCTTATATAAGATTGCAATTGAAGCTAAGGATAATCCTACTATTAGACCTATTATAATATAGAAACCATTAGGATTACCGGAAAGAGGGATGTATTGCATGTTCATACCAAAAAGTCCAGAAATCATATTTGGAATCGCCATAACAATAGTGATAGAAGCTAACAGCTTCATTACAATATTTAAGTTGTTTGAAATTACAGAAGCAAAGGCATCCATGGTGCCAGATAGAATGTTACTATAAATATCTGTCATTTCTATAGCCTGCTTATGCTCTATAATTACATCTTCTAATAAATCCTTATCCTCCTCATACTTCTGCATAAAGTCTATTTTTAGCATTTTTTCAAGAGTTATTTCATTAGACTTTAAAGAAGTAGAGAAATATACTAGAGATTTTTCTAGAGATAAAAGCTGTATAAGCTCTCTATTTTTCATGGATTTATGAAGCCTTTTTTCAATGAGTACGCTTTTCTTATCTATCTGTCTTAAATATAAAAGATAGAAGGTAGAGATCCTATTTAGTATTTGAAGTATAAAGCGGGACCTTTTAAAGGTAAAGAAGGATTTGATCTTTCCGTCTACAAAGTCCTGAACAATCTTGCTGTTTTTAAGGCATATAGTAATTATCTCTTTTTCTGTATGGATTATTCCTATAGGATAGGTATCATAAGTAAGAGAATTATCTTCCATTTCTGTAAAAGGTATATCTAGTATTATCAGAGTGTTATTATCCTCAGTTTCAATTCGGGAGGTTTCCTCATCATCTAAGGGGGCTTTCAAGAAATCCAGTGGTACTCCTGTCTTTTTTGAAACTAATACTAGTTCCTCTTCAGAAGGGGCAACAATGTTTACCCAACACCCAGGTTCCATAGTTTCAAGGCTCTTAAGGGTGTGATCATTTTCTGATATGCTTTTATATATATGTATCATAGTATCACCTCCATGTACTTTACTTTAATATTATAGCCTAAAGATGAGAGAATGTAGATAAAAACTTTAAATAATCATTAAGAGCTTTAAGGGAAAAAGCCAAGGAACTTATAGAAGTGATATAAGTAACTTGGCTTTATATACTATTTAAATTTTTGTATTATGATAGAATTCCTCCTTAACCTCTGATAAGAGATTTTCACTTCCTATCAAATCCAATCCTGTGAGGGCCAGGGCACAGGCGGCCTTTTCTGCCCTATCCTTTGCAAAATCTGTGAGGGTTGTGGAACCAAATTCCTTAGTTCCATAGGCTGCTCCTTCTTCCTGTAATATACCTATGTAAGGGTGAATGGAAGGACACTTATGGCTAACAGCCCCAAGGCTTAAAGAAGCTCGTGTAGACTTAAAGTCTTTTACTTCTATAATACCGCATTCCTTAAGATTGTGGCAGAATAACCGGGATAAGGTGATATTAGTTAATAACTCCTGATAAGGAGGGGAATAAAGAACTATTTTTGAGGATAAGTTCAGTTTTTTTTCTACAAAGGCAACAGTATCTCGAAGCTCCCTTTCCCCATAGTCTGCTATAGTGGAGTTTTCTCCTCTTATATAAAATTTTGCTGTAACCTCCTTTGGTAGAAGAAGAGGTGTTTCGCCTCCTTTTGAAAGGACACCCTCTATACTTAGTTTTTTTGAGAATCTTCTATTAAGGGAGTTGATTATATTAAAGGTAAGAAGCATTCCATCTAAAGCTGAGCTGGTTTCCTCATTAAGAAAGGATAAACCATCCTTACCAATATAGGTTACAGATAAAGGAGTGGTAGCAAAAGAAGTACCACTTTCAGAGGTTTCTGTATCTGGGTGTGCCATGAGTACAGCATCTATACCTTGAAAGACTCCTTGTTTCGCCATTGTAACCTTTGCACCACCAAAATATTCACCAGGACAACCTAACACTGTAATAGTACCTTTTAATTTTTCTACTGCTCTTTTAAGTCCTAAGGCAGTTAAAAGAGAAATGGCACAAAGAAGATTATGACCAGTGATATGGCCATGGTCTTCTACAGCATCATATTCACAGATTACACAGAGATTTGGATAGCCCTCTCCATAGGTAGCCTTAAAGGCTGTTTCTATCTCTAAAAAGTGCTCTTCTATTTTAAATTCATTTTCTTTTAAAGTATTTATTATTTTATTATATGCATTAAATTCTTTGTAGCTGGCTTCAGGATTATGATACATATAGTCAGAGAGCTTAAAAATCTCTTCCCTAGCATTAGCTATGATGCTTATAATTTCTTGTTTCATCTAAAGACCTCCCCAAAATTTATCATTTTTAGTTTATCCTCATAAGAAAAATATATTATAGTTATTTTAGTACTATTTTTTAAAATAAATTTTCTTCTGAAATACAGTGTGGACAAACTTTAAATAGCACATGAGCTGAATAAAATGTATTATACGAGGCAATAATTAAGATAAAAGATTTTAGGGGGTGTATTTCTTTTAAGGTAAAGCCTTTAAAGAAGAATTTCAATGAAAAAAAGCTGCATTCTATGTAGGAAGTCTAAATCTGATGGTATAGTAATAAACGGAAAAAGAATCTGTAAAAGCTGCGAAGAAAAATTAATAAGCATTAAAGCAGGAAATGACTTTTATGAATACTATAAGGAATGTATAAAAAGAGATATATTATCCTTGACTCTAAGGAATAAGATGATAAATTGTACGAGCTACAGCTAAGAGAAATGTAGATTATAAAAAGCAGCCTAAAAGCTGCTTTTTTAATGCCTAGAAAGTGATAATTTCCTGGGCATTGAAATTAGTAGCTTCATTCTATTCCAATGCTTGGTTTTAGGCCTTTCGAGAGATAATATAAAGGTTTTATAGAATACTTTGAAATAGCAATGGAAAAGTGCTATAATTATAAGGCTTAGGAGGTAGTTTATGAAAGGTTTATTTATTACTTTTGAGGGGCCTGAGGGGGCGGGAAAAACCACAATAGTGGAAGCGCTAAAAAGATATACAGAAGCTAACGGTATAAGCTGTATATATACTAGAGAGCCAGGGGGCATTTCTATATCAGAACAGATTAGAGATATTATCTTAAAAGAAGAAAATACTCTCATGGATGGGAAGACAGAAGCACTCCTTTTTGCAGCCTCGAGAAGACAGCACCTTGTGGAAAAGGTTATACCTGCTTTAAAATCTGGAAAGATAGTTGTTTGCGATAGATTTATTGATTCCTCATTAGTATACCAGGGCTATGCTCGTAATTTAACTATGGAGTCTGTAATGAGAGTTAATTCCTTTGCTATAGGGGAATATATGCCTGATATAACTATTTATTTAGACATAGATCCAGAGCTAGGCCTTTCTCGTATTTCAAAGAATACTGGAAGAGAGATTAACAGGCTCGATCTAGAAACACTGGATTTTCATAAAAAGGTTAGGGAGGGCTACAAGCTTTTAATAAAAGAGTTCCCTGATAGGATTATCGAAATAGATGCTTCAAAGGATATGGAAGAGGTATTTGAAGCTGTACTAACTGCTCTTAGGGGAAGCTTTAAAGAATTTGGATTATCCCTGTAGACACAATATATATTTTAACTAATTTAATAAACTTATATATAAAATTGTGATAGAATATAAGCATAATATCCCGTTCTTTAATATTTAACTGTTGGGAGGTGCTTATAATGAAATTAGTAATAGCAATAATACAGGATGATGATGCATCGGATTTATTAGATCTATTAACAGAAAAAGGATTTAGAGTAACTAAATTAGCTACCACTGGTGGCTTTCTTAAATCCGGTAATACCACTCTTATGATTGGTGTTGAAGAGGAAAAGACCAGAGAAGTCCTTGGAATCATTGAAGATACCTGCAAGGTTAGGGAGCAGGTAGTAACTACCCCTTCTCCTATGTCAGGCTCTACTGGAGTATATATTCCTTATCCAGTTGAGGTGCAGGTTGGGGGAGCTACAATTTTTGTAGTAGATGTAGATCAATTTATCAGATATTAATAAGCTTAGAAATGGAGGGAGCACAGTGTACAACTTTATAGGTCATGACTTGGTGAGAAGCTGGGTTAAGGATGCTGTAAAAGCTGGCTCCCTTCCTCATGCTCATTTAATAACCGGACAGGATGGAATAGGAAAAAGCTATTTAGCTAGAGAGATTGCCTCCAATATATTAAACGTTGAAAATGATAAACCACATGTGGATATAATAGAATTTAGGACGGAAAAAAAATCCTTTGGTGTGGATGAAGTAAGAATGATCATTGAAGAGGTTAATAAAAAGCCCTTCAGCAGTGATAAGAAGGTAATAATAGTTTATCATGGAGAAAAACTTACGGTTCAGGCACAAAATGCTTTTCTAAAAACTATTGAAGAGCCTCCAATGGGTGTACATATTATAATTACTACAGAAAGCACAGAATATTTATTAGATACTATAAAATCAAGATGTCAGATACATAAGCTTTTAAGGCTCTCTAAAGAACAGATGAGTAAGTTTCTTGAGCTTCATTTTCCTGATATAGATAGAGAAACCTATTCTATGGCAATTGCCTTCAGTGATGGTATTCCAGGAAGAGTAGAGCGTTTTTTAGTGGATGAGGAATTTAATAATATAAGAACCATAACTCTAAAAATCCTGGAGGATATTCTATCTAAGGATGAGACACTAGTGATAAAATATGAAGTAGAGCTAGCTAAGTACAAAAATAAGGAAGATGATATATTAAATAGTTTATTATCTTTTATTAGAGATATAATGATATATAAGGACCTAGAAAATTCTAGGATAATAGTAAATAGAGATAAGCTTGGGGATATAGAGAATCTTGCTAACAGATTTTCCTATACTAAGCTATACGAGCTTATTGAGATTATCAATAAATCTCGTGAGGCATTTTTTAGTAATGTCAGCTCTGCAGTTACCTATGATATTATGCTGCTTAACATGTTGGAGGTTTAGAATGATTGATGTAGTGGGAGTAAGATTTAAAAAGGCGGGGAAAATATATTATTTTGCTCCGGTGGATTTACACATAGAAAAGGGTGACTATGTAATTGTTGAAACTGCTAGGGGGATAGAGTTTGGAGAATGCGTGGTTGGTCCCAAAAAGATAACAGAGAAAGAAATTGTTTCTCCTTTAAAGAATGTTTTAAGAGTTGCAGATCATGAGGACATTAATAGACACGAGGATAACAAGAAAAAAGAGGCTGAGGCCTTTAATATATGCATGAGCAAGATAGTTGAGCATCAGCTTACCATGAAGCTTATCGATGTTGAGTACACCTTTGATAATAATAAAGTAATTTTCTATTTTACAGCAGAGGGTAGGGTGGATTTTAGAGACCTTGTAAAGGATCTGGCCACCATCTTTAAAACCAGAATTGAGCTTAGACAAATTGGAGTAAGAGATGAGGCAAAAATGGTAGGAGGACTAGGTCCTTGCGGAAGATCCCTATGCTGCTCCAGTTATTTAGGAGATTTTGCTTCTGTATCTATTAAGATGGCAAAGGAACAGAATTTATCTTTAAATCCTACAAAGATATCTGGTATCTGTGGAAGACTCATGTGCTGCTTAAACTATGAACAGGATACCTATGAGACTATTAGAAAGAAGCTACCTAAGGTAGGGTCAATAGTTGAAACGCCTCAAGGAAAAGGAGAGGTAGTGACAAACAGTGTGGTTAAAGAGTCTGTGAAGGTTAAAATAAAGATAAGGGAAGATGAAGAAACTCTTATACTAGCTAATATAAACGATATAAAGTTAATCTCTGGCGATTATGAGGATAGCACACCTATAGATGATGTGATAGTTGATATAGTTCCTGCTGATTAGGATGAGGTATAATCGTAAGGGGACTTTAGGAGGATGAATATGAAATCTTTATTAAAGGTGAGAAGCATTAATAGTACTCAAGATGTAATACAGGTACGAACTTGTATTTCTAAACATGAAGGCGTAATTGCTTGTGAGATTAACAAAGAAAAAGGCGAAGTAAGTATTGTGTATGATAATTATTTCGTTAAAGAGGAAGATTTTATAAGCTCTATTGAAGAATTAGGCTATACGGTGATATAAAATTAACAAATATAAAACATTATCTCTTTAAAAACACATAAGAACGTGTTAAAATGTATGTGTGTCTTGGGACATCCATTTTATTAGGAGGTGTGTGATTATGTCATTTGTAATTAATGATGCTTGTATAAGCTGTGGAGCTTGTGCTACAGAGTGTCCTGTTAATGCTATAGAGCAAGGGGATTCTATATACGTAATAGATGCTAACACTTGTATAGATTGTGGAAACTGTGCATCTGTTTGCCCAGTAGGAGCACCTACAGAGGGTTAATTAGAAAAAAACGGTTCATCTTAATAGATGAACCGTTTTTATTTGACAAGCCTTTCCGTAGATTATTTAAAGGGTATTATATAGCTTATAACATAAAAAATATATTCTTGTTGTATAGTTCACAACAATAAAGAAAAAGGGAAAGCTTTAGTTATTTTATTGTTTTGCTGTAATCCTTAAAGATAATAACCTTATTGATTTCTTGTGGCCTTTCTTTTATTGAAATATAAGCCTCATCTATCTTTGTGGCATTTTTCATGGAGAGTATAAAGCTTTCAGGTCCATCTAAGGGTATTAATATCTTAGGTGTTTTGTAGTGCATGGGAATTATGATTTTACTATTTATCCTTCGGCAAAGCTCACCAGCTGTATTTCCATCCAATGTAAAGTGTCCTCCTACAGGTATAAAAAGGACGTCTATATCAGTAAGCTTTAATAAAAGCTCTTCATCTAGAGGATGGCCGAGATCTCCTAGGTGACAGAGTCTATAGCCCTCCAGTTCTATTAGGAATATTGTGTTCTCGCCTCTTTTGAGTCCTCTGCAGTTATCATGATAGCTCTTAAAGCCGTTTATCCTTGCAAAGGAAAGATCGTAAAAGCCTGGTGAAGAAACAACTGCTTCCTTTCCTGAGAGGAAGCTTTTATTATTATGGTCTATATGGTCATGGCTTATAGTAACTATGTTAACCTGATCATCAAAAGGCTCTAAGCCTATATAACTATTGTAAGGATCTGTTAGTATCCGCCTTCCTAAAGAATCCTCTATTAAAAAGGATGAATGTCCAATCCAATATATTTTCATTATTAATTCCTCCCTCTAAATTATTGACTAATCTCTGTTATTTAATCATAAACAATATAGGAATTATTAGTATTATTAAGAAACAATGAGAAAATAGAAGTTAAGAGCTAAAATTAAAAAAAAATTACGAAAAAGTTCATATTTTATTTATTGCTTGGCAACAATAAAAATATTATTATTTTATTAAGGTCAAAGAAAGTCAAAAAGCTAGGTGATATTATGGCACGATTGTCAGACGTTATTGAACAATTTATTAAGGACCTTTTAAATGGAAAAGAAGAGGAGCTTCAAATTCAGAGAAATGAATTAGCAGATTACTTCAATTGTGCTCCTTCACAGATTAATTATGTACTAACTACTAGATTTACCTATGACAAAGGCTATATTATTGAGAGCAAAAGAGGAGGCGGAGGCTGTATCCTCATAAGAAAGGTGAGCTTCGATAATAAGCTTAGCAGATTAAAACGGCTTCTGGAGTATATTGGAAGTAGCATAACCTATCATAAGGCAGCAGCATTATTAGAAAGCCTGTATGAAGCTGAGCTTATTACTGAAAGAGAATTGAATATTATTAAGCTTACAGTGAATGATAGAACCTTAGCAGCAGGAAGTGATAGGAATAAATTAAGAGCAGACATACTAAAATCTATTATATCAATAATACTTTCGTAAGGAGGATGGGGAATATGCTCTGTGATAAGTGTCAAAAGAACCCTTCTACGGTGCATATAGTTAAAGTAATAAATGGGGATAAAACTGAAGTGAATCTATGCGCTGCCTGTGCCCAGGAAAATCAAGAAATAGCCTTTCCTGGAGCAAGTATTTCACCCTTTTCTTTTCAGAATCTTTTAAGTGGTTTTGTAGACCATATGGGAAAAATAGCAGATCAAGAGAGTAAGCCAGTGGTTCGCTGTAGCAGCTGCGGCATTACTGCAGAGGAATTTAAAAGAAGTGGCCTGGTTGGTTGTGAGCAATGCTATAAAACCTTTACCTCAATAATAAATCCCATTATTCAAAGAGTACAGGGGAAGACAGAGCATAAGGGAAAGTTTCCCCAAAAAGCTACAAGAGAGCTTATAAATAAAAAGAAGGTTATAAAGCTCAAGGAAGAATTACAAAAGGCTATTTTAGAGGAAGAATATGAAAAAGCAGCTATGATTAGAGATGAAATAAAAAATCTCCAAAATAACAAGGAATAGGGGTGTGGGGCAATGAAAAACTGGATGTATGATGGCTCCTCAAGAGTTGAGCCTATTATAAGCAGCAGGATTAGGATAGCCAGGAATTTAAAAAATATATCCTTTCCCCATAAACTGAATAAAGAGAAAGCAGAGGAGATAATTAAGAAGTTTGAAGATGCCTTTTATGTTAACGAATATATGAAGAGGGAATACTCTACTCAGAGGCTGTGGGAAGAGGAAGAAAACAAGCTTCTCAGCTTTCAGGAAAAACATTTAATAAGCCCTAACCTTATAAGAAGTAGAGAAAAATCTGCCTTTATAATAAATAGGGAAGAGACTGTAAGCATAATGCTTAATGAAGAGGATCATATGAGACTACAATGCATAAATAGTGGTTTTGATTTAAGGGAAGCTTATGCTACTGCAGATAAAATTGATACTCTCCTAGAGGATTCTTTGGATTATGCTTTTCATGAGGAGCTTGGATATCTAACCTCCTGCCCAACGAACATAGGAACAGGATTAAGAGCTTCAGTTATGATTCATCTTCCTGCACTGACAATAAATAAAGAAATAACTCAGGTTTTAAAAGCCTTAGCACAGGTTGGAATGACCATAAGAGGGCTTTATGGAGAAGGGTCAGGTGCTGAAGGTAATATCTATCAAATTTCTAATCAGATAACCTTAGGGCTATCAGAAGAGGAGATAATTGAAAATCTTGAAGCTGCCATAGGCCAGATATTACAGCAGGAGAATAGAGCTAGAGGTTATCTATTAAGTAATTATAAATATGATATGGAGGATAAGATTTTTCGATCATTGGCAATACTGGAGAGCGCTAGAGTCTTGAAGTCCAAGGAAAGCTTAGAACTCTTATCTAATGTTAGACTAGGTCTTGAGCTGGATTTAATAAAGGGAATAGATAATAGTATAATAAACGGTATTCTTGTAAATTCTCAGCCAGCTACTCTCCAATACAATATTGGCAGAACCCTTACTGACAGGGAAAGAGATGTAGAAAGAGCTAAGTTTATGAGAGAAACCTTAGGGAATTTAATTTAGTTAATGGAGGTAACAAAATTATGATGTTTGAAAGATTTACAGAAAGAGCACAGAAGGCAGTTATGATGGCTCAGGAAGAGGCTCAGTACTTCAAGCATGGTTATATTGGTACAGAGCATATACTTCTGGGAATATTAAGAGTAGAAGGGTTTAGTAAGGATATTTTGAATGGCCTCGGGGTAACAGAAAGCTCCGTTAGAAAGCTTGTAGAAGAATACGTAGGCTTTGGAGATATTGAGATAGCAAGAAATGAAATAGCCTTGACCCCAAGAACTAAAAGACTTTTAGATCTAAGCTTATATGAAGCAAGAAACTTTGGTCATAATTTTATAACCCCTGAACACATGCTTCTAGCTCTTATAAGAGAACAGGAGGGCGTAGCTTACACAATATTAGTGAATCTCAATGTTCAGATAGATAAGCTTAGAGCCGATGTGGTTAATAGTATAAATGGAAAGGCTTCAGGTAGTTCTCCTCAAGGAGCAGGCTCTGCTAAAAAGAATGATAACAAGACACCTACCCTTAATCAGTATGGTAGAGATTTAACGGTTATGGCTTCGGAAGGTAAGCTTGATCCTGTTATAGGAAGAGAAAATGAAATCCAGAGAGTTCTTGAGATATTAAGCAGAAGAATTAAAAACAATCCTTGTCTCATTGGTGATCCTGGTGTAGGTAAGACTGCTATAGCAGAAGGTTTGGCTCAGAGAATAGTTTCTGGAAACATGCCAGAGCTTCTAAAAAATAAGAGGGTTGTAACCCTTGATTTATCTTCTATGATAGCAGGTGCAAAGTATAGAGGAGAATTTGAAGAAAGATTAAAAAAGGTAATGGAGGAAATCAGAAAGGCTCAGGATATAATACTATTTATCGATGAAATCCACACTATTATTGGAGCTGGAGGTGCAGAAGGAGCAATAGATGCATCAAATATTTTAAAGCCAGCCTTAGCCCGTGGAGAAATACAGTGTATAGGTGCTACAACCATCGATGAATACAGAAAACATATAGAAAAGGATTCTGCCTTAGAAAGAAGATTTCAGCCTGTCACCGTAGGAGAGCCTACTAAGGAAGAAACCATAGAGATTCTTAAGGGTCTTAGAGACAAATATGAGGCACATCATAGAGTGAAATTTACCGATGAGGCACTGCTGGCAGCAGTGAACTTATCTGATAGATATATTACAGACCGCTACCTTCCTGATAAGGCCATTGATCTTATCGATGAAGCAGGTGCTAAGGTTAGGATTCAAAATCTTACAGCACCACCAGATTTGAAGCAGATAGAGGATGATATAGAAAAGGTTACAAAGGAAAAAGAAGATGCAATAAGCGTTCAGGACTTCGAAAAGGCTGCTTCCTTAAGAGATAGAGAAAAGGAATTAAAGGAAAAGCTAGAATCACAGAAGAAGCACTGGAATACTCAAAATAGCTTCCAAACCCAAGAGGTAGGAGAAGAACAAATAGCAGCAGTAGTGGCTAAATGGACTAATGTCCCTGTGGAAAAGCTTACTGAAAAGGAATCAGAAAAGCTTATGAAGCTGGAGGAAATTCTCCATAAGAGGGTAATAGGACAAGAAGAAGCAGTTAAGTCTGTTGCTCAGGCTGTAAGAAGAGCAAGAGTTGGTCTTAAAGACCCTAAAAGACCTATTGGCTCCTTCATATTCCTGGGACCAACAGGGGTAGGTAAAACTGAGCTATCAAAAGCATTGGCCGAGTCTATGTTTGGAGATGAAAATAATATCATCAGAATCGATATGTCAGAATACATGGAAAAGCATACGGTATCCAGACTTATAGGTTCTCCTCCAGGCTATGTAGGCTATGATGAAGGTGGCCAGCTCACTGACAAGGTAAGAACTAAACCTTATTCTGTAGTACTCTTTGATGAGATAGAAAAGGCTCATCCCGATGTATTTAATGTTCTTCTACAGATTTTAGAGGATGGAAGGCTTACTGATGGTAAAGGTAAGACTGTAAGCTTTAAGAATACTATAATAATCATGACCTCTAATGTAGGCGCTCATACTATTAAAAAGCAGAAGACCCTAGGCTTCTCTATTTCCGATGAGGCCTCAGCAGCTAATGATTATGAAAAGATGAAAGATAATATTATGAATGAGCTGAAGAATTCCTTTAGACCAGAATTTTTAAATAGAATTGATGATATTATAGTATTCCATCAATTAGAAGAAAAGGATCTTCAAGAAATAGTAAAGCTCATGCTAGGCTCTGTAGGTGAGAGGCTTGAGGATCAGGATATTTATATTTCCTTTGATGAAAAGAGTGAAAAGCACTTAGCTAAGGAAGGCTTTGATATAACATATGGTGCTAGACCTCTAAGAAGAATGATAACAAAGGTTGTAGAGGATAAGCTCAGCGAAGAGATGCTCATGGGAAATATAAAAAGAGGAGATAGAATTACTGTTACAGAAGAGGAAGGGAAGCTGAAGTTTGAACACAGCAAATAAAATAAATATAGGTGCCATCTCAGGCACCTATATTTTTTATCTTCATGCTTTTTATGATAATATTTATTAAAGAATCCTCAACTCCCCTTGATTTTTTTAACTTTTTAGTATATTATAACGATATACCCCCTAGGGGTAATAGGGTAATATTTTTATCAATTGTAGTTAAAACTAACGGAGATGAAATATTTATAAGGAGAATGATTTATGAGTAAAAAAATTAAAGAATTAGACCTTATGATTATAGGTGGAGGTCCTGCTGGACTTACTGCAGCAATATATGCAGGTAGAGCTAAGCTAAACACCCTTTTATTAGAAAATGAGCTGGTTGGTGGACAGGTAAGAAGCAGCTATACCATAGAAAATTATCCTGGCTTTAAAACTATAGAAGGACAAGAACTTGCTGATAGAATGAGAGAGCAGGCTGAAGAGCTGGGAGCGGTTATTGATGAATTTGATACTATAGAAAAGGTGTATTTAACTAATGATGACAAGGTTGTTGAAACAGAGAGCTATATTTATAAGCCTAAATCAGTGATTATTGCCACTGGTGCTACGCCTCGAAAGCTTCCTATACCAAATGAGGAAAAATTCTCTGGAAAGGGAGTTCATTACTGTGCCGTTTGTGATGGTGCTGTTTATGAAGATAAGGTATTAGGAGTAGTGGGAGGTGGTAATTCAGCCTTAGAGGAAGCTTTATTCCTAACAAAGTTTGCATCGAAGGTAATTATGCTTAGAAGATATGACTACTTCAAGGGAGAAAAAGCTACCTTAGATGAAGTTTTGAATAATCCTAAAATAGAAATTAAGTACAATCACGATTTAGTTAATCTTGAGGGAGAAGATTTTGTTGAAAAGGCTATTATTGCTAACACTAAGACCGGTGAAGAATTTGAGATGCCAATAGATGCGGTCTTTGGATATATAGGAACAGTTCCGAAGACAGATCTCTTTAAAGGCTTTATAGATCTTACTACCCAGGGGTATATTCCTACGGATGAAAACATGCAGACCAATGTTAAGGGTGTGTTTGCAGCTGGTGATGTAAGAACTAAATCCTATAGACAGATAACTACCGCAGTGGCTGATGGTACAATAGCAGCTCTAGCAGCGGAAAAATGTATTTTAGAGAAGGGAAGATAATAGATTATGATTAAAATTTATTCAACAGAATGGTGTCCGTGGTGTGTTAAGGTGAAAAAGTATCTTGATACTAAAGGCCAGAGCTATGAAGAGATAAATGTTGCTGATGCAAAAGAGGATAGAGAAGAGGTCTTTAAAATTTCAGGGCAGAGATCTGTCCCTGTAGTAGATATTGATGGTACTGTTATCGTTGGCTTTGATAGAGAAGCAATTGATACAGCCTTAAACCTCTAGACATATTTTTTGTGTAAGATAAATTTACAAATTATTTAATATTTAGACATCCGAATAGGAGTAAACTAAAGAAAAGGAGGTTGGTTTATGTTCAATGAATTATTTCAAGAGAAAAATGTCTACAGAAATCTTGTGGGTGGAAGATGGATTGAAAGCAAAACAGGTAAATTAATTGACATATATTCTCCCATTGACGGTTCATTAGTTGGAAGAGTTCCTGCTATGAGCAAGGAAGAGGTAAACTATGTAATTAAAAATGCTAATGAAGCTCAAAAGGACTGGATGAATTATCCCATAAACAAGAAGGCGGAGATATTATACAGGGCAGCAGCTATACTAGACGAGAGAGCTGAGGAAATGGGCAAGATATTGACCTATGAAACTGCTAAGGACAGAAAATCTGCTGTGGGTGAAATAAATAGAACTGCAGATTTTATTAGGTTCACTGCTGATGCAGCTAAATCTTTAGAAGGGGATGTGCTTCCTGGAGACAGCTTCCCAGGTACTAAAAGAAACAAGCTTTCTTTCGTTAGAAGAGTACCTTTAGGTGTGGTACTTGCTATTTCTCCCTTTAATTATCCAATAAATCTTTCAGCTTCTAAGATAGCACCTGCTTTAATGGCTGGTAACTCTGTGGTGCTTAAGCCACCAACACAGGGAAGCATATCCAGCTTATTCCTAGCACAGGTATTTAAAGCTGCCGGTGTTCCAGATGGAGTATTAAATACTGTAACTGGTAGGGGTAGCGAAATAGGTGATTATATAGTTACTCATCCAGAAATTCATTTTATTAATTTTACTGGAAGTACTGATGTCGGTGCTCATATATCAGAAATAACCTCTATGAAGCCATTGCTTCTGGAGTTAGGTGGTAAGGATGCTGCCATAGTTCTGGAGGATTCTGATTTAGAGCTTGCTGCAGATAATATAGTTTCTGGCGCTTTCTCATACTCAGGACAGAGATGTACTGCCGTGAAGAGGATTTTGGTAGTAGACCAGGTGGCTGATAAGCTAGTGGAGCTTCTGACAGAGAGAATTAAAAAGCTTAAGGTAGGGGATCCTAGGGAGGAAGGAACTGTTATAGTTCCTTTAATAAATGAAAAAGCTGCTGATTTTATCATGGAGCTGGTGGAGGATGCTCTTCAAAAGGGTGCTAAAAGAGTCTATGGTGAAAAGAGAGAAGGAAATCTTATCGAGCCCATGCTCTTTGATAATGTAACCTTAGATATGAGAATAGCCTGGGAGGAACCCTTTGGGCCTGTTCTTCCTGTTATAAGAGTAAATAATATAGATGAAGCTATAGAAATAGCTAATAAATCAGAATATGGTCTTCAATCCTCTGTGTTTACCAAGGATATTGATAAAGCATTTTATATCGCTGACAGATTAGAGGTTGGTACAGTTCAGATTAATAATAAAACGGAAAGAGGTCCTGACCACTTCCCATTCCTAGGAGTTAAATCCTCTGGTATGGGTACACAAGGAATCAAATATTCCATAGAAGCCATGTCAAGACCTAAGGCTGTTGTGCTGAACTTTAATAAAGACTATTAACAAATAAAGACCAGTAAACATCTAGTTTATTGGTCTTTTACATTAATTTTAAATTTTATATTATTAAATGTTTAATGCTTCATCTATGGAAGGCTTATCAAATCCAACAATAATAGAGCCATTGATATCAAGAACGGGAACACCCATCTGATTTGATTTTGAAAGCATTTCCTTACGTCCTTCTAAGTCTGTTTGAACATTTACCTCTTCGTATTCAAAGCCTTTTGCCTTTAAATAGTTTTTAGCCTTTACGCACCATGGGCAAGAGTTTGTAGTATATACCTTTATCATTTTTCTTCATCTCCTTATAATATTCAAAATCATTAATTAAATATATTATACCATATGGGGGTATATTTGCAAGGGGGTTATAAACTGAAATATTCCCTTGTATAGTAATTAATAGCTCCTATTTATAGATATGACTTGAAATGTAGGAATAATTGGATTATATTTAGTGAGATTAGTAAAAACTAAAGAAGTAAATTAATCTATGTATAATTGATTAAAAATTTTTATTGAGAGGTAAAGGAAATGGAAGAAAAAAATTATACCTTTGGTGATCCATTTATATTATTAAGCAGAGTTAATATGAAGCTCCGAGACTATTTTGATTCCCTTGAGGATTTATGTGAGATAGAAAATATCCCTCAGAAGGAGCTGGAGGAAAGGCTACAGGAAATCGGCTATGGATATCAGAGGGAGGTTAATCAGTTTAAGCCTTTATAAGTTTGTTATGAAGCGTTTAAAAATATCTTCATTGATAATAAGTAATAATTATCTTTAGTGATATAGTGGTCTAGACATCTATGACAGAAGAGTGTATAATAATCTTAAGGAGAGATTAACTATGATAGATAAAAACAGTCCTATTCCTATTTATTATCAGCTTAAACAAGATTTTTTAGATAATATAAGCAGTGGGAGATGGCAGAGTGGCCACCCTATAAATAGCGAAAGAGAGCTTTCGGAGTATTATGGGGTAAGCAGGATGACTATCAGGCAGGCTTTAGGGGAGCTCGTGCAGGAAGGAATACTATATAAGGAAAAGGGTAAAGGTACCTTTGTTTCTGAAAAGAAGCTGAGGCAAAAGGATATAATGAGTTTTTCAGAAATAATCTCAAAGGCTGGCTTCACTCTTGAAACGAAGGTTTTGGAATTCTCTGCAGTAGACACTCCTGATAAGCTTAAGGAAATTTTCTCTTATGAGAAGCTATATAAGATTGATAGGCTTCGTATGGTAGATGGAGAGGCTGTAGCAAAGGAGCTTGTATATCTTCCCGTTAGCTATTTGGCTAATATTCAGGAAGAGGAGCTTAAGGGATCTTTATTTTTCCTTTTAGAGGAAAGAGGACATTCAATAGCTTATTCAGAATCGTCCATACAGGCTGTTATGATTGATGACGGTCTTAAGGAGCTTTTTAAGGTTGATATGGAGGTTCCACTATTAAAGACCGTAAATATTGTTATGGAAAAAGAGAGCCATGTGCTTTTTTATGAAGAATCTATATATAGATCAGACAAATATTTGCTGCAAGTAAATATAATGAGGAAAGAGGGAAGAATGAGATGAAGATAGTAGTAGTAAAAGATTATGCACAAATGAGTATTAAAGGAGCGGAATTAATAGCAGAGACTGTTAAAAGTAATCCTGAGGCTGTATTAGGACTAGCAACAGGCAGCACCCCAGAGGGATTATATAGTGAGCTTATAAGAATGCATAAAGAAGAAGGTCTTGATTTTTCAAAGATCACAACAGTAAATCTAGATGAGTATTATGGATTAAGTGGAGATCATCCTCAAAGCTATAGATATTTCATGAATGAGAAGCTCTTTAACCATGTTAATATAGATAAAAACAATACTTATGTTCCTAATGGTGGAGCTGAAGATATCCAGGAGGAATGTAAAAATTATGATAAAAATATAGAGAAGCTTGGAGGAATTGATCTTCAACTTCTAGGTATAGGCGGTAATGGACATATTGCCTTTAATGAGCCTGAGGAGGAGCTAAACTTTGGCACTCACCTTACTGATTTAACTAAGGATACCATTGAAGCTAATTCTAGATTTTTTGACTCTATAGATGAGGTTCCTAAAAAAGCCGTAACCATGGGAATTGGATCTATTATGAAGGCTAAAAAAATAGTTCTTTTAGCTAGCGGAAAAGGTAAAGCCGAAGCAATAAAGGAGCTTACCAGCGGCAAAATAACTACTGATTCACCAGCTACAATACTTCAGGTTCACCACGATGTAACCTTATTTGTAGATGAAGATGCAGCAAGTCTAATTAACATCTCTAAATAAGTCTATTAATCTAATGAGATGAATCTAATAATAAATTTATGATATAATAATAGATGCAGCTTATCCTGTTTAGTATAGATAATCTAAACAGGATTTTTTGCATAGAAAATAAAAAGCTGGAGTTGATATTAAGTGGCAAAAATTAAGAATTTTTATGTATGCCAGAGCTGCGGCTATGAATCAGCTAAGTGGCTGGGAAGATGTCCTGGATGCAGCTCATGGAACAGCATGGTAGAGGAAATTAAAAATACAAAGCCTGAAAGGGAGGCAATAGTATCGAGCTCTTCTAGCCCTAAAAGAATAGGTAATATTGTATCGGGAGAAAAGGAACGCTATGATACTGGAATACAAGAATTAAACAGAGTTCTAGGGGGAGGACTGGTTAAAGGCTCCTTAACCTTAATTTCTGGTGACCCAGGTATAGGTAAGTCAACCTTGCTGCTGCAGACAGCAAATAATATCGCATTGAAATATGGAAAGGTACTTTATGCTTCTGGGGAGGAATCGGAGGAGCAGATTAAGATAAGGGGAGATAGACTGGGGGCTTCCTCAGATAATTTATATATTGTTTCAGAAACTAATGTGGGTGTCATTGCAAGATACGTAGAAGAAATGCAGCCTGCCTTTGTAATAATAGATTCTATACAAACTATGTATAAGGATACAGTGGCCTCGGCTCCAGGAAGTGTTTCTCAGGTAAGAGAATGTTCTAATGAGCTTATGAGAATAGGTAAGAATAACTCCATTCCGCTATTTATCGTGGCGCATGTTACCAAGCAGGGAGAGCTAGCAGGGCCTAGAGTATTAGAGCATATGGTAGATACGGTGCTCACCTTTGAAGGGGAAAGAACTGAGGATTTTAGAGTTTTAAGAACTGTAAAAAATCGTTTTGGAACTACCAGTGAAATTGGAGTATTTGAGATGAATAGTCAGGGACTCAGAGAAGTATATGATCCCTCTGGGCTATTTCTTCAGGAAACGAATTTCAATCAGGAAGGCTCAATAATTATTGGAATTATGGAAGGAACGAGACCTCTCCTTGTAGAGGTGCAGGCTTTAGTGAGCGATACAAAAATACCGGTGCCTAGAAGAACTGCCTTAGGAGTTGACTATTCAAGAATAAGCCTAATATTAGCCGTATTAGAGAAAAAGAATAGAGTATATTTTTATAGCTCTGATGTATATGTAAATGTAGTAGGAGGATTAAATATAGACGGAACTACTGCGGATTTAGGAATTGCATTATCCCTATTCTCCAGCTCTAAAGGGGTTTGTTCAAAGATTGAAAAAGTAGTGGCCGTAGGTGAAATAGGATTAACTGGTGAAATACGTCCCGTAGCTAATTGCGATAGGATAGTAAATGAAGCAAAAAAGTTAGGATTTAAAAATATTGTGATACCTTATAGAAATTTGGATAAAATAACTATTGAAGGAATTAATGTAATAGGGGTAAATACTCTTAAAGAGGCAATCAATAAGGTGTTTTAACCCTAGAAAACTATGAGGTAAACTATGAGGGAAGAAAACAATACGGAATTAAAAGCCATACTGAAGATTTTAGGACCTGGAACATCCTTAAGGGAAGGAATAGAAAATATCTTAAGGGCAAAGACCGGAGGGCTTATAGTAATTGGAGATAATAAGGAAATGCTGGAAACAGTTGATGGAGGCTTCAGTATAGGAGCCCTTTACTCTCCAGCTAATATTTATGAGCTGGCTAAGATGGATGGAGCCATAATAGTCAGTTCTGATGGAAAGAAAATACTTTATGCCAATGCTCAGCTAATCCCAAATCAATCTATTCCAACCTTTGAAACAGGCACAAGACATAGAACAGCTCAGAGGATAGCTAAACAAACAGGGAATCTTGTAATTGCTATTTCTCAAAGGAGAAATATTATATCAGTATATAAGGGAGAGCTGAAATACGTCCTAAGGGACAGCTCAATAATCTTAGGAAAGGCAAATCAAGCCATCCAAACTCTAGAGCGATATACAACGGTCTTAGACAGGGCTTTAAGTAATCTTAATCTTTTAGAGCTTCAGGATATGGCTACCTTGTTTGAGGTTATAACCTGTATACAGAGAACAGAAATGATCATGAGGATTGTTACAGAAATAGAAGGTTATATAGTGGAGCTTGGTGATGAAGGAAGGCTAATAGAGATGCAGCTTCATGAACTCATTAAGAATATTGAAGAGGAGGGTATTTTACTTATTAAGGATTATTGTAGGAAAGGATTAAATCATAATGATATCTATAAAAATTTACAGCTTATATCCTCTGATGAGCTCATTAATTTAGACTCTATAGCTGGAGCATTAGGCTATGAAGGTGTACCACTTATAGACACCTTAATATCTCCTAGGGGTTACAGGCTTATTAATAAAATACCAAGGCTACCTACTATGGTGGTTGATAATCTAATCAAGGAATTTGGTTATCTCAAGGGAATTATGGAATCTAATATTGAAACCTTAGATATGGTGGAGGGAATAGGGGAGGCTCGTGCGAGAGCAATTAAGAACGGTATTAGAAGAATTAAAGAGCAGATATTAGCTGAGCAGCAGATGTAGAGGCATAAAATAAACCCCCAATTAATCCGTGGGGGTATAGTCAGCTCGTAAAAATCCTAGCTAATCTTTTAAGTTAAATTAAACTTCCCAAGAGTATTGATTTTGTCATACTCTTTTAGAAGAATATCATAGAGATTAAGGTCGAGAACATTGCATAAAGAAGTTAAATAAAAAAGATTATTTCCAATTTCTCTTTCAATTACTTCTCTGCAATTGTCACAGAGCTCTCCCTTTATATGACTATTAAGGCACTGGCTCAGCTTCTGCAGTGAAGCTTCCTCAGAGTCTGAATCTTCAGGAAGAGACTGTTTACCTGCTATAAGAGTAATACATCCACAATTCGTTATAGCCTTTGCTACAGCTCTATTGACCTTTGCCTGAGACTCCTGATATTTAGTTAATATATCTAGAATGCTTCTATGTCTTAGTAGACATTCGTCTACTGAGTTCTGGAAATTGTCAAAAATTATATCCTTCATCAGTCTCACTCCTTATTAGCACCAATGCTTACTTGTAATTTAATTATAGTTATTTTAAAACAATTTTGTCAATAAAGGCTTTGTGTTTATGGTTTTATGATAAATCATATTCAATGGTTTGTATAGGGGGATGATTTAGTTAAAGTTTTATTAATAGCTTAATTGATAGAGTAATATGTGCTATAATAGCCATATTAGTAAACTATATAAATTATAAACAAAATTGAAATTCTTCAAAATAGTAAATTTTAGCTTTGTATTAATATAGTAGTTATATTATACTAAATTATGTGACTTTAAGCTTTGAAAAATTAAAATGGAGGTGGTGTACATTGCTGAAAAAAATTCTAAGTCTAGTAATAACAGGATTAGGTGTGACAATAGGGCTTTTTGTAAGTTATAATATCGTTTATGCTTCATTTGCTCAAGAGATAGACTTTTTTACAAATCCTGTGTATCGTGTACTTTCAATTGCTTTTATATCTATTTTATTCGGAATTATATTTTTCTTTATTTCACCATGGATTTATAAAGGACTTCATAAAGGTTTTGAACAAACAGCATTTCATTTTCAAAAACTAACAGCAACAGAAATATTTTTTGGAGCTATAGGAGCAATAATAGCCCTTATTATTTCATATTTTGTTGCTTCACCCCTTACGAATTTTCCGGTAGTAGGTCTTTTTACGTTTATATTAATAAACGTCCTTGCCGCTGCCTTAGGAGCTGATATAGGTGCTAAGAAAAAGGATGATATAATTGCTGTCCTAGCAAATATGAAAAAAAGCTCTGGCACAAAAGAAAAGAAGGGTAAGAATACAGCTAAAGGAGAGGCTAAGGTACTAGATACCTCCGTTATCATTGACGGAAGAATCTTTGATTTATGCCAAACAGGCTTTATTGAAGGAACTTTAGTAATTCCTAACTTTGTGCTCGATGAGCTAAGGCATATATCCGATTCCTCTGACTCCTTAAAAAGAAATAGAGGGAGAAGAGGGCTTGATATCCTTAATAAAATCCAAAAAGAGCTTAGTATTGAGGTTCAGAACTGGGAAGGAGATTTTCCTGAAATAGCAGAGGTAGACAGTAAGCTTTTAAAGCTAGCTCAGCTTCTTGGAGGTAAGGTTATAACTAATGACTATAATCTTAATAAGGTAGCAGAGTTCCAGGGAGTTTCCGTATTAAATATTAATGAACTAGCTAATGCTATTAAACCAGTGGTGCTTCCTGGAGAAGAGATGACTATTCAGATTATCAAGGATGGTAAGGAGTCCAATCAGGGAATAGCTTACTTAGATGATGGAACAATGATAGTAGTTGAGGGTGGCAAAAAGTTCATAGGTGAGGTTATAGAGGTTATTGTAACCTCAGTGCTCCAGACCGCTGCTGGTAGAATGATCTTTGCAAAACAAAAGGATACAGTTCAAAGATAAAATATAGGATGATGACAGTGAAGAAAAATATAGTAGTAATAGTGGCTGGTGGAAAAGGTACCAGGATGAATAGTGAAATTAGTAAGCAATTTATGCTTATTAATGGAAAGCCTATCATTACTTATACCATAGCAGCCTTTGATAGACACAGAGAAGTCCATGAGATAATCTTGGTTCTTCCAGAGAATGAGCTGGAATATTACAGAAATAATATTATGAATAAGTATCCCTTTAAAAAGCTTAAGGCTTTAGTAAAAGGGGGAGGTACCAGGCAGGAATCTGTGTACAATGGACTTGTAGCAGCAGAGGCCTGTGAAGTAGTACTTATTCACGATGGAGTAAGACCCTTTGTCAGTGAAGGAATAATCACAGAAGGAATTGCTAAAGCTAAAAGCTATGGAGCAGCTGCTTGTGGGGTGACTCCAAAGGACACTATTAAGATTAAGGCAGAGAATGGTTTTTCTCTAGAAACTCCCGATAGAAGTAAGCTCTTTGCAGTACAGACTCCTCAATGCTTCTTATTTCCAATAATTAAAGAGGCACATGAAAAAATAAAAGAGGATAATATAGCTGTAACTGATGATACTATGGCTGTAGAGGCTATAGGTAAGAAGGTATATCTCTATGAGGGCAGCTATGACAATATTAAAATAACCACAGCTGAAGATATTATAATAGCAGAGAGTATTTTAAGAGCTGAGTTAAGCTAGCTGCTGTAGTAATTTTGGTTGACAAGGGATTTAAACGATTATATAATGATTTCGATAAAATAAAGGCTGTGAAGAAAGAATAGTAGAAACCACATACAGAGAGAAAATCAATGGTGAGAGATTTTTAAAGGTTTTGAACCCGCTTTTGAGCTGAGGAATCCGGTTTAATACCGTTAACATTATTAGAGTACAAATTTAGGTGGTACCGCGACGAAAGCTCGCCCTAATACAATAGGGGGGCTTTTTTTTATAAGCTTTATCCTATGTTATTGAGCTTAACTTAGGTATTAAAAGTTTCAAAAATAGCATTAAAAAATTTTTAAAAGTGATAGAACAAACAGGAGGTTATGGCGATGAAAATGTCTAAAATGCTTAATTTAACCATGAGGGAAACTCCAGCTGAGGCAGAGATAGCTAGTCATCAGCTGATGCTTAGAGCAGGTCTTATGAGAAAGATGGCTTCAGGAGTATATAATTTTATGCCCTTAGGCTTAAAGGCATTGAAAAATGTAGAAGAAATAGTAAGGGAAGAAATGAATAGCGCAGATGCTCAAGAATTTTTAGCTTCTGCTGTTATTCCAGCTGAGCTGTGGCAGGATTCTGGAAGATGGTATGCTTATGGATCAGAGCTTTTTAGATTTAAGGATAGAAATGAAAGGGAATTTTGTCTTGGACCTACCCATGAAGAGGTGTTTACTGATATAGCAAGACAGGAAATTAAGTCCTATAAGCAATTGCCGCTGAATTTATATCAGATACAGACTAAATACAGAGATGAAAGAAGACCTAGATTTGGTGTTATGCGTTCTAGGGAATTTATAATGAAGGATGCTTACTCCTTTGATAAGGATGATGCAGGCTTAGATAAATCATATTTGAAGATGCAGGAGGCTTATATAAAAATATTTAACCGCTGCGGTCTTGATGTTAAATGCGTAGAAGCAGACTCTGGAGCTATTGGTGGTTCTAATTCTGCAGAGTTTATGGTGAAGTCAGAGGTGGGAGAGGATGATGTAGTATTCTGTACTTGCTGTGATTACGCTGCTAACATAGAAAAAGCCCAGAGTACTCCAGAGCTTGCTGAAAAGGAAGAGCTTCAATCTTTAGCAAATGTGGAAACTCCTAATGTAAAAACCATTGAAGAGCTGGTAGAATTTTTTAATACTACAGAAAAGAAATTTGCTAAAACCTTAATCTACAATGCAGATGGCAGAATTGTTGCTGTTATGGTGAGAGGTGACAGAGCTGTTAATGAAACAAAGGTTTCTAATGCTTTAGGAGGAGTAACTGAGCTAAATATGGCTACTCCTGAGGAAGTATTAGAGGCAACCTCTGCGCAGGTAGGTTTCGCTGGTCCAATTGGGCTTAAGGTTACAGAGCTTTTAGTGGATACAGAAGTAGCTAACATGTATAATTTCATCGTTGGAGCAAATAAAACTGGCTATCATATATCCGGTGTAAACTACGGAAGAGATTTTGAGGGTACCGTTGGCGACTTCAGAAATATAGAAGAAGGTGAAAAATGTCCTAAGTGTGGTGGAGCTATTACCATCTCCAGAGGTACAGAGGTTGGGCACATATTTAAGCTAGGTACTAAGTATTCAAAGGCTATGGGAGCTAACTTTATTGATGAAACAGGAGCACCTCAGCCACTGGTTATGGGTTGCTACGGTATAGGTATAAATAGAACCTTAGCATCAGTGATTGAGCAGCATCATGATGAAAATGGAATTATATGGCCTCTTGCTATTGCACCTTATAAGGTGGCTATAGTTGTTGCTGTTTCAAAGAATGAGGAGCAGATGAAGGCTGCCGAAGAACTATATAATGAGCTGAGAATGAGAAAGATAGATGTTATTTTAGACGACAGGGATGAAAGAGCAGGAGTTAAATTTAAAGATGCTGATCTTATTGGTACTCCAATTAGAATAACCATAGGAAAGAAGATTTCAGAAGGCATGGTTGAGTTTAAGCTTAGAAATAGTGAAGAGTTGGAAGTCATTTCTTTAGATCAGGTGTATAATAAGATAATAGAGGAATTCAAAAAAAATAACATTGAGATTTAATGGGAGGGAAGTTTATGAAGGTTTTTAACACCCTTACAAGACGGAAAGAGGAATTTAAAACCCTTGTGCCCGGTGAGGTTAAAATGTATGTTTGTGGCCCCACGGTTTATGATTTATTCCATATAGGAAATGCAAGGACCTTCATTGTATTTGATACTATCAGAAGGTATTTGGAATTTAGAGGCTATAAGGTGAAGTTTGTACAAAATTTTACTGATATAGATGATAAGATGATAAAAAGGGCAAACAACGAAGCTATAACCGTCAAGGACTTAGGGGATAAATATATAAAGGAATATTATAAGGATGCTGATGGCTTGAGGCTTAAGAGAGCTACTATCAATCCAAGGGCTACGGAGTTTATTAAGGAGATTATTAGCTTTGTAGAGGGGCTCATAGCTAGAGGCTATGCCTATGAAGTTAATGGAGATGTATATTTTAGCACCAAGCATTTTAGTGGCTATGGAAAATTATCCGGTCAGAATATTGAAGACTTGCAGGCCGGGGCGAGGATAGATATAGATGAAAGAAAGAAGGATCCCATGGACTTTGCCGTGTGGAAGGCTCAAAAGCCTGGGGAACCGGCCTGGGAAAGCCCATGGGGAATGGGAAGACCGGGATGGCACATAGAATGCTCCTGCATGGCGAAGAACCTCCTAGGAGAAACCATAGATATCCATGCTGGTGGTTCTGATTTAATCTTCCCCCACCATGAAAATGAAATAGCACAAAGTGAGGCTCTCACAGGGAAGTCCTTTGCAAATTACTGGATTCACTGTGCCTTCTTAAATATAAATAATCAAAAGATGTCTAAGTCACTAAATAACTTCTTCACTGTGAGAGATATTTTAGAAAAGTACAATCCAGAGGTTTTAAGATTCTTAATGCTTTCAGGACACTATAGGACACAGCTTAATTTCAGTAATGAGCTATTAGATTCAGCTGCATCCTCCATGGAGAGGCTATATAATGCCCTTAATAATCTTCAACATCTTTATGATAATTCACTCTTCACTGCTCTCAAGTCTGGAGAAGAGGCTTATATAAAGACTTTAGATGGCTACAGGAATAAGTTCATGGAAAAAATGGACGATGACTTCAACACCGCTGATGGTATTTCTGTGATATTTGACCTTGTTAAGGATATAAACACAAATATTACTGTAGAAGCCTCCAAGGAGCTTATAGAAGTTGCAATGAAGCTGATAAGAGAATTAGGAGAGCCTTTAGGAATACTTCAGGAGGATAAGAAGGTAAATCTAGAAGAAGAAATAGAGGCCCTTATTGAAAAGAGGCAGCAGGCCAGAAAAGAAAGAAATTGGGCTTTAGCTGATGAGATAAGAGATGATCTAAAGGCAAGGGGAATAATACTTGAGGATACTCCTCAGGGCGTTAGATGGAAGAGAGAAAACTAATTAAAAGACTGCAGCTTGGTAAGTTGCAGTCTTTATAAGTTTTCAAGGTCTTTAATTGTAGTACCCTTTAAGCCTGTGCCGTGGCTTTCTGAATCAAAATAAGTATTTTCTAGTGAGGGATATAGATATTCTATCATTGCAAAATTTGCAATATCTACTAAGAATTCTTTGTTTCCTGTTTCTCTATATTTTTTTAATCGGATTTCTAGATTTTCCAAAGCGCTTATGAGGCCTTCCCCATAGTTTGTTTTTATTGGCCCATATTTGAAATAGCTCGTTGCCATGCGATTTTTTCTTAGTCTGTCGAACTCCTCTGAGTATTCGCTTTTTACAATCCTTTCTAATTCCATAATAGCCTCGCCTCCTTATATATAATATATCATCTTTTCTCTTCTCAGAAATTATTTTTCATATAAGAACAAGAAAAAGTAAAAAAGAGTAAACGGGAGTATTTTATAGAAAAATGGAGGTATATACTGATAGTCTTGAAATATTGATATAAATGATAATTTTTTACTGATGAAAATCATTTTCAATAATAAAAATTTGTGATATTATAACTAAAGGCATAATAATACCGCGGCAAATTCATATCATATGGAGGTTTATTATGGCAAAGATGATGGGACCGAGATTTAAACAATGTAGAAGACTCGGTTTAAATGTAATTGGACATCCTAAGGCGATGGACAGAGCAAGCAAGGGAACAGCAAGAAACGATAAGAAGCTATCTGACTATGGAACTCAGCTTCTTGAAAAGCAGAGACTTAGAGCTTATTATGGCGTAATGGAAAGACAGTTCAAGTCTTATGTACAAAAGGCTATAAAGAGCAAGGATATCAGTGGTGATGTTTTACTATTCACTCTAGAATCAAGATTAGATAATCTTGTTTATAGAATGGGCGTAGCATCTTCTATCAGACAGGCAAGACAGATGGTTAACCATGGTCATATCTTAGTAAATGGCCAGAAGGTAGATATTCCATCCTATATTGTTAAGGTAGGAGATAAGGTTACACTTAAAGAAGCTTCTAGAAAGAATCCTATTTTTGAGGATAACTTTATTAATAGACCAGGCTTTAATGTTCCTTATCTAGAACTTGATGAGGAAAATTATTCTGCTGTTTATACTAGGCTTCCTAAGAGAGAAGAGCTACCTATTGAAATCAATGAGCAGCTAGTAATTGAGTTCTATTCTAAGCTTGTAAAATAATTCTGTTTCGCTTATAAACTATAAAATAATAAAAAGCAGGGCAATGAGAATGTAAATTCATTGCCCTGCTTTTTTGCTTTACTGATTAACTGATTTTACATAATAATATCCAATTTATCACTAAATTACAATATACTGTTTTTATATGAAAAAACATTTTGTGTTAATATAATATTAATTTAAGTATACTATATTCTGTTATATAAATTTATGCTTTGTGAGCAGCATATAGTAGAAAATCATTGCTTATTGGAGAAAGTGTCTATGAGTAAAAGAAAAATTAGAAAAAGAATGATTTCTAAAAATCGACTTCCCATTATTTTATTTGGTATTGTTCTAGTGTTTGCTGTTTTAAGCTTTAGATTGTTTTATTTAATGCTTATTAAGGGTGATGAATATGCAGCCATGTCGGAGGCACAATGGACTAGCACCCTGTTCATTGATGGAAAACGGGGCAGGATATTAGATTCAAATTATAATGAGTTTGCTGTTAGTGGTGAGGTTTATAGAGTGGACCTGGATCTAACCTCTATAAGAAGCTATATTGAGAATCATAATAAAAAAAGTGACAATAAGCTTTCCATAGAAACCTTAGCTGAGGAGCTAGGGAAAATATTAGATATGAGTCCTGAAAAGGTGATGGCAAAGCTAGAAAGCAAGCTGGAAAACGGAATGTATGCTACCTCTGCTTCTTTGATAAGGCAGATAGATAAGGATAAGGCTGATAGGATAAAAGAATTAGGTATTACAGGAATAATTATTTCTGAGGATACCTTAAGATATTACATTAATGATAGCTTGCTATCCCATGTTATAGGGGTTACAGATAGTGATGGAAATGGATTAACAGGTCTTGAATATTTATATAATGATATCCTTCAGGGGACTCCCGGGGTTAGGATTGCAGAGGTGGATAACTATAACTCTCAGCTTCCTTATACCACCGCTGAATATACTGATCCTATTGATGGCAAGGATCTAGTCCTCACCATTGATGAAAATATACAGTATATAGCTGAAAAAGCGGCTGAAACAGCCTTGGAAAAGAATAAAGCTAATGCCGTAACCATTACGGTTATGAATCCAAACAATGGAGAAATATTAGCTGTGGTGAATAAACCTGATTATGATTTGAACAATCCAAGAGATGGAGCAGAAAGCTATGAAGAGCTGCAAAAGATCTGGAGAAATAGAGCTGTCAGTGATGCCTTTGAGCCAGGATCTGTGTTTAAGGTAATCACTGCGGTGGCGGCATTAGAAGAAGGGTTGGTCAGTGATAATACTATCTTCTACTGCAGCGGAAGAAATAAGATTAATGGGACAACCATTAACTGCTGGAAACCACAAGGACACGGTACTCAGAGCTTTTCTGATATTATTAAAAATTCTTGTAATAGTGGTTTTATTCAGCTTGGCCAACTAATTGGTAAGGAGACCCTGTATGAGTATATTAAGCTGTTAGGCTTTGGAGAGTATACAGGCATTGATTTGCCTGGTGAAGGTACTGGAGTAATAATGGATTTAGAGAACATTACTGAAATTGATCTCGCTACAATATCCTTTGGTCAGACAAATTCCACTACTACAATGCAATATATGGCTGCCTTTAATGCTATTGCTAATGGAGGAACCTGGATAACACCACATGTATTAAAGGAGGTTATCCATACTGATGAAAATAACATACTGATAGTGGATGATGTCTATAGTAAAGGGATAAAGAAAAAAGTTCTCAGTGAAGAAAGTACTGGATTACTGAGGAGCTACTTGGAAAGAGTTGTAACAGAAGGCTCTGGTACTGGTGCAAGAATTGAAGGGTACCATATTGCTGGCAAAACTGGAACTGCTCAAAAGGTTATAGATGGTAAATATGCTGAGGGTAAGTATGTTTCTACCTTTGTGGGTATGACTCCCGTTGATAATCCTGAGCTTACTATAATGGTGACAATAGATGAACCCAGTGCTGGTCCTTATTATGCCGGTGAAGTTGCAGCGCCAGTAGCCAATGAGGTTCTTAATAATATATTTAACTATCTAACTCTTAAGTCTGGGGAAGATGGAGATGGCTTTGGTGATAACCTATTAAAAGAGGTTGTTATCCCTGAGATTAGGGGGATGAAAAAAGAAGAAGCTCTCGAAAATCTTAAAAAAGAAGGTCTAAATAGTACCTTTAAAGGAGATGGTAATATCGTTTCATCTATCAGCCCTGTGCCAGGTAATTCTGTTAAGAAAGGTACAGAAATAGTAATTACTTTGGGGACTTCTGCAGATAATAAGGATGTGGTAGTTCCGAATTTATCTGGTTATAGCAAGCAAGCAGCAAAAGAGTTAATTGAAAAGATAGGGCTTAAGGCAGAGTTTTCAGGAGAGGGAATGGTAATAAAGCAAAGTATAACTGTTAATGAATATGTAGAAAGTGGAACTACTATTAAGCTTACTTTAGATTATATAGTAGAGGATTAGTTGTTACACATAAATAATAATATAAGGAGTTATATATGACGCAGAAAAAGAAGAATGGTCCTAAAAATAAAAAGAAGAGGACTAAAAAGAAGAGTGTTTTTAGAATTATATTGATTACTTTTTTATTCATTACTGTATCGGCTATCATAGGTGCTGGAGGTTATGTATATTCTGTTATTAAATCTGCTCCTGAATTGGATGTAGATGCTATATTAAACTTAGAACAAATTTCCATGGTGTATGATGATAATGAGGAGTTCATGGATAATGTTCCATCGAGAATTCAAAGGATTTATGTGGATATAAATGAGATGCCTCAGTTCCTTAAGGATGCCTTCGTGGCTATTGAGGATGAGCGATTTGAAACACATAATGGTATAGATATAAGAAGGCTTATAGGT
The DNA here is from genome assembly GCF_049943125.1 of Alloiococcus sp. CFN-8. GTDB lineage: Bacteria > Bacillota > Clostridia > Clostridiales > Clostridiaceae > JAEXZL01. The sequence continues at coordinate 2,387,486 of NZ_CP188040.1, forward strand.
GTGGTGCTTAAGGATATTAAGGTTAAGCTCACGGGCAGGGGAGCTCTTCAGGGAGCTTCTACAATAACCCAGCAGTTAATAAAAAATACTATGCTCACTAATGACGTGAAGATTTCTAGAAAAATCACAGAAATATATTTAGCTATAAATTTGGAGAAGCAGCTTACAAAACCACAAATTTTAGAGGCTTATCTTAATACCATTCCTTTAGGAGGAACTACCTATGGAGTAGAAGCTGGCTCTCACTACTACTTTAACAAAGGAGTGAAGGATCTTACGCTCATTGAAGCTGCTTATCTTGCAGGAGTTACTCAGAGTCCCCATGGATATAATGCTTTCATAGAGGAAAATGTTCAGGATCCTAGCCGTTATATTAGTAGAACTAAAACAGTTCTTTCAATGATGCTTGATAATGAAAAGCTCACTCAGGAGGAGTTCGATGGGGCTATGGCCGAGCTTGATGCTGGGAAGTTACAGGAGAGCTTTGTTTGGTCTGATGGAGGAAATAATATTATCAGTAACAAGCTGAATTATGAGTGGTTTACAAGACCTGTGATAGAGCAGGTAAAGGAAGATCTAATGAATGAATATAATTACACTGAAGAAGAGGCTGCTAATCTTCTTGAAAAAGGTGGTTTGAAGATTTATTCCACCATGGATAGAGAGCTGCAGAATTATACCCAGGAAGCTCTTGATAATGATTCTATATTAAATTCAATTAGTAAAGCAGATGAAAATGGTGTTAAACAGCCTCAGGCTTCAGCAGTGATAATGGATTATAAAACAGGAGAGGTAAAGGTTATGGTAGGAGGAAGAGGTGACCAGCCTGCTTTGTCCTATAATAGAGCTTATGATTCAGATAAGTTTAGCAGAGCAACAGGTTCTGCTATAAAACCACTTACGGTATATGCTCCAGCTATAGATTCTAGATTTGCCACTGCTGCTAAGGTTTATGAGGATAGTCCTTTAAGAGGAAGTCTTCTTTCAGAGTATGGAGGCAGTTTAAAGAACTCTCCTAATAATTATAGTGGTTATATTACTATGAGAGAAGCTGTAAGGCGCTCAGTGAATATCTATGCTGTTAAGCTGGTATATAACATGGGCAAGGGAGTAAGTGCTTCTTATGCAGAGAAGTTTGGAATAGATATGAAAAATGAAAAAGGGAATTTAGCCTCCCTAGCTTTAGGAGAATTTAGTGGCTCCACCACCTACCAGATGGCAGCAGCCTATGGAACCTTTGGTAATAATGGTGTGTATACAGCTCCAAGGCTATATACTAAGGTTGTGGATAAGGATGGTAAGGTCATATTAAAAAGTAAGATTGAAGATAAAACCGTGATATCCCCTCAGGCTGCTTATATTACATATAATTTATTAAAAGGACCTCTCACATATACAGCTACCAACGTAAGCCTTGGTTCTATGCCTGCTGCAGGTAAAACTGGAACCTCCTCTGGCAATAAGAATTATTGGTTTGCTGGACTTACACCACACTACTCCGCTGCAGTATGGGTTGGCACAGATTTAAATGAAGCTATAGATAATTATAGCAGTAATAAGGCTTCAGGCCTTTGGTCCAAGATAATGTCTAAGGCAAATGAAGGATTATCCACCACTGATATTAAAAGTCCTAGTGGAATTGTTTCTGCACAGGTGTGTAGTGTCTCTGGACTTCTTCCCACGGAGCTTTGTAGAAAAGGTCATGCAGGAAGGAGCTGTGTAGTAACTGAATATTTTGTTTCAGGTACTGTACCTAAGGCCTTGTGCGATCTTCATGTGGAGGCGGAAGTAAATTCTAAAAATGGATTATTAGCAACGGAAAACACTCCTGATAATTTAAGGGTGAAGAAGATATTTATAGTAAGAGATTATACACCTTCTGTAACCTTAGGTGATTCAAAATATGTGCTTCCTACAAAAATGGATGATACTAAGCCAGAACCGGTGAAGGATGAAGATAAGGATACTGACAAGGATAAAGCCCCAGATAAAGACGCGGATAAAAAACCGGATAAAAACCCAGACAAAGAAAATGATAAAGAAAATGATAAAGATAAAAATGAATCTAACACGGATAAGAATACCAATACAAATGAATCAGAGCAGGATAAAAACACCAATGGCGATGAGACGGGTAATCAGTCAGGTAATAATGTAGATGGGATTATTGAGGATATGGAAAATATAATAGATAGTGACTAAGGTTAATTAAATTAGCAAAGAGTTTATTTTATTTTTTTATGAGATAGCGTGTAAATTATACCGCTATCTTTTTTTGTGGGAAACTATCAATGATAGCTATCTGAAATAATCTTCTGATTAAGGAAAAATCTTTGTTAATAAAATTGTTCTTTACTATACGCAAATTATTTTCTTATTGTTCATTACAGGGTCAATTACTTTTTCTATACTTAACAATATGAGGTATTGAATTATTGATAAAAAAATAGGAACAAAGGAGGCCAGTATGAGTTCTAAGAGTAATAGTAATAATAAAGATATAATGATGAGTAAGAAAAAGATAAAAAAAGTAATTGTTCAAGGAATAATTTTATTTTCAGCTCTGGTTTTCATTGCCTTAGGAGCTTTTGGTACTTATGCATATAGTGTTATTAAAAAGGCACCGGATATAGATAGTTACGAAGTGTTAGAATTAAATCAAACTTCCGTAGTTTACGATGATAAAGAAGAATTTATGGATGCAGTTCCTTCTTCTAATAAGAGGATTTATATTGATATAGAAAATATGCCAGATTATCTTGTGGATGCCTATATAAGCATAGAGGATGAGCGGTTCCAAGAACATAATGGAATAGATGTGAAAAGAATTGCTGGAGCTGCCTATTCTACTTTTCTTGCTTTTATAAAACAGAATGGTGGAATACAAGGCGGCTCGACAATAACACAGCAGCTTATTAAGAATACTGTGTTAACTAATGAGGTGAAGCTATCGAGAAAAATCACGGAAATTCATCTTGCATTAAAGCTAGAAAAGGAGCTTTCTAAGATTGAAATACTAGAGGCGTATTTGAATACTATACCATTAGGAGGAACTGCATATGGTGTAGAGGCGGGAGCTCGGTACTATTTTAATAAAGGAATTTCAGAGGTATCATTGATAGAAGCTGCTTATCTTGCAGGAGTTACCCAGAGTCCTACAGGGTATAATGCATTTATTGAAGAAAATATACAAAATCCTGAGGGGTATTTGAATAGGACCAAGACTGTTCTTTCAAAGATGCAGGAATTAAATAAAATAACGAAAGCAGAGTATGAGGAAGCTATACAGGCTATTGATTCCGGAGTATTGCTCCAGGGCTTTTCAAGAGGGGCTGATAATTCCATAGCTGCTGTAGATAAGCTTAATTATGAGTGGTTTACAAGGCCTGTGGTAGAGCAGGTAACTGAAGCTTTAATGGAAGCTTATGATTATAGTAGAGAGGAAGCAGAGGAAGTTTTGGCCAGTGGAGGACTTAAGATTTATTCCACTATGAATAGAGAGCTTCAGAACCATGCTCAGAAAACTGTAAATAATGCTCCGGAACTTGATGCTATTGGAGTAATGGATGAGAACTCTATACCTCAGCCACAGGCCTCCGCTGTAATTATGAATTATAGGACTGGAGAGATAAAAGCCATGGTAGGTGGTAGAGGTGAACAGCCGGCCTTAACCTATAATAGAGCCTTTGATTCTACTCATTTTAGTAGGCCAACAGGTTCAGCTATAAAGCCGCTAACGGTATATGCCCCTGCAATAGATTCTAGATATGCCACTGCAGCAGAAATTTATGAGGATGCTCCGCTTACTGGAGAGCTGTTTAAAGAATATGGTGAGCTGAAAAATTCTGATAAGAAATATAGCGGTGATATTACTATGAGAGAGGCAGTAAAGCGATCTGTTAATGTTTATTCTGTTAAGCTTGTTTATGATATGGGGAGAGAGGTAAGTGCAAGATATTCAGAAGCCTTTGGGATAAGTATGGGAGATGAGTCAGCTAATTTATCATCTCTAGCCTTGGGAGAATTCAGAGGTAATACTCCCTATAAAATGTCAGCAGCCTATGGCGTCTTTGGAAATAATGGTTTATATAAAGAACCAATACTTTTCACTAGGGTAGTAGATAAAAATGGAAAAGTTATATTAGAAGGTAAATCGGAAGATAGGCAGGTGCTTTCCCCAGAGGCAGCATATATCACCTATGATTTGCTGAAGGAACCCCTGACCTATACAGCTACTATGGTGGATCTAGGAGCAATGCCTGTAGCAGGTAAGACAGGAACCTCATCAAAAAATATGAACTACTGGTTTGTAGGCCTTACACCTCATTACTCTGGGGCTGTTTGGGTTGGTACTGATGACAGCAAGGAAATAAAAGATTTTAGCAGTAATAGTGCCTCTGCCATATGGTCTAGGATAATGACTAAAGCTAATGAGGGTTTATCTACGGAGGATATTGAAAAGCCTGAAGGGATTATAGCTGCTAGGATAAGTACTAGAACTGGTCTCCTGGCCACCAGAAGAGAGCAGAATAGTGGTTTATCTATAATGGAATTGTTCATTAAGGGGACTGAACCTAAAAAATATAGCCCTGAACCAAAGAAACAGGAGCCGATAGTGGATGATAAAGAAGAGAAGGTAATTCCTGAGGAGAAACCTAAAGAAGAAAAACCGGAAGAAGAGAAGCCTAAAAAGGAAAAACCTAAAGAGGATAAGCCAAAGGATGGAGAAAAAGAGAAACCCGAAAAACCGGAGGATCCTGAAAAGCCTAAAGAGGACAATCCTGGTGATGAAGACCCTTCCGATGTTGGAGACTCAGAAGAGGGGGGCGGGAATACCCCTCCTACTGAAGAACCAGGAGATGAAAATCCTGATAGGGATGATGGAGAGGGAAATCCTTAAAACTTAATGCACAAATTAATGAGCGCTATATGCGCTCATTAATTTGTAAATTTTTTAACTTTTCTTTTTCGTTGGTTATAGTTAAAATATATAATGTGAAATAATAGATAAAATAAGGATAATATAAGGAGCATCAATATGGAATTAAGAACGAGAATATTTACTCCAGAGGAAGCTAGGAGATTAAATCCACTTCAATTAGCTTTTTTAGGAGATGGAGTGTATGAGCTATTCATCAGAGGTTATCTTCTTGGCAATAATACAGCATTAAATGTACATAAGCTCCATAAAGAGGCTATTACCTATGTAAAAGCTCATGGACAAAGTGAAATTATTAAAGCAATAGAGAAGGAATTAACAGAAGAGGAGCTATATATTTATAAAAGAGGAAGAAATGCTAAATCTGCCACGGTTCCTAAAAATGCTGATGTAACGGAATATAGATTTGCTACAGGCTTTGAGGCTTTGGTGGGATATCTATATTTAATAGATAATGAGGAAAGGCTGAGCTTTGTACTCAATAAATCCTTAGATATAATATCCCGTAACTAGTTAAGTTTTCTAAATAAACAGAGAATATAAAAGTTTTTTGTGATATAATTTCGTATAATCAATTTTGAAAAGATGCGGATTAAAAATTTTATCTTTGGATAATATATTGACCATATTGAAAGCATTTAAAAAATAAAGTAAGCTTTGATATAACAAAGCCAATAAACGGAGGAAAAACAAGTGAATAAAAGAAGAGATGATTTTAGAAGTGATAGAGGTATGAGAGGCAAGCAGAATTCTAAGGGTGGAAATAGAATTCCAGCTAAAACAAAGGGAGAGTTTAGGGAAAATATAAAGGAAAAGATAGCAAGCCCTGTAAAGGAAGTTGCTATGAAGGAAGAAACTGTTATTCGAGAGGATTTAATTGAGGGTAGAAATGCTGTAATTGAAGCCTTAAGAACAGATAGGACAATTGAGCAGATATTAATAGCTAAGGGAGATAAAGAAGGTTCTGTCAATGTTATTATTGGAGCTGCTAAGGAAAAGGGGATAGTAATAAAAGAAGTAGATAGAAAAAAACTAGATATGCTCTCTGAAACAAGAGCCCATCAAGGAGTTATTGCTAAGGTTACTCCATATAAATATGTCCAGTTAGAAGACATTCTTAAAAAAGCAGAGGATAAGGGAGAAAAGCCTTTCATAATTGTGTTAGATGAAATAGAGGATCCGCATAACTTAGGCTCTATAATAAGGACCGCAGAGCTATCAGGAGCTCATGGGATAATAATACCAAAAAGAAGAAATGTTGGACTTACTCCCGTGGTATATAAGGCTGCGGCTGGAGCATTGGAGCACATGTTGGTAGCTAAGGTGACAAATATTAACGCGGCTATAGAAACTCTTAAGGATAATAATGTGTGGGTATATGGTGCACATATGGAAGGAGAAAGCTGCATAACTGCAGATCTTTCTGGAGCTGTTGCCTTAGTAATTGGAAGTGAAGGAAAAGGAATCTCTAAACTTACGAAAGAAAAGTGCGATAAATTAATTAAGATACCAATGGTAGGAGAAATAAATTCACTTAATGCATCAGTGGCAGCAGGGATAATTATGTATGAAGTGATGAAAACAAGGTTGTAAAAGGAGTCAGCTTTGAGGATAATTTTTGTTGATGGATATAATGTAATAAACAGCTGGCCCAATCTTAAAAAAATTAAGGATTATAGTTTTGAAGGGGCCAGACAGAGTCTTATAGACTCCTTGGTTAACTATGGAAGCTACATGGATTGCAGGATCATAGTTGTTTTCGATGCTCATATGGTATCTGGGGCTTTGGAAAACAAAGAAAGAATGGGCAATGTGCTAATAGTTTTTACAAAGGATGGAGAAACTGCGGACAGTTATATAGAAAGAAGCGTAAATAACATTGGAAGAAAAACAGAAGTATTTGTAGTTACTTCAGATTCTTTAGAACAACAGACGGTTTTCCAAAGAGGTGCAGTAAGAATGTCCTCTTTGGAATTCTATCATGAGGTTCTAAAAACTGAAAAAATTATCACCAATAAAGCTGATAAGCTTAAATTAATTAGGAGGCATAAATTGGAAGATTCCTTGGAGGATGAAGTCAAGGAAAAGCTGGAAAAAATCCGAAGAGACCGATGAAAGCCTTGATTTATGGGGCTTCGTGACATATAATTATAGACAATAGGATGTAAGGGGGGAGAGGCTTTGGAAAATAATGATATTAATGCTGTCGGCTTCGAAGCATATGGGAACAAGTTGGATGAAGAAGTGGTATTAGAAGCTAAAGGTGGAGATTCAAGGGCGCAGGAATATCTTATAAATAAATACGAAGCTTTTGTTAAGGTGAAGGCAAGATCCTATTTTCTTATTGGTGCAGATAAAGAAGATATATATCAAGAAGGTATGATAGGTCTGTATAAGGCAATAAGAGATTTTAAGCCAAGCAAGCTGACCTCCTTTAAGGCTTTTGCTGAGCTCTGTGTAACGAGACAGATTATAACTGCTATTAAGACTGCTACAAGACAAAAACATATACCCCTTAATACATATATATCTCTAAATAAGCCGATATATGAAGAAGACTCTGATAGGACTCTTCTAGATGTGCTTACAAGTCTCAGAATATCAGACCCAGAAGAGCTTTTAATAAGCAAAGAAGAAATGGGACATATTGAAAAGGAAATTGCTAGGTTGCTATCGGACCTTGAAATGGAAGTGTTGATGTCCTATTTAGATGGCAAGTCATACCAAGAAATAGCTTGTGATTTAGATAGACAAGCTAAGTCTATAGATAATGCCCTTCAGAGGGTAAAAAGGAAACTTGAAAAGTGTTTAACTAACAGATAAAAAGTTAATGAAAATTTGTTGACAAAAAAAAAATTCCGTAGTACACTTTAAAAGTGATTAAGAGATGGGGCGATTATGACATAGCCTCATAAACTGCTCATGTAGCTCAGTAGGTAGAGCGTCGCCTTGGTAAGGCGGAGGTCGTCGGTTCAAATCCGATCGTGAGCTCCATATTTTTTGGAATTATCAACACACTTGGTAAAGTTTATTATTAAACTTATTAGTAAGGAGGATAATGCACTATGTCAAAGGCTAAATTTGAAAGAAGCAAACCACACGTAAATATCGGAACTATCGGTCACGTAGACCATGGTAAGACAACATTAACAGCTGCAATAACATCAGTACTTGCAAACAAAGGATTCGCAGAAGCGTTCAAGTATGATGAAATTGATAAGGCACCAGAAGAAAAGGAAAGAGGAATCACAATCAACACTGCACACGTTGAGTATCAAACAGATAACAGACACTATGCACACGTTGACTGTCCAGGACATGCTGACTATGTTAAGAACATGATCACTGGAGCTGCACAGATGGATGGAGCAATCCTTGTTGTATCCGCAGCTGATGGCCCAATGCCTCAAACAAGAGAGCACATACTTCTTGCATCAAGAGTAGGTGTTGACTACATCGTAGTATTCTTAAACAAAGCAGATATGGTAGATGACGCTGAGTTATTAGAATTAGTTGAAATGGAAGTAAGAGAGCTTCTTAGCGAGTACAACTTCGATGGAGATGAAATTCCAGTAATAACTGGTTCAGCATTAAAAGCATTAGAGAACCCAACAGATCCAGAAGCAACTAAGTGCATAATGGACCTTATGGATGCAGTAGATAGCTACATCCCAACTCCAGAAAGAGCAACAGATAAGCCATTCTTAATGCCAGTAGAAGATGTATTCACAATCACTGGTAGAGGAACAGTTGCAACTGGAAGAGTTGAAAGAGGAGTTCTTCACGTAGGAGAAGAAGTAGAAATAGTAGGACTTTCCGAAGAGAAGAAGAAGACAGTATGTACAGGAATAGAAATGTTCAGAAAGCTTCTTGATGAGGCACAGGCAGGAGATAACATAGGAGCACTTTTAAGAGGTGTTCAAAGAACTGATATCGAAAGAGGTCAGGTAATATCAAAGCCAAACACAGTACATCCTCACAAGAAATTCGTAGGTCAGGTATACGTACTTAAGAAAGAAGAAGGCGGAAGACACACTCCATTCTTCGATGGATACAGACCACAGTTCTACTTCAGAACAACTGACGTTACAGGTTCCATAAAGCTTCCAGAAGGAATGGAAATGGTTATGCCTGGAGACCACATCGACATGAACGTTGAGCTTATAACTGAAATCGCTATGGATGAAGGTTTAAGATTCGCTATCAGAGAAGGTGGAAGAACAGTAGGTTCAGGAGTTGTTACTACTATAGTTGAGTAATCTCAATTAAATTTAAAATTTAAACTTGTTTAATAAGGACTGGGTTATTGACCTGGTCCTTTATATAAGTCTACATGAAGTATATTATATTGACATGATATATGAATTGTGATAATTTATTAAGGTAATACGCAATTAGCATATTTATATAAGCTTGAGCGACAATTATAAGAATTTATATAAACTGGAGGTGCGGAACGTGAGAGTAAAAGTAACTTTAGCTTGCACAGATTGCAAACAGAGAAACTACAACTCAATGAAGAATAAAAAGAATGATCCAGACAGACTTGAAATGAAGAAGTACTGCAAATTCTGTCAGAGACATACCCTTCATAGAGAAACAAAGTAATTTTCAATTTAGTTCCTTATGCACTTAGTAAATATTTAAGGATGTGAAGACACATGGCTACAGGAAATGTGAAACCAAAATCCAAAGATAAGCAATCAGGGATAGCTAAATTCTTTAGAGAGGTTATGGCAGAGTTCAAAAGAATCTCCTGGCCATCTAAGAAGGATATAAAAAAAGCCTCAGCTGCAGTAGCTGTAGTCTGCACGATTTACTTGGTTGTAGTTAGCGGAATGGACTATATCTTTCAGAACCTCTTAGATTTGCTTCTGAAGCTTAAATAGAAAAGGAGGCTGAGATAATTTAAATTATCTCGAATTATATGGGAGAAAAGGCTAGATGGTATGTAGTACATACCTATTCCGGATATGAAAACAAGGTTAAAGCTAACCTTGAAAAAACTATAGAAAATCGTAATCTCGAAACCCTGATTTTAGATGTGCAGGTTCCTATGGAGGAAGTTGTAGAAGAAAAGGATGGAAAGAGAAAGATATCCTTGAAGAAAAAATTTCCCGGGTATGTACTGGTAAAAATGTTAATGACAGACGAATCTTGGTACGTTGTAAGAAATACAAGAGGTGTAACAGGATTTGTTGGACCAGGATCTAAACCTGTTCCTCTTACCGACGAAGAAGTTGATTCAATGGGTATAGCTGAAACCATTGAACAAATAGATTTAGAAGTAGGAGAGAGCGTTAAGATAGTTTCTGGACCTATTAAGGATTTTGCTGCAGTGGTTCAAGAAATAAACACTGAAAAACGCAAAGTTAAAGTATTGGTTAACATGTTCGGAAGGGACACGTTAGCAGAACTTGATTTTAATCAAGTAGATAAAATGGATTAGTAATTTTTAGACATTTGTCTTAATTAAGTGGGAGGGCTATAGACCCGCCAAATACCACAGTATAGGAGGAATAACTCATGGCTAAGAAAGTAACAGGAATGATTAAACTGCAGCTTCCTGCAGGTAAGGCGACTCCAGCACCACCAGTTGGTCCAGCTTTAGGTCAGCATGGTGTAAATATTATGGGGTTCTGTAAGGAGTTTAATGCAAAGACTGCAAACCAAGCAGGCTTAATAATACCAGTTGTCATAACAGTATACCAGGACAGAAGCTTCAGCTTCATACTTAAGACTCCACCAGCTGCTGTTCTTATCAAAAAGGAATTAGGACTTGAAAGTGGTTCTGGAGTTCCTAACAGAACTAAGGTTGGTAAGCTTACCAAAGAGCAAGTTAAGAAAATAGCTGAAACAAAAATGCCTGACTTAAATGCTGCTTCTCTTGAGACTGCAATGAGCATGATCGCAGGAACTGCAAGAAGCATGGGCGTAACTGTTGAAGAATAATTCACGAAATAAGTGGGAGGTAAAAACCGATAATACCACAAAGGAGGCTTAATAATGGGAAAGAATTATATTGAAAGTGCAAAGTTAATTGACAAAAGTGTTTTATATACACCTGAAGAAGCTCTTGAGCTTGCAGTAAAAACTGCAAAGGCTAAGTTTGATGAAACTATCGAGCTTCATGTAAGATTAGGGGTAGACCCAAGACATGCTGACCAGCAGGTTAGAGGAGCTGTTGTTCTTCCTAACGGAACTGGTAAAACTGTTAAAGTTTTAGTATTTGCTAAGGGCGATAAGGCTAAGGAAGCCGAGGCAGCTGGCGCAGATTTCGTTGGTGCTGAGGATATGATTGAAAAGATACAAAAAGAAAACTGGTTTGGATTTGATGTAGTTGTTGCTACACCTGATATGATGGGTCTTGTAGGTAGACTAGGTAGAGTTCTTGGACCTAGAGGATTAATGCCTAACCCAAAATCTGGTACAGTAACCTTCGATGTTACTAAGGCAATAGCTGAAATAAAAGCAGGTAAAGTTGAATATAGAGTGGATAAAACCGCTATCGTTCACGTTCCAATAGGTAAGAAATCCTTTGAGGTTTCAAAGCTAGCTGAGAACTTCCGTACATTAATGGAAGCTCTTATAAAGGCGAAGCCAGCAGCTGCAAAGGGTCAATATGTTAAGTCAGTATCTGTATCAAGCACTATGGGACCTGGAATTAAAATTAATTCCACTAAAGTTCTAGATTAGTATTGACACTATAAAGCAAGTTTGCTATAATAGCACTTGTTGAAATTGAATAAAGCTTCCGCAGACAGTAGGTGCTACAGCGTAACGTATATCAACCTACCGAGGATAGAAACATTAAACTTGTATTTAATGGTCTTCCCGCGTCTGCGGGGAGACCTTTTGAATTTATTATACAGTTTATAACTGTGAGGAGGTGGACACACAGTGGCAAACAAAAACAGACAATTAAAAGAAGCTAAGGTAGCTGAGATCAAAGAGAAGTTAGAAAAAGCTCAAGGCGTTGTACTTGCACAATATCAAGGCTTATCTGTTGAAGAAGACACTGAACTAAGAAAAAGTCTTAGAGAAGCTGGTATAGAATACAAAGTATACAAGAATACTCTTGTAACTTTAGCAGCCAAAGAGCTAGGCTTAGACGGTATAGTAGAATACTTAGAGGGACCAGTATCCATAGCTTTTGGTTATGAAGATGCTACAGCCCCTGCAAGAGTTCTTAATACTTTTGCTTCAACTCATAAGAAGATGGAATTAAAAGCTGGTATCGTTGATGGTACAGTTTACGATCAAGAACAAGTTAAGGTTCTTGCAACAATTCCATCCAAAGAAGTTCTTATCGCAAAACTTCTTGGAAGCTTCAAGGCTCCATTATCAAATCTTGCATATCTTTTAAATGCAATTGCAGAAAAGAAGCAAGAAACTGCTGCTGAGTAATCAGTAGAACAAATCAAAAACTTATTTAAAAGAAAATTTGGAGGTGCTTTTTTAAAATGACAAGAGAAGATATCATTCAGGCTATAAAAGAAATGTCCGTTTTAGAATTAAATGAATTAGTAAAAGCTTGCGAAGAGGAGTTTGGCGTATCCGCTGCAGCTCCAGTAGCAGTAGCAGGAGCAGCTGCAGCAGCTCCAGCAGCAGAAGAAAAGACTGAGTTCGATGTTGTATTAGCATCAGCTGGTTCAGAAAAGATAAAGGTTATAAAGGCTGTTAGAGAAATAACTGGTCTTGGATTAAAGGAAGCTAAGGAATTAGTTGACGGAGCTCCTAAGACTCTTAAGGAAGCAGTATCCAAGGAAGATGCTGAAGCTATGAAGGCTAAGCTTTCTGAAGTTGGAGCAACTGTAGAGATAAAGTAATTTTTCACATAAAAAGAGGTGCTTAATGTGCCTCTTTTTTAATGCATAGGAATTTATAAAAAATTCCTATGCATTAAAAATAATCAGTAAAGCATAAAAGCTGTTAGAAAATAAAAGTTAAAGGTAATGATAGCTTTAGTGGATTTAAAAATCAAGAATAATTTTTGATGAAAAATGCATAAGATTTATTGACAAAGAAAATGAGTTGTGATACTATCATTTAATGTACTGTTCAATATGGAGTAGTATAAAATTTATTAATGTAACTACAATTACTTGAATAACTATTACAATAAATGGTTATATTATCAAGATGATGTAATACGCAATCTAATGGCCGCTAAAATACAGTGCGGCTTTGATTATTTAAGTATATGCAAGGGGTGAAAGCTGATGGTACATCCTGTCCAGGTTGGAAAAAGAACCAGAATGAGCTTTGGTAAAGTAAAAGAAGTCGCTGATATGCCGAATCTTATTGAGGTGCAGCTAGATTCTTATAATTGGTTTCTAGATGAGGGGCTTCAAGAAGTATTTGACGACATCAACCCTATAAGTAACTTTACGGGGAATCTAGTTCTAGAGTTTGTCGGCTACAAGCTTGATATGGCTAATATCAAGTATTCTGTGGAGGAATGCAAGGAAAGAGATGCAACATATGCAGCACCTTTAAAGGTAGCTGTAAGGCTTCAGAATAAGGAGACTGGTGAGATAAAGGAGCAGGAAGTCTTCATGGGTGATTTCCCATTAATGACTGAGCAAGGAACCTTTATCATCAACGGTGCTGAGAGAGTTATTGTAAGCCAGCTTGTAAGATCTCCAGGGGTTTATTATAATTCAACGCTGGATAAGAGCGGAAAGAAACTCTTTGCTTCTACTGTTATTCCTAACAGAGGAGCATGGCTTGAGTATGAAACAGACTCCAATGATATCATTTATGTAAGAATTGATAAGACAAGAAAACTTCCTATCACAATACTGGCTAGAGCCATGGGATATGGCAGTGACCAATCTCTTATTGATTTCTTTGGAGAAGAGGAACGTTTAAAAGCCACTATTGAAAAAGATAATACAAAGACTAAGGAAGAAGCATTACTTGAGATTTATAAAAGGCTTAGACCAGGTGAGCCACCAACAGTAGATAGTGCAGTATCACTTATTGATTCATTATTTTTTGATGCTAAGAGATATGATTTATCTAGAGTTGGTAGATATAAATTTAATAAGAAGCTTGCCATTTCATTAAGAATTGTTAATCAAATAGCAGCAAAGGATATTGTTCACCCGGAAACTGGTGAAATTTTAGTGGAAAAAGGTAATAAAATATCAAGGGAAGAAGCTCAAGACATACAAAACCTTGGTATAAATGAAGTAGATATACTTATCGAAGATAAAGTTATCAGAATCATAGGCAATCATTTTGTTAATCTAAGCAAAATAGTGCCTTTTAGTGTCGAGGAATTAAATCTTAAAGAGCTTGTGCATTATCCTACCTTAAGAGAAATTCTTGATAATTACAGTGATGAAGACTCAATAAAAGAAGAGATCAAAAAGAATATTCATAGGCTCATTCCTAAACATATAGTTAGAGATGATATATATGCGTCTATTAGCTATGAGCTTGGTTTAGCTTATGGAATAGGAAATGTAGATGATATAGATCACTTAGGTAATAGAAGATTAAGATCTGTTGGAGAGCTTTTACAGAACCAATTTAGAATTGGTCTCTCCAGAATGGAAAGAGTAGTTAAGGAAAGAATGACTATTCAGGATCAGGAAGGCATTACACCACAGGCCTTAATTAACATAAGACCAGTGGCAGCTTCAATCAAAGAATTCTTTGGAAGCTCACAGCTTTCACAGTTCATGGATCAGACTAATCCTCTATCAGAGCTTACTCATAAGAGGAGACTTTCTGCCTTAGGACCTGGAGGTCTTTCAAGAGAAAGAGCCGGTTTTGAGGTTAGAGACGTTCATCATTCCCATTATGGTAGAATGTGTCCTATTGAAACACCTGAAGGTCCTAACATTGGACTTATAAACTCTTTAGCTACATATGCTAGGGTTAATGAATATGGATTTATAGAAACTCCTTACAGGGTAGTTGACAAAAAAACTGGAGTAGTTTCTACAGAAATAAAATATTTTACTGCTGATGAGGAAGATCAATATCTTGTAGCTCAGTCCAATGAGCCTTTAGATGAAGAAGGAAAATTCCTTGATAATAGAGTAACTGTTCGTCATCTTGAAGATGTGTTTGTAGTTCCTAAGGAAGATGTTGACCTTATGGACGTTTCTCCAAGACAGCTTGTATCTGTTGCTACAGCTATGATTCCTTTCTTGGAAAATGATGATGCTTCTCGTGCTCTAATGGGATCAAACATGCAGCGTCAGGCCGTGCCACTTTTAAAACCACAGACTCCTATAGTAGGAACTGGTATAGAGTATAAGGCAGCGGTAGATTCAGGAGTTCTTCCTAAGGCAAAGAATGCTGGAGTAATTAGTTATGTAAGTGCCAATGAAATCAGGGTTAAGAGAGATTCTGATGGTGGAACTGATATATATAGATTATTAAAGTTTAAGAGATCCAACCAAGGAACCTGTATAAATCAGAGACCTATAGTAAGTAAGGGAGAAAAAGTGGATAAGGGAACAGTTCTTGCTGATGGACCATCCACTGACTTAGGAGAAATAGCACTTGGAAAGAATATCCGTATGGGCTTTATCACCTGGGAAGGATATAACTATGAAGATGCTATGCTTATCTCTGAAGAATTGGTAAGAGAAGATGTATTTACTTCCATACATATTGAAGAATATGAATGCGAAGCTAGAGATACTAAGCTTGGACCAGAAGAGATTACAAGAGATATCCCTAACGTAGCTGAAGATTCCTTAAAGGATATTGATGATAGAGGAATCATAAGAATAGGTGCTGAGGTAAGATCTGGTGATATACTTGTAGGTAAGGTAACTCCTAAGGGAGAAACTGAGCTTACAGCTGAAGAGAGACTTCTTAGAGCTATTTTCGGTGAAAAAGCAAGGGAAGTAAGAGATACCTCCTTAAGAGTACCCCATGGTGAAGCAGGTATTATCGTTGATGTTAAGGTATTTACCAGAGAAAACGGTGATGAACTGCCACCAGGAGTTAATGAATTAGTAAGATGTTATATTGCGCAGAAGAGAAAAATCTCCGTGGGAGATAAAATGGCGGGACGTCATGGTAATAAGGGTGTTATTTCCAGAGTTCTTCCTGAAGAGGATATGCCATTCCTACCGGATGGTAGACCACTTCAGATATGCTTAAATCCTCTGGGCGTTCCTTCCCGTATGAATATCGGTCAGGTACTTGAGGTTCACTTAGGCTGGGCTTCACAGAAGCTAGGCTGGCATATTGCTACCCCAGTATTTGATGGAGCAACTGAAAGCGACATAGAAAGATGTCTTGAAGATGCAGGCTATAATGCAGATGGAAAGACTGTTCTCTATGATGGTAGAACCGGAGAGCCTTTTGATAACAGGGTTACAGTAGGTATAATGTATATCCTTAAGCTAGCTCACTTAGTTGATGATAAGATACATGCTAGATCAACAGGTCCTTACTCCTTAGTAACTCAGCAGCCTCTTGGAGGTAAAGCTCAGTTTGGAGGACAGAGATTTGGTGAAATGGAAGTTTGGGCCCTAGAGGCTTATGGTGCTGCACATACTCTACAGGAGATTCTGACAGTTAAGTCTGATGATGTTGTGGGTAGAGTTAAGACCTATGAAGCAATAGTTAAGGGTGAAAACATTCCTGAGCCAGGAGTTCCTGAATCCTTTAAGGTTCTTATTAAAGAGCTTCAAGCCCTTTGCTTAAATGTTAAGGTGCTTAATGATGATAATGAGGAAATTAAGCTTAAGGAATCTGTGGAAGATGAGAATGAAGAGTTAGATATCAATATCGAAGGCTCCGAGGAATTTGTACCTTCAGCACCTACTGATGAGTATATAGAGGTAGATGAAGAGGTTGAAGAAGAATTAGAAGTGGATTATGATGATTTACCTTTAGATGATCTTCAAGGTGATCTAGGAATCGATGATTTTAATGAAGAACAGTAATCTATGAAGGGAGGATATACCCTTGTTTGAATTAAATAACTTTGATGCTATACAGATCGGGCTTGCATCCCCTGAACAAATTAGAGAATGGTCTAGAGGTGAGGTTAAAAAACCTGAGACTATAAACTACAGAACACTTAAGCCAGAAAAAGATGGCTTATTCTGTGAAAGAATTTTTGGACCACAAAAGGACTGGGAATGTCATTGTGGTAAATACAAAAGAGTTAGATACAAAGGTATTGTTTGTGACAGATGTGGAGTTGAGGTTACAAAATCTAAGGTAAGAAGAGAGAGAATGGGGCACATTGAGCTTGCTGCCCCTGTGTCTCACATCTGGTATTTCAAAGGAATACCTTCAAGAATGGGACTTCTCCTTGATATGTCTCCTAGAGCCCTTGAAAAGGTGCTATATTTTGCATCTTATGTAGTAATTGAGCCAAGAGAAACTCAGCTTCTCAAAAAACAGCTTTTAAACGAAAAGGAATATAGAGAAGCTGTTGATAAGTACGGTGAAGAAAGCTTCTTAGCTGGCATGGGAGCTGAGGCTATAAAGCAGCTTCTTCAGGAAATAGACTTAGATAGAGCTAGTGCAGAGCTTAAAGAAGAGCTCAAAACTAGCACAGGTCAAAAGAAGGTTAGAATAATCAGAAGGCTGGAAGTGGTTGAATCCTTCAGAAAATCAGGAAATAAGCCAGAGTGGATAATTGTAGATGTTATCCCTGTAATACCTCCAGACTTAAGGCCTATGGTGCAGCTAGATGGTGGTAGATTTGCTACCTCCGATTTAAATGACCTTTATAGAAGGGTTATCAATAGAAATAATAGACTTAAAAAGCTTTTAGATTTAGGAGCTCCAGATATCATCGTAAGAAATGAAAAAAGAATGCTCCAGGAAGCTGTAGATGCTCTTATAGATAATGGTAGAAGAGGAAGACCAGTAACTGGACCTGGAAACAGGCCTCTTAAATCTCTATCAGATATGCTTAAGGGTAAGCAAGGTAGATTCAGACAGAATCTTCTTGGTAAGAGAGTTGACTATTCCGGTAGATCCGTTATCGTCGTAGGACCTGAGCTTAAAATGTATCAGTGCGGTCTTCCAAAGGAAATGGCTCTAGAGTTATTCAAGCCTTTTGTAATGAAGAAGCTTGTAGAAGACGGAATAGCACATAACATCAAGAGTGCAAAGAGAATGGTAGAAAGAGTTATGCCTCAGGTATGGGATGTCCTTGAGGATGTTATTGAAGATCATCCAGTTCTTCTTAACCGTGCTCCTACCCTTCATAGACTAGGAATTCAAGCCTTCCAGCCAGTTCTTGTAGAAGGTAGAGCTATAAAACTTCACCCACTGGTATGTACTGCTTATAATGCGGACTTTGATGGTGACCAGATGGCTGTTCACGTTCCGCTATCTGTAGAAGCTCAAGCAGAAGCAAGATTCTTGATGCTTGCTGCTGGTAATATATTAAAGCCTTCAGATGGTAAGCCTGTAAGTGTACCTACTCAGGATATGGTTCTAGGCTCATATTATCTAACCATGGATAAAGAAGGAGCCAAAGGAGAAGGCCATGTATTTGCTAGTGTAGAAGAAGCATTAATGGCATATGATGTTAAAGAGATTGATATCCATGCAAAAATCAAGATAAGAATGTCTAGATTTCATAATGGAGAAATCAAAAAAGGCATCATAGAAACTACTATAGGTAAGGTTATATTCAATGAATCTATACCTCAGGACTTAGGCTTCGTTGATAGAGAAGATGAAAATGAAATGTTCAAACTCGAAGCTGATTTCTTGATAACTAAGAAATCCTTAGGGAAGATCATAGATAAGTGCTACATTAAGCATGGTCCTATAGAAACTTCAATAATGCTGGATAAGATTAAGGCTAAGGGTTATCATTACTCAACCATAGGTGCTATCACTGTAGCTGCCTCCGACATGGTTGTACCTGAAGCTAAGAAGACTCTACTAGGAGATGCTGATGCTACTGTAGATAAGATAGAAAAGATGTATAAGAGAGGCTTCATATCTGATGAAGAAAGATATGAACGTATAATAGATAAGTGGACTAAGACTACTGAAGAGGTTGCCGATGCTCTTTATGCGAGCATGGATAAGTTTAATCCTATATTCATGATGGCAGACTCTGGAGCCAGAGGTTCTAAGTCTCAGATTAAGCAGCTTGCTGGTATGAGAGGTCTTATGGCCAATCCATCTGGTAAAATCATCGAGCTTCCTATAAGAGCTTCCTTTAGAGAAGGTCTTGACGTACTTGAGTACTTTATATCTACTCACGGTGCTAGAAAGGGTAATGCCGATACAGCTCTTAAGACAGCTGACTCAGGATACCTTACTAGAAGACTTGTAGATGTTTGCCAGGATGTTATTGTTAGACAGGATGACTGCGGAACTACAGAAGGTATCTTTGTTTCTGAAATTAAAGATGGAACAGATGTTATTGAGCCATTAAGCGAAAGACTTCAAGGAAGATACTCTGCTGAGGATATAATCAATCCTGAAACAGGAGAAGTAATGGTTCCAAGGGATGAGTATATAGATCATGCTACTGCAGAAGCTGTAGCTAATACCGGTATCAAGAAGGTTAAAATAAGATCAGTATTCACCTGTAAATCTAAGGTTGGAGTTTGCTGTAAGTGTTATGGTATGAACATGGCTTCAGCACAGAAAATTAATATTGGTGAGGCAGTAGGAATTATAGCTGCTCAGTCCATTGGTGAGCCAGGTACCCAGCTTACTATGAGAACCTTCCATACTGGTGGTGTTGCTGGTTCCGATATTACTCAGGGTCTTCCTAGAGTTGAAGAACTTTTCGAAGCTAGAAAGCCTAAGGGTCTTGCTATAGTTAGTGATGTTGCAGGAACTGTTTCTATAGAAGAAACCAAGAAAAAGAGAACTGTTAATATCACAACAGAAGATGGAGAAGTTCAAAGCTATGATATACCTTTCGGTTCCAGACTTAAAGTATCCGATGGGGATCAAATAGGTGCTGGTGATGAAATCACTGAGGGATCTGTTAACCCACATGATATAATGAGAATTAAGGGAGTAGATGGTGTTAGATATTATCTTCTTTCCGAGGTACAAAAGGTATATAGACTTCAAGGTGTTGATATCAATGATAAGCACTTAGAGGTAGTAGTAAGGCAGATGACCAGAAAGGTTAAGGTTGCTGAATCAGGAGATACAGATCTTCTTCCAGGAACCATGATAGATATGTTTGATTACTATGCTGAGAATGAAAGAGTAGAACAGATAGGTGGAGAGCCAGCTAAGGGTGAACAGGTACTCCTTGGAATAACCAAGGCTGCCCTTGCAACAGATTCCTTCTTATCTGCAGCTTCCTTCCAGGAAACTACAAGAGTTCTTACAGACGCAGCTATAAAAGGAAAGATTGATCCTCTTCTTGGACTAAAGGAAAATGTTATTATTGGTAAACTTATTCCTGCAGGTACTGGAATGATGCGATATCGCTCTGTTAAATTAAACACTGAAAAAGAACCACAGGTTATTGAGCAGAACATATCTTTCGAAGAATAGAATATATTTATTGACAGTGAAAACCTAAAATGATAAAATACAGTTTGTGTGATTTTATCGCTTACTAAAATGATGGGTAAACCATTGTCTACATGACATAGTGTGAGGCAAAGGAATATCTTTGCCTCCATGTTATTGTTAATGAGGAGGTTATCTCATGGTAGACAGATTACAGGGTAAAAAAGTAGTAGGCGTTAAGCAGGCTACTAAAGCTTTAAAAGCTGGATTAGGTATGACTTTGTATGTAGCAGATAATGCTGATGCAAAAGTTATTCAGCCACTTAGAGAGCTTGCACATGAAAAAAATGTCGAAGTGGTGCTTGTAGATACAATGCTTCACTTAGGCAAGCTATCAGGAATTGAAGTTGCCTCGGCAGCTACTTTAATTCTAAAAGATTAATTTTGCTATTTTCTACTTATAGAATATAGATATAAAAATGCAGGAGGTGAAACCATGCCAACTATTAGCCAGTTAGTTAGAAAGGGCAGAAAGTCTGTTCAAGAAAAATCAAACTCACCAGCACTTAAGGAGTGTCCTCAAAGAAGAGGTGTTTGTACAGTAGTTAAAACTACAACTCCAAAGAAGCCTAACTCCGCTTTAAGAAAGATTGCCAGAGTTAGACTTACAAATGGATATGAAGTTACAGCTTATATCCCAGGTGTTGGCCACAATCTTCAAGAGCACAGTGTTGTTCTTATAAGAGGTGGTAGAGTTAAGGACCTTCCTGGTGTTAGATATCACATAGTAAGAGGCGCATTAGACTCTGCTGGTGTTGCTAACAGAATGCAGTCAAGGTCTAAGTACGGCGCTAAGAGGCCTAAGAAAAAATAATTGAGTTTATAAGTTGAGATGGTGCTATGTCTTTTGCATTTACATAGTTTATATATATATTTGCGGAAGCCAAAGCATCTTACGGTAGTGATAACACTACCGAGTACCTATGAACTTAAATCTAATTGTTAAGGAGGGAAGAAAGATGCCAAGAAAAGGTCATATTGCAAAAAGAGATGTTTTACCTGATCCAATGTATGGCAGCAAGGTTGTTACCAAGCTTATAAACAACATCATGGAAGATGGTAAAAGAGGAGTAGCTCAAAATATATGCTACGACGCTTTTGAAATAATAAACCAGAAAACAGGCAAGGATGCATTAGAGGTATTCGAAACAGCTATGAATAATATCATGCCTTTACTCGAGGTTAAGTCTAGAAGAATAGGTGGTGCTAACTACCAGGTTCCAATAGAAGTTAGACCTGAGAGAAGACAGACTTTAGGTCTTAGATGGTTATTAATTGCTGCTAGAAAAAGAGGCGAAAAGTACATGAGAGAAAGACTCGCTAATGAACTTATCGATGCTTCAAACAACACTGGTGCAGCTGTTAAAAAGAGAGAAGATACTCATAGAATGGCTGAAGCTAACAAGGCTTTTGCACATTACAGATATTAATTTCAAAACTGTTTTGGCATGACTGTCAAAACAGTTTTGTCGAATAAAAACATAAGCTGAGAGGAGGAAAAATTGTGGCAAGAGAATTTCCTTTAGATAAATTTCGTAATATAGGAATAATGGCTCATATTGATGCTGGTAAGACTACTACTACAGAGCGTATTCTTTTCTATACCGGAAAAACTCATAAAATTGGGGAAACTCACGAAGGTGCATCTCAGATGGACTGGATGGAGCAGGAAAAAGAAAGAGGTATAACAATTACCTCAGCCGCAACTACTTGTAACTGGAAGGGTCATGTAATAAACATAATTGATACACCAGGACACGTAGACTTTACAATAGAAGTAGAAAGATCTTTAAGAGTACTTGATGGAGCAGTAACTGTACTTGATGCTAAGAGTGGTGTTGAGCCTCAGACTGAAACCGTATGGAGACAGGCAGACAAATACGGAGTACCAAGAATGGTATACGTTAATAAAATGGATGCTACTGGTGCGGATTTCTATAACTGCATAAATACTTTAAGAGATAGATTAAAGGCAAATGCCGTTGCTATACAGATACCTGTTGGTCAAGAAAGTGATTTCAAAGGAATGATCGACCTTATAAGAATGGTAGCTATCGTTCATAAGGATGACCTAGGTAAAGAAATGGAAGAAATCGAAATCCCAGCAGAACTTAAGGATAAGGCTGAGGAGTACAGAAATCTTCTAATAGAAGCAGTAGCTGAAACAGATGAAGAGTTAACTATGAAGTATCTTGAAGGTGAAGAAATCACTGAGGAAGAAATTCATACAGCTATCAGAAAAGCTACTATAGCTAATGAAATGGTTCCAGTAATATGTGGATCTTCATACAAGAATAAAGGTGTTCAGGAAATGATTGATGCAGTAGTAGAATACATGCCATCACCATTAGATATACCTTCCATTAACGGAACTGATCCTGAAACTGGTGAAGAAGATCACAGAGAAGCTTCTGACGAAGCTCCAATGTCAGCTTTAGCTTTCAAAATTGCTACTGACCCATTCATAGGTAGATTAGCCTTCACTAGAGTATACTCTGGTGTAATGCAGAGCGGTACTTATGTACTTAACTCTACTAAGGGCAAGAAAGAAAGAATAGGAAGACTTGTTAGAATGCATGCTAACCATAGACAAGAGGTTGATGAGCTTAGAGCAGGAGACCTTGGTGCTATAGTTGGTCTTAAGGATACTACTACTGGAGATACACTCTGCGTAGACAGTGCCCCTATCATTCTTGAAAGAATGGAATTCCCAGAGCCAGTTATTAATGTTGCTATCGAGCCTAAAACTAAGGCTGGCCAAGAAAAGATGGGTATAGCTCTTGCTAAGCTTGCTGAAGAAGATCCTTCCTTCAGAACCTACACTGATCAAGAAACTGGTCAGACTATAATAGCAGGTATGGGTGAGCTTCATCTTGAAATCATCGTTGATAGACTTCAAAGAGAATTCAAGGTTGAATGTAATGTTGGTGCTCCTCAGGTTGCTTACAAAGAAACTATCAGAAAGCCAGTTAAGGCTGAAGGTAAGTTTGTAAGACAGTCTGGTGGACGTGGACAGTACGGTCACGCTGTTATTGAAATGGAACCACATGATGGAGAGTACGTATTTGAGAATGGTATCGTTGGTGGTGTTGTTCCTAGAGAATACGTTCCTGCTATCGATAATGGTATCAGAGAAGCTTCAGAAAGTGGTATCATCGGTGGATACCAGACAATTAACTTCAAGGTTAAGCTTGTATTTGGTTCCTACCATGAGGTTGACTCCTCAGAAATGGCATTTAAGATTGCTGGTTCCATGGCATTTAAGAACGCTATGGCAAAAGCAGATCCAGTTCTTCTAGAGCCTATGATGAAGGTTGAAGTTATAGTACCTGAAGAATACATGGGTGATGTAATGGGAGACATAAACTCCAGAAGAGGTAGAATAGAAGGCATGAACCCAAGAAACGGTGTTCAGGTTATAAATTCTATGGTTCCCCTTTCTGAAATGTTCGGATATGCAACTACCTTAAGATCAAGAACTCAAGGTAGAGGTGTATACTCCATGGAATTTGATCATTATGAAGAAGTTCCAAAGAGCATTCAGGAACAAGTTGTTGGCAAGAAAGCTTAATTTAAAGCTTATAGAATAACTTAAAAATAAATCTTTTACCTATAAGGAGGATTTCAAAATGTCAAAGGCTAAATTTGAAAGAAGCAAACCACACGTAAATATCGGAACTATCGGTCACGTAGACCATGGTAAGACAACATTAACAGCTGCAATAACATCAGTACTTGCAAACAAAGGATTCGCAGAAGCGTTCAAGTATGATGAAATTGATAAGGCACCAGAAGAAAAGGAAAGAGGAATCACAATCAACACTGCACACGTTGAGTATCAAACAGATAACAGACACTATGCACACGTTGACTGTCCAGGACATGCTGACTATGTTAAGAACATGATCACTGGAGCTGCACAGATGGATGGAGCAATCCTTGTTGTATCCGCAGCTGATGGCCCAATGCCTCAAACAAGAGAGCACATACTTCTTGCATCAAGAGTAGGTGTTGACTACATCGTAGTATTCTTAAACAAAGCAGATATGGTAGATGACGCTGAGTTATTAGAATTAGTTGAAATGGAAGTAAGAGAGCTTCTTAGCGAGTACAACTTCGATGGAGATGAAATTCCAGTAATAACTGGTTCAGCATTAAAAGCATTAGAGAACCCAACAGATCCAGAAGCAACTAAGTGCATAATGGACCTTATGGATGCAGTAGATAGCTACATCCCAACTCCAGAAAGAGCAACAGATAAGCCATTCTTAATGCCAGTAGAAGATGTATTCACAATCACTGGTAGAGGAACAGTTGCAACTGGAAGAGTTGAAAGAGGAGTTCTTCACGTAGGAGAAGAAGTAGAAATAGTAGGACTTTCCGAAGAGAAGAAGAAGACAGTATGTACAGGAATAGAAATGTTCAGAAAGCTTCTTGATGAGGCACAGGCAGGAGATAACATAGGAGCACTTTTAAGAGGTGTTCAAAGAACTGATATCGAAAGAGGTCAGGTAATATCAAAGCCAAACACAGTACATCCTCACAAGAAATTCGTAGGTCAGGTATACGTACTTAAGAAAGAAGAAGGCGGAAGACACACTCCATTCTTCGATGGATACAGACCACAGTTCTACTTCAGAACAACTGACGTTACAGGTTCCATAAAGCTTCCAGAAGGAATGGAAATGGTTATGCCTGGAGACCACATCGACATGAACGTTGAGCTTATAACTGAAATCGCTATGGATGAAGGTTTAAGATTCGCTATCAGAGAAGGTGGAAGAACAGTAGGTTCAGGAGTTGTTACTACTATAGTTGAGTAATCTCAATTAGAATTAAAGCTTAAGATTTAAAATTTAAAATTTAGAACGAATAGTTCTGAATTGAAAATTAAAAAGTTAAATTTAAAAGTTTAAAATTAAGAGCCGCAAGTTCTGAGTTTTAAACTACAAGATAAAAAGTTTCAAACCAAAAGTTATAAATTATTTTCACAACACACACACAAATATATAGATAAAATACCTGCACGGATCGGACAATAAAATGCAGGAAACACAAACACCCTGACGCTACGGCCATAGCCTCAGGGTGTTTTCTTTTTATCCAATCCCGCCCCCCTCCATCCAATCTCCTCTCATACCTCTCAGCCCTTATCTTTATTTCTTTATCTTTTTTTTATTGCTCTTGCTCCTGTCTTTCTTTATCTTTTATCTTTTGCTTTTGCTTCTGTCTCTTTCTCTCTTCTTTTCCTCTCTATTAGCGCCAGCTAATAATCTCCCTATTAGCGCAGCTAATAATTTCCCTCTCTTCTGCTCTTCTCTTTTTTCTCTGCTCCCTTGCTCTTGTCCCTTATCTTTTCTCTATTCTCTATTCTCTCTTCTCTGCTCTTGTCTCTTATCTTTGCTCTTTCAACTTTTAGCTCTTAGTTATTACTTCTTAGTTTTTTTCTGCTCTTTTGCTCTTATTTCTTACTTTTTACCTCTTACTTCAAAATAAATGATTACAATTAAAAATTCTGGTAAATACTAAAATATCCTTGCAGTTTTCGGTTAATAATTATATAATAATTCAGGAGCTTTTGGGGAAAGCTAAAATTTTTTAGTTGCAGTTAGCAGGCTAAAAAAGCAAAAAAACTATTGTATTGAAAATAGTTTTATTGTATAATGTAGAAGTTATGTAGCAAACAGCGATGAGTCAAGAGGTTGCCGAACTTTCCGGGGAATTCTTGATGAGTATGTCAGGGTCTTAGAACCCGACGACGGGTTGTCTGTATTGTTGTGTTTTTATGCTTGTATAGAAGGATACACCAGGAACAGTTTACAGAACATCCGCTGTGTGCGTAAGAAGTTAAGCGTACAAGAAAAGGAGGGAAATTACATGTCAAAACAAAAAATCAGAATAAGATTAAAGGCTTTTGATCATTCAATACTTGATCAATCAGCTGAGAAGATTGTTGAAACTGCTAAATCAACAGGGGCTAAGGTTACTGGACCAGTACCACTACCTACTGATAAAGAAATCATCACTATCTTAAGAGCAGTTCACAAATATAAGGATTCTAGAGAGCAGTTCGAAATCAGAACTCACAAGAGACTTATAGATATCGTTAATCCATCACCTAAGACTGTTGATGCATTAATGAGATTAGATTTGCCAGCAGGCGTTGATATCGAAATAAAACTTTAGTACTTAGGTACTTAATTAATACAAGATTGAACTGTTATGACTGCAGAGCAGTCCGCTAATTAGTTTAGGAGGTGTAACTACATGAAAAAAGCAATAATAGGTAAAAAAATCGGAATGACTCAGATTTTTGATGAAGCTGGAAAGGTTGTTCCTGTAACAGTTGTAGAAGCAGGTCCATGTGTTGTTGTTCAAAAGAAAACCTTAGAGAATGATGGTTACGAAGCAATACAGGTAGCTTACGGCACTGTTAAAGAAAAGTTAGTTAACAAGCCAAAGAGAGGACACTTTGCTAAGGCTGGTGTTGCTTTCATGAAGCACTTAAAGGAATTCAGACTTGAAGATATTAGCGCTTACGAAGTAGGTGCTGAAATAAAGGCTGAGGTATTCCAAGCTGGAGATAAAGTAGATGTTTCTGGTTTATCAAAGGGTAAGGGTTTCCAAGGAACAATTAAGAGATGGAATGCAAGCAGAGGACCTATGACTCACGGTTCTAAGTTCCATAGATCCGTTGGTTCCCAGGGTGGATCTTCCGATCCAGCAAGAACCTTCAAAAACAGAAAGATGCCTGGACATATGGGCCATGTTAATACAACAGTATTAAATCTTGAAGTTGTTAAGGTTATACCTGAAAAGAATCTTATCCTTATAAAGGGTGGAGTTCCAGGACCAAATAAAAACGTAGTAGTAATCAGAAATAGCGTTAAAGCTTAATACTGGTAGAAAGGAGGATGCAGAATGCCTACAGTAGGATTATTTAACAAAGAAGGACAAAAAGTTGGAGATTTTGAGTTAGCAGAAAAGGTATTTGGTGCAGAGGTTAACCAAGATGTACTTCACCAGGTAGTTGTTGCTTTACTTGCTAATAAGAGACAGGGAACTCAGTCTGCCAAGACTAGAGCAGAGGTTTCCGGTGGTGGAATAAAGCCTTGGAGACAAAAAGGAACTGGTAGAGCAAGACAGGGTAGCATCAGATCCCCTCAATGGATTCATGGTGGTATAGTATTTGCTCCAAAGCCAAGAAGCTACAGAACATCTCTTCCTAAGAGCATGAGAAGAGTTGCTATGAAGTCTGCTTTATCAAGCAAGGTTATAGATAATGAAATGATAGTTCTTGAATCTTTAGAGCTTGCTGCTCCAAAGACTAAGGAAATAGTTAGCATGTTAAATGCTTTTGAGGCTAAGAAGGCTTTAATAGTTACAGCAGAGTCTAACGAGAATGTATATAAATCAGGAAGAAACATTGAAGGTGTTAGAGTAATGCCTGTTAATAACATCAATGTTTATGATTTACTAAAATACGATAAGCTTATAATAACTAAGGAAGCTGTATCTAAGATTGAGGAGGTGTACGCATAATGAACTTAACAAGCCATGATATAATCAGAAAGCCAGTTATAACTGAAAAGAGT
This sequence comes from Alloiococcus sp. CFN-8, assembly GCF_049943125.1. Taxonomy (GTDB): domain Bacteria; phylum Bacillota; class Clostridia; order Clostridiales; family Clostridiaceae; genus JAEXZL01. Next base: position 2,415,521 of record NZ_CP188040.1, read on the forward strand.
ATGGCAGCTATGGCTGAAAAGAAATATACATTTATCGTACACATAAGCGCTAACAAGGTTCAAATAAAGAAAGCTGTTGAAGAAGTTTTCGGTGTTAAGGTTGCAGACGTTAAGACTATGAGAACCTTAGGAAAAACTAAAAGAGTTGGCGTACATGTAGGTAAGAGAGCAGACCAGAAGAAGGCTGTTGTTACTTTAACAGAAGATAGCAAGGGTATCGAATTCTTCGAAGGAATGCAATAATAAAATAAGCACTTATAGGCTAGGCGCCTGAAAAGCGAAACGAGGAGGGAAACTAAATGGCAGTTAAGAAGTTTAGACCTACCACTCCATCCAGAAGAGAAATGACTATGCCTACTTTCGAAGAGATAACAACCTCAACACCTGAGAAATCTCTCTTAGTAGCATTAAAGAATAAGGGTGGTAGAAACTCACAAGGTAAGATAACTGTTAGACACCAAGGTGGTGGAGCAAAACAGAAATATAGAATAATAGATTTCAAGAGAAATAAAGATGGTATACCTGCAAAGGTTGCTACTATAGAGTACGATCCAAACAGATCTGCTTATATTGCTCTTGTAGTTTATGCTGATGGAGAGAAGAGATACATCATCGCTCCAGTAGGAATCAAGGTTGGAGATGTTATAGTTTCCGGTCCTGATGCAGATATTAAGCCAGGTAATACATTACCTATAAAGAATATCCCAGTTGGTACTGTTGTTCATAACATAGAGCTTCAGGCTGGTAAGGGAGCTCAGATCGTAAGAGCTGCAGGAACTTCTGCTCAGCTTATGGCTAAAGAAGGAAACCTTGCAACCTTAAGATTACCTAGTGGCGAAGTTAGATACGTTAGAGTAGAATGCAGAGCTACTATAGGAACTGTTTCAAATCTTACTCATGAAATTGTTAATATCGGTAAAGCTGGTAGAAAGAGACACATGGGTTGGAGACCTACTGTAAGAGGTTCCGTAATGAACCCTGTTGACCATCCACACGGTGGTGGTGAAGGTAAGTCACCAGTTGGTAGACCAGGTCCACTTACTCCATGGGGTAAACCGGCTCTTGGCTACAAGACAAGAAAGAGCAAGAAATATTCCGATAGAATGATAATTAAGAAGAGAAAATAGTAAGAGGAGAAGTAATTCTCTTCTTACATAATTCTTATATAAAGTTCACGAAGGGAGGCAAATCCATTGAGTAGATCAATTAAAAAAGGACCTTTTGTACATGAAGGACTTTTAAAGAAAATAGAAGAAATGAACAATGCTAACGACAAGAAGGTTATAAAGACTTGGTCAAGAAGTTCAACAATATTTCCACAGATGATCGGTCATACAATAGCTGTTCATGATGGTAGAAAGCATGTTCCAGTATATATTTCCGAAGATATGGTTGGACATAAGCTAGGTGAGTTCGCTTTAACTAGAACTTATAGAGGCCATGTGAATAACGAGAAAACTTCCAAAAGAAAATAGTGCCTGAGAAAGGAGGAAACATGAATGGAAGCTAGAGCTATAGCTAAATATGTTAGAATGTCTCCAATGAAGGTTGGAGTAGTTCTTGACTTAATTAGAGGAAAACAAATCAATGAGGCTATTGCCATTTTAGAATATACTCCAAAGGATGCAGCTGTTGTAGTAAACAAAGTATTAAAATCAGCTGTAGCAAATGCAGAAAATAATCTTAACCTTGAAAAAGATAGATTATATGTGTCTGAAGCTTATGTAGGTCAAGGTCCAATCCTTAAGAGATTTAGACCACATGCTCAAGGTAGAGCATTCAGCATTCATAAGAAAACTAGCCACATAACTGTAGTAGTTAAGGAAAGAGCTTAAAAAGAAGGAGGGAAAAAAGAGTGGGACAAAAAGTACATCCTCACGGATTCAGAGTTGGCGTTATTAAGGATTGGGATGCAAAATGGTTCGCTGATAAGAGAAATTTTGCTGACAACCTTGTAGAAGACCAAAAAATCAGGAAATATGTTAAAGCACAGCTTTTCAACTCAGGAATTTCTAAAATAGAAATCGAAAGAGCTGCAAAGAGAGTTAAATTAAATATATATACTGCTAAGCCAGGTGTTGTCATCGGTAAAGGTGGTTCAGGTATTGAAACTCTTAAGAAGAACTTAAAAGAAAACTTAGGACTTAATAATATATTAATCAATATCGTAGAAGTTAAGAACACAGAGTCAAACGCTCAATTAATGGCTGAGAACATAGCTGCACAGCTTGAGAAGAGAATCTCCTTCAGAAGAGCAATGAAGCAGACTATACAAAGAGCAATGAGAGCAGGAGCAAAAGGTGTTAAAACAGCTTGTGCAGGAAGATTAGGCGGAGCTGAAATCGCTAGAACAGAGCAATATCACGAAGGAACTATTCCTCTTCAAACATTAAGAGCTGATATAGAATATGGATTTGCAGAAGCAAATACAACCTACGGAAAAATCGGTGTTAAGGTTTGGGTTTATAAAGGAGAAGTTCTTCCAGTGAAAAAGGCTGTTGAAGAAAGAGCTAATGCATAGGAAAGGAGGAATTCGTCATGTTAATGCCTAAAAGAGTTAAGCATCGTAAGGTGCAAAAAGGCAATATGAGAGGAAAGGCAACTAGAGGTAACTTTATTGCCTATGGAGATTACGCAATTCAAGCAACTGAATGTGGCTGGATCACTAGCAACCAGATAGAAGCAGCCAGAGTTGCAATCAATAGATATATAAGAAGAGGAGGAAAACTTTGGATAAAGATTTTCCCCGATAAGCCAATAACTGAGAAACCAGCTGAAACTCGTATGGGTTCCGGTAAGGGTTCACCAGAGTACTGGGTAGCAGTTATAAAACCAGGCAGAGTTTTATTTGAATTATCAGGAGTTAACGAAGAAACTGCAAGAGAAGCTATGAGACTTGCTCAACACAAACTACCTGTTAAGACTAAGTTCGTAACAAGAAGAGATTTTGAGGAAATGGGTGGTGAAAGTAATGAAGGCTAGAGAGTTAAGAGAACTTAAAACCAGCAATACTCAAGAGTTAATGGTTAAGCTTAACGATCTTAAGACTGAATTATTCAACTTAAGATTCCAGCTAGCTACAGGCCAGCTTGAAAACCCTATGAGAATTAGGGAAGTTAAAAAGTCTATCGCCCAAATTAAGACTATAATGAGAGAAGAAGAACTGAAAAGGGCATTTGAACAGTAATCTGAAAGGAGGTTCGCCCCATGGAAAGAGCATATAGAAAGACTAGAATCGGAAGAGTTGTTTCTGATAAGATGGATAAAACAATAGTAGTAGCTGTAGAAACTAAGGTAAGACATCCACTATATGGTAAGACTGTTAACAGAACTACTAAGTTTAAGGCTCATGATGAAAACAATGATGCGAAATTAAACGATAGAGTATTAATAATGGAAACTAGACCATTATCTAAGGATAAGAGATGGAGAATGGTAGAGGTTATCGAAAGAGCAAAATAGTATGTTACGTACTGAAAGGAGGTTTATTTCATGATACAACAACAAACTTTACTTAATGTTGCAGATAATTCAGGAGCTAAAGAGATTATGTGCATCAGAGTATTAGGCGGATCCAAGAGAAAGTATGGAAACATCGGTGATACAATAGTAGCTAGCGTTAAAAGTGCAACACCAGGCGGAGTTGTTAAAAAAGGTGATGTTGTTAAAGCCGTTATAGTTAGATCTGTAAAAGGATTAAGAAGAGCTGATGGATCTTATATAAGATTTGATGAAAATGCAGCTGTTATCATAAAAGATGATAAAAACCCAAGAGGAACACGTATTTTCGGACCAGTAGCTAGGGAGCTTAGAGATAAAGAATATAACAAAATATTATCTTTAGCACCAGAAGTTCTATAAGATTAGGAGGTGGCTAAGGTGAAATTACACGTTAAAAAGAATGACACAGTTATGGTCGTTTCAGGTAAGGATAAAGGCAAAGTTGGTGAAGTTTTAGCTGTTATGCCTAAGACTGGTAGAGTTATCGTTAAGGATGTTAATATAGTAAGTAAGCATGAAAAACCAAGCAAGAGCAATATGCAGGGCGGAATCATAAAGACAGAAGCACCTATTTACAGCTCAAAGGTTATGCTTTACTGTAAAAACTGCAAAACAGTAACCAGAATATCCAATAAAATAAAAGAAGATGGCACAAAAGTTCGCGTATGTAAGAAGTGCAGCAAAGAACTTTAATCTTTGAAAGGAGGTACATTAAATGATTCCAAGACTTCAAGAGAAGTATACAAACGAAGTTGTTCCAGCTTTAATGGAAAAGTTCGGTTATAAAAATATAATGGAAGTACCAAAGCTTGAGAAAGTTATTATTAATATGGGAATCGGCGAAGCTAAAGAAAACTCCAAGGTGTTGGATTCTGCATTAGCTGATTTACAAATTATCGCAGGTCAAAAACCTGTTCTTACTAGAGCTAAGAAATCAGTAGCTAACTTTAAGATAAGAGAAAACATGCCTATAGGTTGCAAGGTTACTCTTAGAAAGCAAAAAATGTATGAGTTCGCTGATAAGCTTATGTCCATAGCTCTTCCAAGAGTAAGAGACTTTAGAGGTGTTTCTTCTAAGGCTTTCGATGGTAGAGGAAACTATGCATTAGGTATCAAAGAGCAGCTTATATTCCCAGAAATAGAATACGATAAGGTTGATAAGGTTAGAGGAATGGATATCGTATTTGTAACTACTGCAAAGACAGACGAGGAAGCAAGAGAATTATTAAGATTTCTTGGTATGCCATTTGCTCAATAATAAGGAGGGAAGAACGTGGCACGTAAGGCTTTAATCGAAAAATGGAAAAAAGAACCTAAGTATCAAACAAGAGCTTATACTAGATGTAGACTTTGCGGAAGACCTCATGCAGTTCTAAAGAAGTATGGTATCTGCAGAATATGCTTTAGAGAGCTCGCTTATAAGGGTGAAATTCCTGGCTGCAGAAAAGCAAGCTGGTAAAACATAGTGTAATGAAAGGAGGCATATATACATGGTTATGACAGATCCTATCGCAGATTTGCTAACACGTATTAGAAATGCAAATGCTGTAAAACATGAAATAGTAGAAATTCCTTCCTCCAATGTGAAGAAGGCAATTGTTAATATATTACTTGAAGAAGGATATATCAAAGGTGTAGAAGAATACACTGATGGTGTTGTTCCAATGATGAGAGTTGCTCTTAAGTACGGAAGCAACAAAGAAAGAGTTATAACTGGTTTAAGAAGAATATCTAAGCCAGGTCTTAGAGTTTACTGCAAGAAGGAAGAAACTCCAAAGGTACTTAACGGATTAGGAGTTGCAGTAATATCAACCTCTAAGGGAATAATGACTGATAGATCAGCAAGAAAAGAAGGTCTTGGTGGAGAAGTTCTCTGCTACATCTGGTAATAAGACCTCGCAATAAATATATAATTTTGAATATAACAGGTAATGGACTCCATTACATTAAAAACTAACGTAACGATGAATGTTACAGGTAAGAGCAGAAATACAGGAGGTGCGATTATGTCAAGAGTTGGTAAAATGCCAATAGTTATCCCAGCTGGCGTAACTGTTACTGTTTCTCCAGAGAACGTGGTAACTGTTAAAGGACCTAAGGGTGAGCTTACCAAGGCTATGCACAAAGATATAAATATTGCTATGGAAGACAATTCTATAGTTGTGACTAGACCAAGCGATGTTAAAGAACATAGAGCTCTTCATGGATTAACAAGAGCGTTAATCAATAACATGGTAGTTGGTGTTACACAAGGATATCAAAAGACATTGGAGCTTATAGGTGTTGGTTATAGAGCACAGCTTCAAGGTAAAAAATTAGTAATGAATTTAGGATACTCACACCCAGTTGAGGTAGAAGCTCCAGAAGGAATTACTTTCGAGATATTAGCAGCAAACAAAGTAGCTGTTAAGGGAATCGATAAGGAAAAGGTAGGAGCAATTTCCGCTGATATCAGAAGCTGGAGATTACCAGAACCTTATAAGGGTAAAGGAATCAAGTATGATAACGAAGTTATCAGACGTAAGGAAGGTAAAACTGGTAAGAAGTAATAGGAAAGGAGTGAACTAAATGTTCAAGAAGGAAGATAGACGTGAACAAAGACAGAAACGTCATTTGAGAGTGCGTAAAAAAGTTTCTGGTACTGCTGAAAGACCAAGATTTGCAGTTTATAGAAGCGAAAAGAACATTTACGCTCAGATCATCGATGATGTTAAGGGAGTAACTTTAGTTTCAGCATCTAGCTTAGATAAAGATTTTGATGGCTTAGGCAGCAATAAAGAGGCAGCTAAAAAGGTAGGTCAGCTTATTGCTAAAAAAGCTTTAGATAAAGGAATTACTGAAGTAGTATTCGATAGAGGCGGATTTATATACCACGGAAGAATTCAAGAACTTGCTGAAGGAGCAAGAGAAGCAGGCTTACAATTCTAAAGGAAGAAGGAGGGAAATAAATGAGAATCGATCCTAGCACACTTAACCTTAAAGAAAAAGTTGTGTTTATAAATAGAGTAACAAAGGTTGTTAAGGGTGGTAGAAACTTCAGATTCAGTGCACTTGTTGTCGTTGGAGATGAAAATGGCCACGTTGGAGTTGGTATGGGTAAGTCCATAGAAATTCCAGAAGCAATCAGAAAAGGTATCGAAGATGCTAAAAAGAATTTAGTTAAAGTTGAATTAGTTGGAACAACAGTTCCTCATGAAATTTATGGAACTTTCGGAACCGGAAAGGTGTTAATAATGCCTGCAGTAGAAGGTACCGGAATAATAGCTGGAGGTCCTGCAAGAGCAGTACTTGAACTAGCTGGATTAAAGGATGTTAGAGCTAAGTCCTTAGGTTCTAATAACCCAAGAAACATGGTTAATGCTACTATCAATGGATTAGCTAGCCTAAGATCTGCAGAGCAGATAGCTAAGCTAAGAGGAAAATCCGTTGAAGAGATATTAGGTTAGGAGGGATTACCTTGGCTAAGCTTAAAATTACATTAGTAAAGAGCTTAATTGGCAGAAAGGATTCACATATCGCTACTGCTAATGCTCTTGGACTAAAAAAGATTGGTAAGACTGTAGAGCATGAGGATACTCCTCAAATCAAAGGTATGATTAACAAAATAGATTATCTTCTAAAAGTTGAAGAAGTATAATAACGAGGAGGTGTAGCAGAATGAAACTTCACGAGTTAAAACCAGCCGCTGGAAGTAAAAAAGCTCCTAAGAGAGTTGGTAGAGGTACAGGTTCAGGTCTTGGAAGAAACGCCGGTAAAGGTGAAAAGGGACAAAAAGCTAGATCCGGTGGTGGAGTAAGACCAGGATTTGAAGGCGGTCAGATGCCTCTATACAGAAGACTTCCAAAGAGAGGCTTTACAAATATATTTGCTAAAGAATACGTTGAATTAAATGTAGATAGATTAAACATTTTTGAGAATGGAACAGAAGTTACCCCTGAACTTTTACTTGAGAAGAGAGTAGTTAGTAAGCTAAAAGATGGAGTTAAGATTCTTGGAAACGGAAACTTAGAAAAGAGCTTAACTGTTAAAGCAACAAAGTTCTCAAAGTCAGCAGCTGAAAAAATTGAAGCAGCTGGAGGAAAAGCAGAGGTGATTTAATATGCTACAAACCCTACGAAATGCCTGGAAGGTTCCGGAACTTAGAAGCAGAATTCTTTGGACACTTTTCTTTGTAGCTGTATTTAGACTAGGACACCACATACCAGTTCCTGGTATCAATACCGACGTCGTATCTCAATATACAAATCAGTCTGGAAGCTTATTAAGCTTCTACGATTTAATCTCTGGTGGGGCTCTTAGTAATTTTAGTATATTTGCATTGGGTGTTGTTCCATACATAAACTCATCCATTATAATGCAGTTATTAACAATTGCTGTACCTCAGCTAGAGCAGCTTTCAAAGGAAGGCGAAGAAGGAAGAAGAAAGATTCAAAATATAACAAGATATGCTGCAATAGGCATTGGGTTTATTCAGGCATATGCTTCTTATATAATAATTCAAAATGCTGGTGCATTAGAACAAGAATCAATGCTTACTCTAGGAACTATATTAATAACTTTAGTAGCAGCATCCACCTTCCTAATGTGGTTAGGTGACCAAATAAGTGTTAAAGGACTTGGAAATGGTGTTTCAATGTTAATCTTCGTAAACATTATTTCTCAAATGCCAACCTTAGCTTTTAATATTATTTCCTATGTACGAAATGGGGAAGCTAAGATTCTAGAAGCCATAGTGTTGGTAGTTTTCATCCTTGCTTTATTACTCTTCGCTATAGTAATGAACCAATCTGAAAGAAAGATTTCAGTTCATTACGCAGGGAAGGCTGTAGGAAGTAAGATCTACAAAGGACAAACAACCCATATTCCTATAGGGCTCATTTCCTCAGCGGTTATAGCAGTAATCTTTGCTATGTCAGTAATGCAGTTTCCGACGACTATAGCTCAGTTCTTCCCAGGAAGCTGGTTTGATAAGGTTATTGCAAATGGTGCTTACAGTCCATTTAAAACAAACACTTTCCTATATATTTTGCTCTATGCGATACTTACATTGTTCTTTAACTGGTTCTATGCACAGATAACCTTTAAGCCGGAAGAAATGGCAGAGAACATGAATAAGTCTGCAGGCTTTATCCCTGGAATCAAGCCAGGTAAGGCTACTGCTAAATATATTGAAAAAATAATTGATAGGATATCCATCATTGGAGGTATTGCAGCGGTAGTAATTGCAATATCACCGATACTCATAGATACCTTATCACCTTTTCAGAACCTAGCATTTGGTGGAACATCTCTGCTAATAACAATCGGATTTGCATTGGATGTAGTAAAACAGCTAGAATCACAGCTTGTTATGAGACATTACCAAGGATTCCTTAAATAGAATTGTTTGGAGATGATTGCCGGTGAAAATTGTACTTTTTGGTCCTCCCGGAGCGGGTAAAGGGACTCAGGCTAAGTCAATTTGCAATAGATATAGTATACCTCATATATCTACTGGAGATATTTTCAGAAGAAACATAGCTGAAAATACTCCCTTAGGTGTAGAGGCTAAAAAATATATAGATAAAGGTCATCTTGTTCCAGATGATGTAACCATCAGGATGGTTTATGACAGGCTGGAGCAGGAGGATTGTTATAACGGATACCTATTGGATGGTTTTCCAAGAACGGTGAAACAGGCAGAAGCCCTGCAGTACTTTTTAAGTTCCAGGAAGGAATGCTTAACTACTGCTTTGTTAATAGAAGTACCTGGTTCATTTATCATAGATAGAATGACAGGTAGGAGGGTTTGCTTAGCATGTGGCGCAAGCTATCATATAAAGTATAATAAGCCAAAGGTTCAGGGAAGATGCGATGTATGCGGTAGTGATTTGATCCAGCGTAAGGATGATACCGAAGATACTGTTAGAGAAAGACTTGAGGTCTATGAAACTCAAACTGCTCCTTTAATAGATTTCTATAAAAGTAGAGATTTATTGAGAACAGTGGATGGTACAAAAGCCATTAATTTAGTATTTGAAAGCATCTGCAAAATTCTAGGAGAAAGCTATGATAATATTAAAAAATAGTGATGAAATAAACTTAATGAGACAGTCTGGGAAGATTGTAGAGGAAACTTTGAATCGTCTAGAAGAGACCATTAAGCCTGGAATTACCACTGAAGATATTGATAAATTGGCAGAAGAATTTATAACTAAGCAAGGAGCTATTCCATCCTTTAAAGGCTATAATGGTTTTCCTGCATCAGTATGTACATCAGTTAATGATGAAGTGGTACATGGAATACCAGGCGGAAGAGAGCTGAAGGAAGGAGACATAATAAGTGTTGATTGTGGAGCTGTGCTTAATGGCTTCCATGGAGACGCTGCAAGGACCTTTCCTGTAGGTAAGATTTCTGCCGAAGCTGAGAAACTTATAAGAATTACAAAAGAAAGTTTCTTTAAAGGATATGAGAAAGCTATAGTAAGCAATAGATTAACAGATATTTCCTTCGCCATACAAAAGTTTGTTGAAGAAAATGGCTTTTCTGTTGTAAGAGACTTTGTAGGGCATGGTATTGGACGTAATATGCATGAGGATCCTGGTGTTCCTAACTTTGGTAGACCAAATAGAGGACCAAAGCTCCAAGCTGGCATGGTCTTAGCCATAGAGCCTATGGTAAACATCGGTTCTTACCATGTTAGAACATTATTAAATGGGTGGACTGTAGTGACCACCGATGGTAGTCTATCTGCTCATTATGAAAATACTGTTGCAATACTAGATAAAGGTCCGGAAATTTTAACTCTTACACTATGAGCATTAAGTGCTGCTTAGTTATAAATTCACATTATGCCATATTAAATATATTGGCGATGTAAATTTATGACTAAGGTAATCATCGAGGTGAACAGTTTGCAAAACAATGACTTAATAGGTAAATTAGTTATATCTAAAGCCGGAAGAGACAACAAAGAGCTTTACATTGTTGTCGATTTTATTGATACAGATTATGTGCTTCTAGCCAATGGATATAATAAAAAGGTTGATAAACCTAAGAAGAAAAAGCTTAAACATATAATATTAACTGATATAGTTAATAATGAAATAAAAGAAGCGATCCTCAATAAGGATAATGATATGGATATTAAGATTAAAAAGTTTCTTAAGCTTAAGGACATTGTTAAGGAGGGTTGATTACCTTATGTCAAAAGATGATGTTATAGAAATGCAAGGAGTAGTGGTTGAATCACTACCTAATGCAATGTTTGAAGTAGAACTGGAAAGTGGTCATAAAATTTTGGCACATCTTTCAGGTAAACTTAGAATGAACTTTATAAGAATTCTTCCAGGAGATAAGGTTACTGTAGAATTATCCCCATACGATTTAAGCCGTGGAAGAATAACATGGAGATCAAAATAATAAGCACTAATTAAAGTGCTACAGGATAACAAGGAGGGTTTGCGATGAAAGTAAGACCATCAGTTAAGCCTATTTGCGAAAAGTGCAAGGTTATCAGAAGAAAAGGTAAAGTAATGGTAATCTGTGAGAACCCTAAGCACAAGCAAAAACAGGGCTAATTAATAGAATCAATAAAAACTATTTGACTTTTATTATAAAGTCAAATATGATAGTATAGGCATAAAAAGTAAGACAGGTAAGTTTATAGATTTTAGGTGCGGCTGCAGTGCTTAGACACTAACCTAAGATTTTAGATATTTTCTATAAATTAATACGAAAATTAAATGTAAAAGAGCAATACAATCACTAGGAGGTGTAACCTTATAATGGCAAGAATATCAGGCGTTGACCTACCAAGAGAGAAGAGAGTAGAAATAGGCCTTACTTATATATATGGAATAGGACTACCAACTTCTCATAAAATACTAGAAACAACTGGTATAAATCCTGACACAAGAGTTAGAGATTTAAATGAGCAAGAAGTAAATGCTATCAGAGATTATATAAACAAGAATCTTAAGGTTGAGGGTGATCTTAGAAGAGACATAGCCCTTAGCATAAAAAGATTAGTAGAAATCGGATGCTACAGAGGAATGAGACATAGAAGAGGTCTTCCAGTAAGAGGACAGAGAACTAAGACTAATGCTAGAACTAGAAAAGGTCCTAAGAAGACAATAGCTAACAAGAAGAAATAGTTAGGAGGGAAAACATGGCAGCTCAAAAAGTTAAAAAGACTAGAAGAAGAAGAGAAAGAAAAAATGTTGAGCATGGCGCTGCTCACATTAAGTCAACCTTTAACAATTCCATAGTTACTATAACTGACGCAGTGGGCAATGCATTATCATGGTCCAGTGCCGGTGCCCTTGGATTTAAAGGTTCAAGAAAGAGCACTCCATATGCAGCTCAGCAAGCAGCAGAAACTGCAGCTAGAACAGCTATGGAACACGGATTAAAGAGCATAGAGGTTTACGTTAAGGGACCAGGAGCAGGAAGAGAAGCAGCTATCAGATCTCTTCAAGCAGCTGGACTTGAAGTAACTTTAATAAAGGATGTTACTCCAATACCACATAACGGATGTAGACCACCGAAGAGAAGAAGAGTCTAATTTTTATTAGAGCAGGAGGTGTAATCAATGGCAAGATATACTGGAGCAGTCTGCAGACTTTGCAGAAGAGAAGGTCAAAAACTATTCCTTAAGGGAGATAGATGTTATACAGATAAGTGTGCTATCACTAGAAGAAGCTATGCACCCGGACAACACGGAGCAAGCAAGAAGAAGCTTTCTGATTACGGAGTGCAGCTTAGAGAAAAGCAAAAGGCTAGAAGAATATATGGTGTTTTAGAAAGCCAATTCAGATCCTACTATGAGAAGGCTGAAAGAATGAGAGGCATGACTGGTGAAAACCTGTTAAAGCTTCTTGAATTAAGATTAGATAACGTAGTTTACAGAATGGGCTACGGAGCTTCCAGAAGTGAAGCTAGACAATTAGTTACTCATGGACATTTCTTAGTTAACGGTAAGAAGGTTGATATCGCTTCTTACAAGCTATCCGTTAATGATGTTGTATCCGTGAAGGAAAAGAGCAGAGGTTCTGAAAGATTTAAGGTTTTTGCTGAAAATCCAAAGACTTTACCAGCTTGGATTTCTGCAAATCCAGAGAACTTTGAAGCTACAATAATTGCTGAGCCAACAAGAGAGGATATTGATATCCCAGTTAATGAAACTCTTATCGTTGAGCTTTACAGCAAGTAATAGCTAAGTAATATATTTTAATTCCATAGAAGTGAAAGCTTTTATGGAATTAACGAATCAGTTGCCCTCAAAAAAAGGTTGCCAGATAAATAGAGAAGGAGGGTTTCATACATGCTAGAAATAGAAAAGCCAAAGGTTGAATGTATTCAAAGCAATGAAGACGGAACCTATGGAAAGTTCGTTGTAGAACCATTAGAAAGAGGTTATGGTATTACTCTAGGTAATGCCTTAAGAAGAATATTACTTTCTTCCCTTCCTGGTGTAGCTGCTACATCAGTAAAAATAGATGGTGTTTTACACGAGTTTTCTACTGTTACAGGAGTAAAAGAAGATGTTACTGAGCTTATTCTTAATATCAAATCTCTTGCTCTTAGAATGAATGGTGAAGGTCCTAAGACTGTATACATTGATGTTAAAGGCCCTGGTGAAGTTACAGGTGCAGATATAAGAACTGATGGTGATGTTGAGGTTGTAAACAAGGATTTACATATAGCAACTCTAGATGATGATGCTAGATTGTATATGGAGATTGTTGTTAACAGAGGAAGAGGCTACGTATCTCAGACAAAGAATAAGACAGAAGATCTTCCAATCAATACTATCGCCATAGATTCCATCTATACTCCTGTAAAGAGAGTTAACTTTAATGTAGAAAATACAAGAGTTGGCCAGATCACCGACTATGATAAGTTAGCTATTGAAGTTTGGACTAATGGAACAATTAAAATAGAAGAAGCAATGAGCTTATCTGCAAAGATTCTTATCGAGCATTTTAAACTCTTCATGACTTTAACCGATGGAGATGACGTTGGTACTATCATGAAGGAGAAGGAAGAAGATAAGAAGGAAAAGGTTCTTGAGATGACGATCGAAGAACTTGATCTATCAGTGAGAAGCTATAATTGCTTAAAGAGAGCTGGAATCAATACCGTTCAGGAGCTTGCACAAAGATCTATGGATGATATGATGAAGGTTAGAAACTTAGGTAAAAAATCTCTTGAAGAGGTTGAAAGAAAACTCAAAGAATTAGGCTTAGGCCTAAGATTAAACGACGAGTAAGGAGGTAGAGCTATGGCAGTGCAACGTAAGTTAGGTCGTCCAACTGACCAAAGAAGAGCTATGCTTAGAAGCCTAGTAACTAGCTTTTTAAAGCATGGTAAGATAGAAACTACTGTAACTAGAGCTAAAGAAACTAAGAATTTAGCTGAAAAAATGATTACTCTTGCTAAAAGAGGGGATCTACATGCAAGAAGACAGGTTTTATCCTTCGTAACTGAAGAAGAAGTTGTTAGAAATCTGTTTGATAATATAGCTCCTAAGTATGCGGAGAGAAACGGTGGATACACTAGGATCTACAAGATAGGACCTAGAAGAGGAGACGGAGCTGAAGTAGTTATACTTGAGTTAGTATAGCATAACAGGGGATTAAGTATTCATAACTTAGTCCCCGTTTTCTTATACTATAAGAATTAAATGTCAGCCTGTATTACCTAGAGAGAAAACAGAGCTTGCTTTTTGTCTAAGTAATATAGTTACATAGGAGGATAGGAATGAAAAAAGCTATGATTAAATTTGATAAAGTTAGCTATAGCTACCCCGCCTCAGAGGAAGGTCAAGTTAACAGATTAGCTCTTCAAGATGTCTCCTTCACTATTTATGAAGGAGAATTTGTGGTTATTCTTGGGCATAATGGTTCTGGAAAATCTACAGCAGCTAAGCATATGAATTCTTTACTTGTACCCACTGAAGGTAAGGTTTATATAAATGATCTTGATAGCAGCATCCCAAATAATACATGGGATATAAGAAAAAACTGTGGTATGGTTTTTCAAAATCCAGATAATCAGATGGTAGCTACTATTGTGGAAGAGGATGTGGCCTTTGGTCCGGAAAATCTAGGTGTTGAACCCTCAGAAATAAGAAAAAGAGTTGATGATTCCTTAAAAAAGGTTGGGATGTACGAATATCGTCGTCATGCACCTCACCTTCTTTCTGGAGGCCAGAAGCAGAGAATTGCTATTGCTGGTATATTGGCCATGATGCCAAAGTGTATTGTATTAGATGAGCCTACGGCTATGCTTGATCCTTCTGGCCGTAAGGAGGTTATAAAAACCATTAAGGATATAAACAAGAACCTGGGTATCACCGTAATATTAATAACTCATTATATGGATGAAGCAGCAGAGGCTGACAGGATTATCCTTATGGATGAAGGAAGGATTATTACTGAAGGTAAGCCTAGAGAAGTGTTAACTGAGGTGGAAACCATGAAAAACATAGGTCTTGATGTTCCTCAAGTGACAGAGCTTGCTTATGAGCTGGCTCAAAGTGGTATAAAGATTCAGAAGGAAATATTAAATGTAGATGAGATGGTGAGTGCCTTATGTCAATTAAAATAGAAAAACTTAATCATATATATATGCCTAAGACTCCTTTCGAAAAGGCTGCGCTTAAGGAAATATCCATTGATTTTAGGGATGGAGAGTTCGTAGCGTTAATTGGACATACTGGCTCAGGGAAATCCACTCTTATACAGCATTTAAATGCACTACTTAAGCCTACTTCCGGGAAAATATATGTAGATGACCTGGATATTACTAAAGAGAAGCTTAATTTGACAGAGGTAAGAAAGAAGGTTGGCTTAGTATTTCAATATCCTGAATATCAGCTTTTTGAAGAAACTATTGAGAAGGATATTGCCTTTGGCCCTAAGAATTTAGGACTTAGTGAAGAAGAGGTTTCGTTGCGAGTTAAAAAAGCAATGAAAATAGTAGGTCTTGACTACGAAAAATACAAAAATGTATCTCCCTTCGAGCTCAGCGGGGGACAAAAGAGAAGAGTTGCCATAGCAGGTGTTGTGGCTATGGAGCCTAAGGTATTGATCCTGGATGAGCCAACAGCAGGACTAGATCCAAAGGGAAGAGATGAGATTCTTTGGCAGATAAAAGAGCTCCATAATACCTATAAAATGACTATTATTTTAGTTTCCCATAGCATGGAGGATGTAGCAAAGCTTGCGGAGCGAGTAGTGGTTATGAATAAGGGAGAAATATATATGGATGGAAAGCCTGGAGATATCTTTATGAGGATTGAAGAACTGGAGGAGGTAGGCCTTGCGGTTCCTCAAGTAACTTATTTAGTGAGATCTCTCAAGGAGAAAGGCTTCCCTGTTTCCGATAATATAATAACTGTTGAAGAAGCAAAAGAAGAGCTCCTAAGATTATATAGGGAAGGGGTTTTTAAGAATGATTAAAGATATTACTATAGGACAGTATGTTCCTGGTGAATCCTTTATACATAAGCTTGATCCTAGAACAAAGCTTTTAATATCCTTATTATTTATAATAAATCTCTTTATCATAAATAATTTCTTTGGATATGTATTTGTGATTATATTTCTTGCTTTAACAGTTTATGTTTCAAAGCTTCCAGTTAAGTATCTTTATAAGGGAGTAAGAGGAGTATTTGCTCTGATTATAATTACGGCAGTATTAAATGTATTTATGATAAAAGGTACTAAGGATACCTTAATTTTTGATTTTGGTTTTCTTTCCATATATGAAGAAGGCATAAAAACAGCTGCTTTCATGGCTTTTAGGCTTATACTTCTTATTATGGGAACCTCGGTACTTACCTTGACTACCTCTCCAATAGAGCTTACAGATGGAATAGAGAGTCTTCTAAGCCCCTTTAAGAAGATAGGTGTACCAGCCCATGAATTAGCCATGATGATGAGTATAGCTTTAAGATTTATTCCTACACTTATAGATGAAACTGATAAGATTATGAAGGCTCAAAAAGCGAGAGGCGCAGATTTTGAAAGCGGTGGAATAATCCAAAAGGCTAAGAGTCTTATACCTTTACTAGTACCACTTTTCATAAGCTCCTTTAGAAGATCTGATGAGCTTGCCATGGCTATGGAGGCTAGATGCTACAGAGGAGGAGAGGGAAGGACACGAATGAAGAAGCTTGTCTATACCTATAGGGATACCATAGCTTTTGCAGTCTTTGCCCTTTTAGTAGCAATCAGCATTGCCATAAGAGTATTGTGGTAGAGGCGTAGAATGAAGAATATCAAGCTCATAATAGAATTTGATGGTACGAAATACTGCGGCTGGCAGAGACAGATGAAGGAGCCTACAGTACAGGAAGCACTAGAGAAAGCAATAAGCTCCCTTACAAGGGAAACTATCGAAGAAATCAATTTAACTGGCTGTAGCCGTACTGACTCAGGTGTTCACAGCAAAGCCTTTGTTGCAAACTTTAAAACTAGCTCAACGGTGCCTCCAGAGAGATTTAAAGAAGCATTGAACAGCAGGCTACCAGAGGATATTGCAGTTATTAATTCAGAGGAGGTAGCTCCAGACTTTCATGCTCGCTATGCAGCTTTAGGTAAAACCTACTGTTATACTATTTTTAATAGGGGTGTAAGGTCTCCTTTATATAGAAATCACACCTATCTCGTCAAGGACCATCTAGATATAGATAAGATGAAGGAGGCTTCCAGATACTTTGTAGGAAAGCACGACTTCACAGCCTTTAAGAGCACTGGAAGCTCTGTAAAAACCTCCGTAAGAACTATAACAGCCTTAGAGGTTCATAAAGAGGGAGATTTAATAAAAATTTATGCTTCTGCTGATGGCTTTCTCTATAATATGGTAAGAATAATAGTAGGTACTTTATTAGAGGTCGGTAGAGGCAAAATTCAACCGGATACTATAAAAGAAATAATAGAGTCTAAGGAGAGAACCAGGGCTGGAATCTGTGTTCCTGCTCAGGGATTATCCCTAGAAAAAGTTTATTATTAACAAATAAATTTGTTGACACACCCGTATCCGTGTATTATAATTATTAATGTTTGTAAGAGAAGTATAATGTGTAAAAGGCTCACTAGCCCCGAGTCTTGACATATAATCATGATTAGTTAATTAGATGTAACGTTCAGGGAGGGAAAAGGATGAAATCATACATTGCTAAACCAAATGAGGTTGAAAGAAAATGGTATGTAATTGACGCCGCTGGTAAGCCATTAGGAAGAGTAGCCAGCCAGGTTGCAACAATATTAAGAGGTAAAAACAAACCAACATTTACACCAAATGTTGACTGTGGAGATTTTGTTATCATCATCAATGCAGAAAAGATTGTTTTAACTGGAAAGAAATTAGATCAAAAAATGCTAAGACATCACAGTCTTTATCCAGGTGGATTAAAAGAAACTCCTTACAGAGAAGTTATGGAAAAGAAGCCTGAGTTTGCATTCCATGAAGCAGTTAGAAGAATGCTTCCAACTGGTGTTCTAGGAAGAAAAATGCTTAAGAAGCTTAAGGTTTATAGAGGAGCAGAACACGATCATGCAGCTCAAAAACCAGAAGTACTTGAATTAAAGTATTAGAAAGTAGCTGGGAGGAGGAATATAAATGGCTAAAGTTCAATATTTTGGAACAGGAAGAAGAAAGAAATCAATCGCTAGAGTAAGATTAGTACCAGGTGAAGGTAAAGTTACTGTAAACAACAGAGACATAGAGTCTTATTTTGGTTTAGAAACTCTTAGAATGATAGTTAATCAACCATTAGTATTAACTTCTACAAAGGAGAAATTCGACGTATTAGTTAACGTAAACGGTGGTGGATTCACAGGTCAGGCAGGAGCTATCAGACATGGTATCTCCAGAGCTTTACTTAAAGCTGACGAAAGCTTAAGACCAGAGCTTAAGAAAGCTGGATTCTTAACAAGAGACTCCAGAATGAAGGAAAGAAAGAAATACGGTCTTAAAAAGGCTAGAAGAGCGTCACAGTTCTCAAAGAGATAATACTCTTTACAAAAAGAATATCAAACCCCCAGGAATCATACGGTTTCTGGGGTCTGTTTTTTTACTGGATGATTTAGCACCGTCAAAAGACGGTGTTTTTTCTTATTTATAAAACATTTATTATACATAGACAAATCAATTAAAATAATTATTTACAATAATTGGTAGAGTATATTATCATTTAGTAGTATAAGAGTTATATGTTTTTCTATATAATGAAGATTTAGCCTGATGATAGGAGGAAAACAATGATTGATTGTCATATTCATCTTGAAAGAGGACCGTATACAATTGAGTGGTTAAATAAATTTGTTGGGACAGCAGCTAATCGAGGAATTAATGAAATCTATTTGCTTGAACATAGTCATAGATTTATAGAATTTATTCCAATGTATGAGCCTATATGTTCCTACAGTGAATATCAAAGAGAATGGTTTAAACGTAATAATGGCGGGAATTTATCTATAAAAAGGTATATAGATTTTATCCAAGAAGCAAAGCAAATCACATATCCAATAAGAGTTAAGTTTGGATTGGAGGTCTGCTATTTTGAAGATTATGAACAACTAATAAAAGATGTTGTAGGTTGCTATCCATTTGATTTTATCACAGGCTCAGTACATTGGGTTGATGGATTTGGGATTGACCATAAAAAAGAACTTTGGAGCAAAATAGATGTGGATAAAACATATAAGAGATATTTTGAAATAATGCAGAAATTGATAGAAAGTAATATATTTACAGGAGTTGCCCATCCTGACAGTATTAAAGTTTTTGGGCATAAGCCATCTTATGAATTAAGAGATACCTATAAAAAGATTGCGGACTTGTTATGCAAATATAATATGTATGCTGAACAAAGCGGAGGATTATATTTGAATTATGGTAAGGACTGTGAGCTTGGAATGAATATGATAATGTTAAAAGTGTTATTAGATAAAGGAGTAAAAATACTTACTGCTTCAGATGCTCATAGTCCGAATAATGTAGGAGCTAATATTATTGAATTACAAAATATTATTTATAACATGAAACTTGCATTTTAAGTTTATCAGTTTATAGAGTATATAAATTGATTAATATAAGCTTTGGATATATTATTATATGTATTGAATAGCTATTGTTCTAATTCCAGTATTTAGTCTCTTTATAACTTAAGAAAAAAGTTCAGATACTGAATTAGGAGTTAATAAAATTGATGGATAATAAAAGGAGATAGAAATGGAATTACCTTATAATCTTAAGAATGCCATAGAAGTAATGACCGCGGACGTACCTGTATCAGCACTTATAAAAACCTCAGAAAATATTACAAAAAAATATCGCAATGAAAGCGGAAGAGGAAAGAGACTTATAGTTGATGACCAGGAGGCTCTTGTATACTCTATCGTGAGAATGCCTGCAACCTATAGCTCCATTAGTTCCGTATTAAAATATGTTTTTGAGTATAATGCTTATGATATAAAAACCGTACTGGATGTAGGAGCTGGAACAGGGGCAGCAACCTGGGCCATTATGGAAGCTATAGATGATGTTGAAATGGTTACTTGCATTGAGAGAGAAGAAGCAATGATAAAACTGGGGAAAGCATTGATGGAGGAAGAAGAATTTTATAATAGGGTCTCATGGATCAATTCTGATGCTTGTAATATGAATTTAAGTGAGAATTATGATTTAATCATTGCCTCCTATGCTTTAAATGAACTTACAGAGAGTGATAGAGAAAGGGTTGTGAACAACCTTTGGAACCATGCTAATAAGCTGCTGGTGATTATTGAGCCTGGAACTCCTGTTGGATTTTCTCATATAAAAATAATAAGAAATAATATCCTTAAAGAAGTAGGCAATATTATTGCCCCTTGCCCTCACAGCAAGGCATGCCCTATGGAAGAGGACAATTGGTGTCATTTTTCTTGCAGAGTTTCAAGAACGAAGCTTCATAAATTGTTGAAGGGCGGAGATGTCCCATACGAGGATGAGAAATATTCCTATGTTGCTTTTTCTAAGGAAAGCTCTGGTCTATGTGACAGCAGAATTTTGCGTCATCCTATAATTGAAACTGGGAGAGTTACTTTAGAGCTATGTACTGATTCTGGGCTTGAAAGTAAAACTGTTACTAAGAAGCAAAAAGAATTATATAAAGCTGCAAGAAAATCGAAGTGGGGAGATAGCTTTCCAGTAAAATAAAAGGAGGTTAGGCGATGTACTATATAACAACCTACTTATCCCCAGTGGGATTGATGACATTGGCTTCCGATGGGGAAGCTTTAGTTGGACTGTGGATAGAAAATCAGAAATATTTTGCAAGCACTGCTCCTGTAGAAAGGCTAGAAAAAGATGATCTGCCAGTATTTATATCAGTGAAAAAGTGGCTGGATAGATATTTTGCAGGAGAAAACCCTAAAATATCTGAGTTGCCTTTAGCTCCTATAGGTGGAGAGTTCAGACAAAAGGTATGGGAAATCCTTTGTGACATTCCCTATGGAGAGACTATCACCTACGGAGAAATAGCAAAGAAGCTAGCAGCAACCATGAATAAGCCAGGCATGTCCTCACAAGCAGTTGGGGGAGCTATTGGTCACAATCCTATTTCAGTTATTATTCCCTGCCATAGAGTTCTTGGAGCAAAAGGAAGTTTAACGGGCTATGCAGGAGGGATTGATAAAAAGCTGTGGCTGCTTACCCATGAGGGCGTAGCTATAGAGAAACTAGCGGTACCTGCCAAAGTAACTGCTCTATAATAATCCAAATAAATATTTAGGAGGATAAAAGTGAAAAAACCATTGCGTAATACTTTAATTATAGCTCTTTTAGCTTTAGCTCTGGGAATAGCTTGGTATTTTGCAGGAAGCTCTATGAGAGAATTAAAAGAACTGAAGGCTCCTGATATTAAAGAAATATTCATAGCTCATCCTGCAGGTTATTACACTATAACACGTCAGGAAGATATTCAGATATTATTAGATGCCCTCAAATCCATAGACAATATAAGAAAGGTACCAGAGATGAAAGATGGAGGTACGGTTATAGATATAAAACTCAAGGATGGTGAAACAATGAACATATCCCTCCGTTCAGAGGATATAGTCATAAATAGACAGCATTATAAAGCTACACAAGCTTATTACAATAAGATTAGTGAGGTATTCCAGCTCCTTTCTAAGGAATATGATATGAAGACTAATTAAAAAATATTGAATTACTTTAACCTCAGTCCGGGAAGTTAATCACTGAGGTTTTTACTCAATAATTTGACAGAAATAAGATTGTCTTTAAACTTGAAATATGAGAATATTGTAATAGAAACTTAAATTAGAAAATTATTGCTTTATAGTAAAAAATTAAAAGAGAGTATAAGGAGCAGCTTATGAAGAGTCAATTAACAGTGAAGTATTCATTAGTACAGGGGAGCTATTGGGCAGCCTTTTGTTCAGTTATTGGTTATGCTTCTCCTTTTTTGTTATCAAGAGATTTTACTGCCTCGAATATCGGTGTTTTGATGGCATGGGGTAATGTATTATCTGTAATATTACAGCCGCTTGTAGCCTCTATGGCTGACAGGAGTAGAAGGGTAAGGCTTAATGCCTTATCGGCAATTATAGCTTCTATAGGTTTATTTTCTGCTGCGCTTCTCTATATAATTCCTAACAGCTTTTATATAACAGCTGGTCTTTTTGCAGTAATACTGACCATAACCAGTATGATGATGCCTATGGTTAATTCTCTCAGTGTTAAGCTTACAAACAGAGGCTATAATGTGAATTATGGAATAGCTAGAGGAGTTGGTTCACTGGCTTATGCTGGAGTATCTTATTTATTAGGGTATTTAATTAAGTTTTATGGAGAAAATATAATAATAGTAGTAGTACTAATATTGTATATGATTTTAGTGCTGATTCTTTTATGGTTTAAAGCTCCTAAGGAAGAGCTCCTTAGGGAAAATAGTTCCACGGAACAAGATGCAGCTCCCTTAGAGAAGGATTCATTACTTACCTTTATAAAGAGATATAAGAGATTCTTCTTTATGAATATTGGTATCATATGCCTCTTTACCTTTCACAACATAATAAATACTTATCTTTTGCAGATTATGGTTAATGTAGGGGGAGACAGCAGAGACATGGGAGTATCCATTGCCATTGCAGCACTTCTAGAGCTGCCCACGATGTTCCTGTTCTCAATTATAGTTAAAAGGGTAGAGGCAAACAAATTATTAAAGATAGCTGCTATCTTCTTTACTATAAAAGCTATAGCCTTTTATTTATCTTCCTCAGTGCTTGGTATCCACATAAGCCAGCTTTTTCAGTCCGTATCCTTTGCTCTTTATATACCAGCATCGGTACACTACACCAATATCCTTATGAGCAATAGTGATAAGATAAAAGGTCAGGCAATGATATCTGCAGCAATGACAGCTGCGGGAGTGACAGGAAACTTACTAGGAGGATATCTTCTTGATGCTAGCGGAGCTGAAGCTATGCTGTTAGTTGGCCTAATATTTTCAATTGTAGGTATGGTGATATTTCTTTTATCAACGCCATTACCTGAGTCTAGAACTCATAGAAACCAAGACAACTCTGCTATTGTTTAATAGTTTTGATAATAGAGTTATCGTATGTTTCTGGCTTATTCATTATTGCATTGAATATAAAAATCATCTATAATTAAAGAGCTTAAAAAATAGTCGAAACGATGGATGGAGGTAATCAGATTTGGACGACTTCAATATAGTGTCAACCCTGATTGGATTAATTGGAGGTTTAGGCTTATTCCTATATGGTATGAATCTTATGGGAGACGGTCTTGAAAATGCTGCAGGTGATAAACTAAAAAATATATTAGAAAAAGTGACCTCAAATCCTATTTCAGCAGTAATAGTTGGTGCTTTAGTAACCATGGTAATACAGAGCAGCAGTGCTACTACAGTAATGGTGGTTGGCTTTGTTAATGCAGGACTTATGAATTTATTTCAAGCTACAGGCATCATTATGGGTGCAAATATAGGTACAACAATAACAGCACAGCTTGTTGCTTTTGATCTTGATCAAATTGCACCTATTGCTGTTGGTATCGGTGCAGCTTTAGTCCTCTTTTCTAAGAACAAAAAGACAAAGGATATTGCAAGTATAATATTAGGCTTTGGTATTCTCTTTTTAGGTATGGGTTATATGGGAGATGCTATGAAGCCAATATCACAGACACCTCAATTCACAAATTTAATTCTAGCAATTGGGGATAACAAGTTTTTAGGTATTATAGCTGGTCTTGGACTTACAGCAATTGTTCAAAGCTCCTCAGCAACAACAGGTATATTAATTGCCCTGGCATCTACAGGCTCTATTGGTATTAATGTAGCTCTTCCAATAATATTTGGTTGTAACATAGGTACTTGTGTAACTGCATTAATTTCCTCTGTGGGAACGTCAAAAACAGCTCATAAGGCAGCTTTCATACACCTTGCTTTTAATGTTTTTGGAACCTTAATATTTATACCTTTTATGGGTGCTATAGGAAATATAGTTCAGAACATAAGCCCTGGTGATGTATCAAGACAGGTTGCTAATGCTCATACAATATTTAATGTTTCCAATACCTTAATCATGATTCCATTTATTAAATATCTTATTTTAATAGTGAATAAAATTGTCCCTGGTGAAGATGTAGTGGAAAAAGCAGGACCTAAATATCTTGATGATAGATTGCTTGAAACCCCTATAATAGCATCTGGACAGGTGATGAAAGAAACAGTGCGTATGGCTACAAAGGCTAAGGAGAACTTAATGCTTTCAATAGAAGCATTTAATACCGATGATGAAGCTCTGGCAAAGAAGGTTTATAGCAACGAAAAGCTCATTAACATTCTAGAAGAAAGCATAACTAGTTATTTAGTAAAGCTTTCTCAAACAGATATATCTGCTAAGGAAAATGAGATTCTTCAGTCCACTTACTATGTAGTTAATGATATTGAACGTATAGGAGATCATGCTGAGAACATAGCTGATTTAACTCTAGAAAAAATCAACAGAGGCTTAACTCATTCTAAAGAAGCAGAAGGAGAGCTGAAAAATATATTTAGCTATACCTTAAATGCTTTAGAGCTTGCTATAGACGCTTATGAGCATAGAGATGCTAAGATGGCGGAGGGAGTATATCCTCTAGAAGAAAAGGTAGATCAGCTGCAGAGAGAGTACAGAGAGGCTCATATAAAGAGACTTAATGAAGGAAAATGCAGTGCTTATACTGGAACCTTATACATAGATACCTTAAGTAATCTTGAAAGAATTAGTGATCATGCTGTTAACATAGCAGAGAGTGTTTTAAATAGAAAATAATAATTAAAATTTCAGGGAGCACAGCATTTATAGCTGTGCTCCCTTTTTAGAAGGCTTGTATTCAAGTAGTTTCAATGGATAAGCTTAAAAGCACTCCACTATTAGAGGTATTTTTTTATTATATATGTACACACTATCTTTATATCTTACCAATAAGGAGGGATATAATGAAGGTGACAGCTACTATTGTAGATAGAACCAGGTTATATATATATTCAGCACTTTTAGCTTTTTTAGTTATGGCTTTCTTTTCATCAGCTGCTCATGCCTCTTACCTTGAGGATACCCTTAAGCCTAAGAGAGGAAACCAGGAACAAAAGATAACTGACAAAAAAAATAAAGAGCCGCAAAGGATAATACTGATCGATCCAGGTCATGGAGGCTATGATGGAGGAGCAAAGTCTAAAAATGGAACTGTTGAAAAAAATCTTAACCTTTCTATAGCTATTAAGGCTAAAATGGAGCTAGAAAAAGTAGGCTATAAGGTTTTTATGACTAGAGACAAGGATGAAAGCTTGAACAGCCCTTCAGGATCAAAATACAGCTCTAAGAAGGTTGAGGATTTAACCAATAGATGCAATAAAAAGAAAGAAGTAAACTGTGATATGTTTATCAGCATACATCAAAATACCTTCCCTAAAGGCTCTGTAAAAGGAGCTCAAGTATGGTATTCTAATTTTGAGGAAAGCAAATACCTGGCTAAAACTATCCAGGAGTGCTTAAGAGAGTATTTAGATCCCACCAATAAGAGAATAGAAAAGCCTGCCCTTGATAGCTATAAAATACTCAGAGATGGCTATGAAGCTCCATCAGTTATTGTTGAATGTGGCTTTATAACTAATTATGAAGAGGAGCAAAGGCTAAAGGATGAAGCTTATCAGAAAAAAATAGCTGAGGCAATTGCAGCATCAGTTAATAGATATTATGAAGACTTTAAGGTAAGGGCAGAGAGAGGAGCAGAAGCTCCTCAATAATAGTCTCGTGAAAAGAAGAAATATAATTATTTCCGGGGCAATATAATAGCTTTAATAGACTTCCTAGATTGGGAGTCTTTTTTATTCAATAAGTATTAAGCTACCTTCAACCACTGTCATCCACCAGCTCTTACCTTCCATAAGGGTAATAGGAGCACCAGTATAGTCCCTAATTACCGTAGTGCTATTTAACTTTTCCCAGGTTCCTGAACATGCCTTTCCACCAGAAATTATTATGGCATTACCTTTATTCTTCTGATAATCCTTATCAACAAGCTGGATAATCAGATTTGAAACCACAGGCGCATTGCTATTATCAAGGGATGAAGAATATTTATATAAGCCCTCCTCATATCTAAAGGTGCTGGATATAGCTTTTGAATACCTAATATGAATTAGATCACCGCTATCCTTATAATATATAGGTAGTTTATCACTGGATTCCTCAAAGGAGAAGGTAGGAAGATTGTTGATGGCTATGGTATCTATTCTTTCCACCCCCAATGAGCTATAAGGAGAATTTTCATAATATAAGCCTTCATAGACACATTTATCTGAAGCGCCGTCATAGCTCTCAAAAATAATGTCCCCCTGGTTCTCTCCGGTCAGCTCATTGATAACTATATCTTCTTTATAAATAGCTATGTAGGCTTCATCCTTCTGAAGAACTGGATTTATTTCTTCTCCTGTGATAGGAGAGACATTAAGAGCATTTCCCTGTGGAGGTCTATATAAAGACCTCTCTGCGCATCTTTCAGCATGACTATATAAAATAAATATGATTATTATTGTCATAGAAAAAAATATAAAAAAATCTATTTTATTTAAAGGTTTTCTATCAATCATTTAAGACATCCCCTCTCTAGTTAATTGCCTTATAAATTATAGTGGCTATTTCATTAATTTATGCAATAAATTCATCAAAAATGTTTAAAACTATCAAATTTGATAAAATTGGACAAATCATATTGAAAGGTATATATTGCCATGATAAGATAATTATGGTTAATGGATTGGTCCATTAATCCAATGGGGGGCGGTATATATGGAGATTAGGCTTAATAGAAATAGTGGGGGACCTCTCTACCTTCAGGTAAAGAGTCAGATAATGGATATGATTAATCAGGGAGAGCTTAAGGTAGGCTATAAAATGCCCACGGAAAGAGAGCTTTCCAGAGTTCTAGGAATAAGTAGAAATACCATTAGCTCTGCTTATAAGGAGCTGGAGCTGGAAGGTGTATTAAAGTCTATCCAGGGTAAGGGTACCTTTATTTCAGAGCAGAATACAGTGTGGAAGATGAGGGATTCAAAAGAGAAAATCTATAAATTCTTAGATTTAGCTTTTGAAGAGGCCATTGGAAGCGGTATCAGTGGTGAAAACTTTCTAGAGCTTGTTGCGAGATATACAGAAGAAAAGATTGATAAGATGAATAAAACTACAGCTATATATGTAGAATGTAATGTTGAGCAATCAAGAATGTTTAGCACTCAGTTAAGCTATTCAACAGATATGCTGGTTGTTCCTATAACCATAAATGATTTAAGAAATATGGATGATAAAACTAAAAAAGCTATAGAAGACAGTCAAATTATTGTATCTACCTTCAATCATGTAAGTGAGGTTTCCAGATTAACCGCAGCATATAAAAAGGAGATTTTAGGGGTAGCGATTAATGCTGATCTAGGTACCATTGTAAAGATTGCTAGGTACCCTAGTAGTACAAAGTTTGGCTTTTTTTGCATGTCCGAAGAATTTATGTTCAAGATAAAACAGGCTTTAGAGGAGGCGGGACTGGGAGATATAAATATTCAGTATTCCAATAGCTATGATAAAGAGGTAATACAGGAGATTGTAGACAGCTCAGATGTTATTTTGGTATCTCCTGGGAGATATAAGGATATAGAAGTGTTTAATCATGACAAAAAGGATGTAATAAAATTTATATATAACTTAGACGAAGGGTCTGTTAAAGCCCTAAAGTCAAAAATTATTGAGCTTAATATTCCACTATAATATGGAGGTAATAAAATGGAAAAGAAAACCTTGATTCTGGGTGTTATTGGTGCAGATTGTCACGCTGTGGGTAATAAGATACTGGAATATGGACTTACTGAAGCAGGCTTTAATGTGGTTAATATTGGAGTGCTATCACCTCAAGAAGACTTCATTAATGCTGCACTAGAAACTAATGCGCAGGTTATTATGGTTTCATCTCTTTATGGTCATGGTGAGATAGATTGTAGGGGTATGAGAGAAAAGTGTCAGGAGGCAGGCTTAAAGGATATCCTTTTGTATGTTGGAGGAAATATAGTGGTTGGTAAACAGAATTGGGAAGAGGTTTATGGAAGATTTAAGTCCATGGGCTTCGATAGAGTTTATCCACCTGGTACCTCAATTGAAACAGCTGTAGGGGATCTTAAGAAGGACTTACATCTTCAATAGAATGGAGGCGAAGTTGTGAAAGCATATCTACTAATAGATTTTGGAAGCACCTATACCAAGTTAACTGCTGTAGATATTGAGAAGGAAGAGATAATAGCTACCTCGAAAGCCATAACCACTGTTGAAAAGGATATCATGGATGGCTTTTATAAGGCTTATGCTCTTCTAGAGGAAGGCTTCAAGGATGAAAAACCCAACTTTATAAAAAAGCTGGCCTGTTCCAGTGCCGCTGGAGGATTAAAGATTATTGCTATTGGCCTGGTGCCTGAGCTAACAGCAGAAGCAGCTAAGAGAGCTGCCCTAGGAGCAGGAGCAAGGGTTATGAAAACCTACAGCTTTGAGCTCACTGATGATGAGATAGAAGAGATTAAGGGGTTAAAACCAGATATGCTTCTTTTAGCAGGAGGAACTGATGGAGGGAATAAAGAGTGTATCCTTTATAATGCAGAGCTTATTGCTAGAAGTAATATAGGTGTGCCTGTAGTAGTGGCTGGTAATAAATCTGCTAATAGTAAGATAAGAGAATTGTTTACTAAGGGAAATGTTGTCCATGCTGTTTGTGAAAATGTCATGCCAAGACTCAATGTAATTAATGTAGACCCTGCTAGAGATGAAATCCGCAAGATTTTTATGGAAAGAATAATTCAGGCAAAGGGACTTCAAGGTGCAGAGGAATATACCAGCGGAGTCATGATGCCCACTCCTGCAGCAGTGCTAAGAGCTGCTAGAGTTTTAAGTGAGGGTAGTGATCTAGAGGAAGGCTATGGTGAGCTTATTGTAGCCGATATAGGGGGGGCAACCACAGATATTCATTCTATAGCTAAGGGTGAACCATCAAAGCCCGGTATCAACTTAAGAGGTTTGGAAGAGCCCTACGCTAAAAGAACCGTAGAAGGAGATTTAGGCATGAGATACTCGGCACTCTCCTTATGGGAGGCTGTGGGGAGCAGAAGAATTAAAAAGTATCTTAAGTTCAAGGATCTGAAGATAGAAGAAGCAGCTAGGTTCAGGCATGAAAATATTAGATTTATACCGGAAACAATGGAAGAGGTAGACTTTGATGAGGCCATGGCCAAGGTATGCTTGGATGTTTCCATGGAAAGACACTGTGGTTATTTAGAGCCTTATTATTCTCCCATGGGTATGGTTTACAATCAGGTGGGCAAGGACTTAATGGAAACAAAATATATTATAGGTACAGGAGGGGTACTTGTTCATAGTGAGAATCCTAAAGAAATTTTAGAAGCCTGTGTTTATAACACGGATAATATTAATTCTTTAAAACCGAGGTATCCAGGCTTTATTCTGGATGAAAAATATATCTTATCAGCCATGGGATTACTCAGTGAGGATTTACCAGATATGGCAGTGAGAATAATGAAAAAGTATCTTATACAATTATAAAAAGGTTAGGGGATATAAAAGTGAAACTAAAAAATAAAAAATGGAATGAAGATGAGTTTTTTAAGGTGCGTGAAGAGGTATTAAAACAGTGGCCAACTGGAAAAGAGGTTGACCTTCAGGATGCTGTGGATTATTTGAAAAAGGTACCGGAGCATAAAAATTTTTCTAAAAAGCTTGTTAAAGCAAAGGAGGAAGGGATAACCCTAGCACAACCTCGAGCAGGAGTAGCATTAATAGAGGGGCATATAAACCTATTAACCTATCTTCAGAACCAAGGGGAGGCAGATTTGCTTCCATCAACTGTTGATAGCTATACAAGGCAGAACAGATATGAGGAATGTGAAGTAGGCATTAGAGAAAGCAGAATAACAGGAAGATCTCTTCTTAATGGCTTCCCTGTAGTTAATCACGGAATTCACGGCTGTAGGAAGGTATTTGAGGCTATCAATTTACCTGTAGAGGCTAGGCATGGAACTCCTGATGGAAGGCTGCTGGCAGAAATAATTCATGCTTCTGGATGGACTTCTAACGAGGGAGGAGGAATTTCCTATAATATCCCTTATGCAAAAAGCATACCTCTTGAAAAATCCATTTTAGATTGGCAGTACTGTGATAGACTTGTAGGTTTCTATGAGGAGCAGGGTATAACTATAAATCGTGAGCCTTTCGGCCCACTTACAGGAACTCTAGTACCACCAAGTACCTCTAATTCTGTTGCAATAATTGAAGCACTATTAGCTGCTGAGCAGGGAGTAAAGAATATCACTGTAGGATATGGCCAATGTGGAAATCTAATACAGGATGTAGCTGCTATAAGGGCTCTAGAGGATCAGGTTAATGAATATTTAAGCTTCTATGGTTATGAGGATGTATGTATAACTACAGTGTTCCATCAATGGATGGGAGGCTTCCCACAGGACGAAGCAAAGGCCTTTGGAGTAATTTCCAATGGAGCAGCTGCTGCTCAGCTGGCTGGAGCCACTAAGGTTATAGTAAAGACTCCTCATGAAGCTATAGGTATACCAACTAAGGAAGCAAATGCCCTGGGCATTAAGACAACGAAGATGGTGTTGAACCTATTAAAGGGCCAGAGAATGCCATCATCTAATGAACTGATAGAAGAGATATCCATCATAAAAGCAGAAACCAGATGTATAATTGATAAGCTCTTTGAAATAGGGGAAGGAGACCTTGCTGTAGGAGCAGTAAAGGGCTTTGAACAGGGGATTATTGACGTTCCTTTTGCTCCAAGTAAATATAACCTGGGAAGAATGATGCCAGCAAGAGATAATAATGGTGCTGTAAGATACCTTATGTTTGGAAATATGCCTTTCTCAGCAGATATAAAGGATTTTAACATGAAAAAGCTGAGAGCTAGAGGAAAATATGAAAATAGAGCTGTAGGCTTCCAGATGACGGTGGATGATATTTTTGCTGTTGGAAGAGGTAAGCTAGTGGGTAGACCAGAGGGAATAAAATAAAAAGATACAGCAATCCATTATGAAAAAAGGAAGGTACAGTTTATGAAAATTATAGATGTAGTTTGCTCCTCAGGAAGAACAGGTTTTTATTTTGATGATCAAAGAGCAATTAAGAAGGGTGCCAGTCATGATGGCTTTACCTATACAGGAGAGCCGGTAACAGAGGGGTTTAAAGCAGTAAGACAGGCTGGTGAGTCTATTTCAGTGATGCTTATTCTTGAGGATGGACAGGTAGCCTATGGTGATTGCGCAGCAGTGCAGTATAGTGGAGCTGGTGGTAGAGATCCATTGTTTTTAGCTTCAGATTTCATCCCTCTAATTGAAAAGTATATTGCACCAGAGCTTATTGGTCTTGAATTAACTTCATTTAAAGGATTAGCAGAGCGTTTTGATAGGATGACAATAGATGGAAAAAGACTTCATACAGCCATAAGATATGGTGTTACCCAGGCCTTGCTAGATGGTGTTTCCAAGGCTAAGAAGATGACCATGGCTGAGGTTGTTAAGGATGAATATAATACTGGGGTTACTATAGGAAGAATACCAATATTTACACAGTCCGGCGATGATAGATATAACAATTCAGATAAAATGATTATAAAAGGTGCCGATGTAATACCTCATGGACTTATAAATAATGTTGCAGAAAAGCTTGGGTATCATGGTGAGCTTTTAGTAGAGTATGTATCCTGGCTGAGAAACAGAGTATTGAGTTTAAGATATAGTGAAAATTATAATCCTGTACTTCATATAGATGTATACGGAACTATAGGTATAATTTTTGAAAATAACCTTGAGAAAATGGTTGATTATTTCAGGGTTTTAGAAAAGGCTGCAAGCCCATTAACATTGAGGATAGAAGGTCCAATGGATATGGAGGAAAGAGAGAAGCAGATGCTTGCCCTTAAGGAGCTCACTCAAAGACTCCAGGAAGAAAGCATAAAGGTAGAGATAGTTGCCGATGAATGGTGCAATACCTACGAGGATGTAGTGTATTTTGCAGATAATAATGCTGGTGATATGCTTCAGGTAAAAACACCAGATTTAGGTGGAATAAACAATACCATTGAAGCACTCCTGTACTGCAGAGAAAAGGGTGTAGGAGCCTATTGTGGTGGAACCTGTAATGAAACCAATAGAAGTGCTGAAATATGCACTAATATTGCCATGGCTTGCGGTGCGGCTCAAGTCCTTGCAAAGCCTGGAATGGGTGTTGATGAAGGCTTCATGATTGTGAATAATGAAATGAATAGAGTTATTGCCCTTGTTAACAGAAGAAGTAAATAATAGAATGGTTATAGGACAATAATTATAAAGAGGTGATGACCTTGAGAGAGGTTCATGTAGATAATATCAGAGAAACCGTTGCAAAGCTTTGTATAGATGCAAATTATAATTTAGGCAGTGATGTTAAGGGACGTCTTGTACTGGCTAAGAAAAATGAAACCTTTGCGATAGCACAGGATATATTAGACAGCATAATAGAGAATGCTGAAATTGCTGAAGCAGAAAGAGTGCCTATGTGTCAGGATACTGGAATGGCCTGTGTATTTGTAGAGATAGGTCAGGAGGTTCACATTGTTGGTGGAGGACTTCACCAGGCTATAAATGATGGAGTTAAGGAAGGCTATTCTAAAGGCTTCTTAAGAAAGTCTGTAGTTAAGGACCCTATAAGAAGGGTTAATACAGGAGATAATACTCCAGCAGTTATATATGTAGATTTGGTAGAAGGGGATAAATTCTCTATAACTGTAGCACCAAAGGGCTTTGGTTCCGAGAATATGAGTGCCCTGGCAATGCTTAAACCTTCTGACGGCTTGGAGGGAGTAAAGAAATTTATTATTGATACCGTAAGAAAAGCTGGGCCTAATGCTTGTCCTCCAATGATAGTAGGAGTAGGGATCGGCGGAACCTTCGATAAGGCAGCAAATTTAGCAAAAAAAGCTGCAGTAAGAAATTCTGATGTAAGAAATGCCGATGAATATTATAAGGACTTAGAGCTAGAGCTTCTAGAGGAAATTAATACTCTCGGTATAGGGCCTCAAGGCTTTGGTGGAAGAACTACAGCTTTAGCTATAAATATAGAAGTATATCCTACTCATATAGCAGGGCTACCTGTTGCAGTAAATATAAACTGTCATGCTACCAGGCATTTGACTGCTGAGCTATAGGAGGTGTCTTATGGAAAAGTATATAAATACACCACTAACTGAAGAAGTCGTAAGAGGGCTTAAGGCTGGAGATAGAGTTCTTATAACAGGAGAAATATATACCGCTAGAGATGCTGCTCACAAAAGACTCATAGAGCTTTTAGATCAAGGTGGAGAGCTGCCTTTTCCTATTGAAGGCAGCGTGATATATTATGTGGGGCCTACACCACCTAAACCAGGTCAGGCTGTGGGCTCAGCTGGTCCTACTACTAGCTACAGAATGGATAGCTATGCACCTAGACTTTTAGATTTAGGGCTAAAAGGCATGATAGGAAAAGGTGAGAGAAACCAAGAGGTAAAGGATGCTATAAAAAGAAATAATGGGGTATACTTTGCTGCTATTGGTGGAGCAGGAGCTTTAATAAGTAGAGCTATTTATGAAGCTGAAATAGTGGCTTATGAGGATTTAGGAGCAGAAGCTATCAGGAGGCTAAAGGTGAAGGATTTCCCTTGCATTGTGGTAATTGATAATGAGGGAAATAACTTGTATGAGCTTGGTCAATGGGAATATTTAAATACAGTTAAAAAGGATTAGGCTATTAGAAAAGAGGGAAAGCGATGAAAATAAACAAGGCCGCCTCAGCAGGCACCCTAGAGTCTAATGATATACTTATAATGGTGGCACCTAATGAAGAGGAAGCTATCGATATACAGCTGGATAGCATTGTTATGAAACAGTTTGGAGAAGAAATAGAAGAGGTTATTAGACAGGTGCTCCAGGAGCTATGTATAACCTCAATTAAACTTAGGGCTCAGGATAAAGGAGCCCTAAATTATACTATCAGAGCTAGAGTAGAAGCTGCCTGCAGGCGAGGGGAATAGATAAGGGGAGATATTATGCTTAGAAGAAGTCTTTTGTTTCTTCCTGGTAATAATCCAGGAATGCTGCAGAGTGCAGAGCTCTTAGGCGCAGATGGAGTTATATTGGACTTAGAGGATGCTGTAAATATAAGAGAAAAGCTTTCAGCAAGGATATTGGTAAGAGAGGCTTTGAAGAATATAACCTTTAATGGAGTTGAGCTTATAATAAGAGTAAATCCCATGGATAGCATCTATGGGGAGGAGGATATTCTAGAGCTTGCTCCTTTAAAGCCAGATACTATACTAGTGCCCAAGGCCGATGAAGAAGGAATAAAAAAAGCTTCTGCCTTACTAGATGACCTTGAGAGAAAACACCACATAGCTCGTGGCTCTATAGGACTAATGCCCTTGATTGAAAGTGCCTATGGAGTAGAAATGGTGGGATCAATAATAAAGAGCTCTGAAAGAGTTAATGGAGTTCTGTTCGGAGCTGAAGACTATACTGCGGACCTTTCAATAAAGAGAACTAAGGAAGGGGATGAAATATTTTATCCCAGGAATAAGATAGCTGCTGTCTGTAGAGCAAATAAAATTAGCGCTATAGATACTCCATTCACTGATGTAGAGGACCTGGAGGGGCTCATAAAGGATATTTCTAAAGGTAAAGCTTTGGGGATGACTGGAAAAGCAGCCATTAATCCAAGGCAGATTGATACTATCCATGAAGGTTTTGCCCCTGATGCTAAAGAAATTGATTATGCTTTAAGAGTAATCAGTGCCATGGAGCAGGCAGATAAAGAGGGTAAGGGTGTCTTTTCTGTGGATGGAAAGATGGTTGATGCACCTATTATTGAAAGAGCTAAAGGGATATTGAGCTTGGCTGAAAAGCTTAAGCTTTTATAGGAGGGGAAGCTTATGATAAATTCATTAGGGATTGAGCTACCAGAGTATATTGAAGGCTATGGTGAGGTTAAACCATATAAAGGACTTTTTAATGAGACTATGGTTAAAAAAAAGGCATCTATTCCTGGAAAGGTTATTACCCCAAAGGAAGTGAAGCTGCTCTCATCTATAAAGGACAGCCTACAGGAGATTGATCTTAAGGATGGCATGTGCCTATCCTTTCATCATCACCTAAGGAATGGGGATTATGTCCTTAACATGGTTATGGAGGAGGTATGTAAAAAAGGGATTAAGGACTTAACTCTGGCTGTTAGCTCCATATTCCCTGTCCATGCTCCTCTGGTGGATTATATAAATAAAGGAATCGTTACGAAGCTTTACGCCTCCTATATCTCTGGCCCTGTTGCTGAAGCTATTTCCTCAGGAAGACTTAAGTATCCTGTGGTAATGCAGACCCATGGAGGAAGAAGTAGGGCAATTGAAGCAGGAGAAATAGCTATAGATGTTGCCTTTGTAGCTGCCCCTTGTGCTGACAGCTATGGAAATATCAATGGTGTTAATGGTCCATCTGCCTGTGGAGCTCTGGGATACGCAGTAGCTGATTGTATGTATGCAAAAGAAGTTGTAGCTATAACTGATAATCTTGTTCCTTATCCTGCAGTACCTATAGAAATACCACAGCATTACATTGACTATGTAGTTTCTGTAGAATCCATAGGTGATCCCAAAGGCATTGTATCAGGAACCACAAAAATCACCAGGGATCCTATAGGGCTGAAGATTGCTAAGGATGCCTGCAGTGTCATTGAAGCCTCAGGACTGCTTAAGACTGGGATGAGCTTTCAGACGGGAGCAGGGGGAACCTCTCTGGCTGTAGCTAAGGAACTAAAGGAGAAGATGCTTAAAAAGGGGATACGGGGAAGCTTTGCTTCTGGAGGCATAACGGGATATCTTGTTGAGATGCTTGAGTCAAACCTCTTTGATAGCCTGTTGGATGTTCAATGCTTTGACATAGAAGCTGTTAGATCCTATCGAGAAAATCCACGCCATCAGGGAATGTCTGCATCTATGTATGGGAATCCCCATAACAAGGGAGCGGTGGTTAATCAATTAGATGTGGTTATTTTGGGGGCTACAGAGATAGATACTAGCTTTAATGTAAATGTAACCACAGATTCTCATGGAGTTATAATGGGCGGTTCTGGTGGACACAGTGATACAGCAGCTGGTGCCAAGCTTACTATCATAGTTTCTAATCTTATGAAGGCAAGGCTTCCTATCATAAAGGATAGGGTTACTACCATTACTACTCCAGGAGAATCGGTGGATGTACTGGTTACGGAAAGAGGCATAGCGGTGAACCCTTTAAGGAAAGACCTTATAGATTCCTTGAACAAAGCTGGATTAAAGGTTTTGACTATTAATGAGCTCAAAGCTATAGCTGAGAGCTATACCGGTATACCTAAGAGTACAATACCTTCCGAGGAGATAGTAGGAGTTATTGAATATAGAGATGGTTCTGTGCTGGATTTAATAAGAAGAGGAAAATAATATGGTTGGAATTACTATTAACGAAGTAAATATAAAAAATCCTAGGGAGCTTCAGGAGATTAAAGGCTTCTTAAAGGATTTTTCTCTGACTCTTGATAAGGATATTGATTATACTCTTTCTATTACAGAGGATGGAAGGCTTATAGCTACCTGTTCTAAGGAGAAGAATATATTAAAGTCCTTTGCCATCCTCCCGGAATATCAGGGAGAAGGTCTAGCAGCTGTCATGGTTACTAGGATTATGGATAAGCTATTGGAGGAGGGGCATGAAACCTTTTTTGTTTTTACTAAACCCTGTAACAAGAATATTTTTATTTCTTTAGGCTTTAGTACTCTTTATGAAGGAAAGGATGCTGTACTACTAGAGAATGGCTTAACAGGAATAGAGGATTACTTAAAGAAAATTATTAAGAGTAATAATATAGATACCCTAAAGTCCAGGGCAGCAATAGTAATGAACTGTAATCCCTTTACCCTAGGGCATAGGTTTTTAATTGAAAAAGCAGCTGAGGAAAATGAAGAGGTTATTATATTCTTGGTTGAAGAGGATAAATCCTTTTTCCCTTTTAATATAAGATATACAATGCTAAAGGAAGGTACAAAGGATATTCCAGGAGTAAAGCTTATCTCTGGAGGTAAGTATATTATTTCTTCAGCGACCTTTCCAAATTATTTTATTAAAGAGGAAAATCAGAGGCTTAGGGCGTATGCTGAGATAGATGCAGGTGTTTTTTATAGATATATAGCCAAGGCTCTAAATATTAAAAAGAGGTATGTAGGTGAGGAGCCTTACTGCAATATTACCTCTCAATATAATGAAGCTCTTAAAGCTATGGCAAAGGAGTATGAGGTTGAGCTTATTGAAGTACCAAGAAGAACTATGGGGCAGAAGGCTATAAGTGCTTCCTCCGTGAGAGGGTATCTAGCTTCTGGGGACATAGAAAAAGCTTTTATACTTTTACCAGCTACTAGTGCTATCTTTTTAAAATCGCCCGAAGGAATAGAGCTTATAGAAAAGTTAAAGAGAAGCCATGAGACTTAGGTATAAAAGGATAATAAAAAAACGCACAGCTTGTGCGTTTTTTTAAATGTTCTTAAAGCCTTTTCCCTTAACCTCAGAAACATCTACTATAGACATGAAGGCGCCAGCATCTAAGGATAGTATAGCACGCTTTAGCTCTACCATCTGACCTGTGCTAACTATACAGTAAATGAGTGCTTTTTTATGAGCGGTATAGCCTCCTTCAGCAGGTAGAATAGTAACTCCTCTGTGGAGATGATTCATTATATAATCCTTTATAGCCTGTTCTTGGTTTGTTATTATGAGCATCAGCTGCCTTCTATTTAAGCCTTTAACTACCTTATCTATAACTAGTCCTTGTATATAAATAGATATAAATGTATATAGTGCTTTAGGAAGTCCCAGGAAGAATCCTCCTACGGAGACAACCATAAGGTTGATTATGAAGCTGAGCTTTCCTATATCCCCTGAATAGGATTTTCTTATAAGCATCACAATTATATCTACTCCTCCTGTGGAGGCGTTTCTTGTAAAAACTAGCCCATAGCCTATACCACAGAGGACACCACCATATATACAATATAAAAGGGTATCCTGGAGATTAATGATTTGTCCAATGTTCTCTGTAAGAATCAAAAATAAGGATTGAGAAAGCATACCTATAGCTGAATAAAAGGTGAAGCTTTTGCTGAGCTTAAGGTAGCTGATTATAAACAATGGAATATTGATTAGAAACATTGTAAATCCTACCTTAAAGCCTGTCATATACTGAACTATTAAGCCGACACCGGCAACACCGCTGCTTAAAAGTCTCGCATGAACTAAAAACATGTTAACGCCGATAGCAGCTATAAAGCAACCTAAAATGATAACTATTGTGTCAATTATTCCTCTGTATTTTTGCAGTATGTTGGTCATATTCTGTCCTGTCTCCTTTGTTGCTCTGTGAATTCTTCTCATTTAAGCTTATATTATTTGCTGGATTTGCTAACCTCAATATTATATTTTGAACATTTTAAGGATATAGTTCTGTGGGTAAGGCCTAGAGCTTTTCCTGCTTTATTATAGCTCTTATACTTTTCCATTGCTAGCTTGATTATTGCCCTTTCATATTCCTCAAAAGGAAGTAGCTCCCCGTTTATTGTGTTTATTAGCTCATCCTTTACCTGAGGTAAAGTATTGATGTAGGAAGGTAGGTCATCCTCTGTGATAATTGTTCCTTCACAGAGATTTAATGCTCTTTCTATTATGTTTTCTAATTCTCTTACGTTTCCGGGCCAGCTGTAATTTTGAAGAAGTCTTAGCCCTTGAGAGTTTATTCCTTTAACAGCTTTATTGAGCTTTTTGTTAAATTTTTTAATAAAGGCCTCTGTAAGTAAGCTTATATCTTCTTTTCTCTCTCTAAGTGGAGGGAGGGGGATAGTTAGAACATTGAGTCTGTAATATAGATCCTCTCTAAAGCTGCCTTCCTTAACCATTTTTTCAAGATCTCTATTAGTAGCAGTTATAACCCTAACATCTATCTTTTGTGTTTCTATTCCTCCTAAGGCTTCTATTTCTCGTTCCTGAAGGGCTCGTAGAAGCTTAACCTGCATGGATATAGACATATCGCCTATTTCATCTAAGAATAAGGTACCTCCATTAGCTAAGGAAAACTTTCCAGGCTTACTTTTATAGGCACCGGTGAAAGCACCCTTTTCATAACCAAAGAGCTCGCTTTCTAATAAGCTTTCTGGAATGGCGGCAGAATTCACTTTTATAAAAGGTTTATCCTTCCGAGAGGAATTATAATGGATAGCCTTGGCAATAAGCTCTTTGCCAGTGCCACTTTCTCCAGAAATCATCACTGTGGAAGTGGTCATAGAGGCTTTAGTGCATAAGTACAGAGCTTCTCTCAAAGAGGTACTGGTACCTATTATATCCTTAAAAGAGGAGGTGAGCTGATTGTGTTTTAATAGCTCTTCCTTGTAATATTCTAGCTCCTGTTCGCTTTTTTCTAGCTTGCTCATAAGATCCTTGATTTCATCCACAGGCTTTGAGGTTGATATAACTCCCTTAAATTGTTCATCAATAAATATAGGTTCTACCGTTGATATTATATCTATACCATCTTTATTTTGTCTAATATTTTCAATCTTACTTTTATTCTTCATAACCTGCATTCTATAACCGTAGGGAGATATGTCTTCTAGCTTCCTTCCAGTAATATCACGGTCTTCTAATGAAAAATATTTTTTATAGGCAGGATTAACATAGCTTATTTTGCCAAATTCATCAACAAAGCATATAAGGTCATGAGACATTCCTAAAAGCTTTTGGAACTTTTCGTTTAGTTCTTTCATTCCTACAAGGTCTGAAATATCTTGATATATAGCTACTGCTCCTATGATCTTATTGCCAGAATAAATGGGACTTTCATTTACCATCACCGTCTTATTATTTACCTGGTGCAGCAGGCCAAAATGCTTATCCCCCGCTGTAAGAATCTTTGGAAGCTCTGAATTCTTTATTAATAGCTCTATAGACTTTCCCATAATCTGGTTATAGTTTTTACCAAAGAGATTGAGAGCATATTTGTTGATGTTAGTTATATTGCAATCTATATCGATAACTACAATACCTATTGGCAGGTTTTCAAAAATTTGATCATTGGCTATTTTGCTTTCTTCTATAAAAGCATCAATGTCCTTCATAACCTGTGGAGATACTTCCATTTGATTTTCAATGTAATCGCAAAGCTCATCCACGGCTACTTTTCCAAAGCTATCATCCTTGCTGGAAATTACTACAGTTTCATTTTCTCTAACCCTTAGAGAAAGAAGAGCCAGCATGCTTATACCTAAGGGATCCTTAAAGGGAGGCTTTGTTATATAAAGGTTAGTGCTGTACTTGTGAATTATAGCAGAGGCCTTATTTACCATGAGTGCAGCTATTCTTGTGTGCAAGCCATTGGGATCTCTAATAATTATTTCTCTTGAATACATATCTCACCTCTCATTCTTGATAAAAAATATCAAGATTAAAAAATAGTTGATATATTTTATCATATCCTTATATTAGCCTATTTTAGGAGAGTTACCAAGAGTTTTTTTAAAAACAGTTAAATTAGTTGATAAAAAATATCAGATTATATTATATTGAAAATTGCATAACATATTTATATACATAGAGATTAAAAGATCAGAAAAGCCTGAATCGAAGGAAAACAAAGAGATAAGGTAGAAAATAATTTGTGAATTTATCGGAAACGTTACCTTTGGCACGGTTTTTGCTATTTATTATAACTAGACATAATAATATAATATTATATATATAATAGTTGTAGTAGTAGCGCTGCATAGTATGAGGAGGAAGAAAAATGATAAAAGGTATAGCTGCATCAAAAGGATATGCTATAGGTACAATTTACCTTCATGAAGAGGTGGAGGTAAAGATAACTGCAGAGCTTGCTAAGGATGTTACAGAAGAGAAGGGAAAGCTTCAAAAGGCAGTAGAAAAATCCAAGGCACAGATAGCAAAGATTAAAGAAAAAACTATTGAAACCATGGGAGAGGAGAAGGCTGAAGTATTCGAAGCTCATCTGACTCTTCTTGATGACCCAGAATTTACCGGAGCAATGGACCTTGAAATAGAGAATAATAGCAGTAATGCCATGAAGGCTGTAGATGATGTGATGAATACCTTCGTTACTATTTTCGAGAGCATGGACGATGAGTATATGAGAGAAAGAGCTGCAGATATAAAGGATGTTTCTAAAAGAATCATAGCAAATATTGCAGGTACATCTGTAGGAGGCTTTGATATTGAAGAAGAAAATACAATAGTTGTCGCTCATGACTTAACACCTTCAGATACAGCTCAATTAGATAGGAGTAAGGTTATTGCCTTCTTAACAAACATCGGAGGCAGAACCTCTCATAGTGCTATTATGGCTAGAACCCTAGAGATTCCTGCTGTAGTAGGATTAAAGGATATAACTACTCAGGTTAAAACTGGAGACAAGGTGATTGTAGACGGTATAGAAGGAATAGTTATTCTAAATCCTGATGAGGCTACAGTTGCTTCATACTTAGAAAAGAAAAAGGGCTATGAAGCTGAAAGAGAAGAGCTTAAGAAGCTTATAGAAGTTAAAACTACTACTTCAGCAGGCAAAAGGATAGAGGTTTGTGGAAATATCGGTAAGCCTGAAGATGTAGAGCAGGTTCTTGCTAATGGTGGCGATGGTATAGGGCTATTTAGAACTGAGTTCTTATACATGGATAGAGATGATATGCCTACGGAAGAGGAGCAATACAAAGCTTATAAATATGTATTAGAAAAGATGGGAGAAAAGCCAGTTGTTATAAGAACCCTTGATATTGGTGGAGACAAGAAGCTTTCCTATCTGCCTATGCCTGAAGAAATGAATCCATTCTTAGGCTATAGAGCAATAAGACTTTGCTTAGATAGACCAGAGATATTTAAGGTTCAGCTAAGAGGTTTATTAAGAGCTTCTGTATATGGAAATCTTAAAGTTATGTTCCCTATGATTTCTTCCTTAGAGGAATATAATAAAGCCATGGACATAGTTGAAGAATGTAAGAAGGAATTAAAGGCTGAGGGCAAGAATTATAGTGAAGAAATAGAGTGGGGAATAATGGTAGAGATACCTGCTGCGGCTGTTAATGCTGATGAGCTTGCTAAGCATGTGGACTTTTTCTCTATTGGAACCAACGACTTGATTCAATATACTCTAGCAGCAGATAGAATGAGCGAAAAGGTTTCTTACCTCTACAATCCAATGCATCCAGCTGTATTAAAACTTATTAAGATGACTATAGAAGGAGCACACAGCCAGGGTAAGTGGTGTGGAATGTGTGGTGAAATGGCAGGAGATGAGGAAGCAATACCAGCACTTTTAGAGTATGGCCTAGATGAATTCTCCATGAGTGCAACCTCAATATTACCAGCTAAAAAGAAAATACTTGAATTTTAATAACAATTGGGAAGCCTAATAAGCTTCCCATTATTATTTTATAGGAGATTTAGTAAAATCTCCTCTATCTTAAGGGAACTGTTCAAAGTAGGGTAAATACATATTTTATTGGATAATGTTTTATGATATTATAATGAAAGAAATAGTTGTTTTTTTAAATAATGGTATAGATTATATGCACGCAATTGCCTAACGTAACTAAATAGAAAAAATATTGGAGGATAAGGAATGGAAAATAATATTGTAAAACCTTCTACACTACCAGGGTTTTTAGAATTTTTACCTGCTGATCAGATACTTTTTAATAATATGCTTGATACCATAAGAAAAAATTATGAGAATTTTGGTTTCATACCTCAAGAAACTCCCATACTAGAAAAATCTGAGGTTCTACTGGCTAAGGGTGGAGGAGATACGGAAAAGCAAATATACAGATTTACCAAGGGCGATACGGATATGTCTATGAGATTTGATTTAACAGTTCCCCTGGCAAGGTATGTGGCACAGAATATGAATGAGCTGAATTTCCCTTACAGAAGATATCAGATAGGTAAGGTATATAGAGGAGAACGTAATCAAAGAGGGCGTTTTAGAGAATTCTATCAATGTGATATTGATATCATAGGAAATGGAAAGCTTAGTATTATCAATGATGCTGAAATTCCAGCGGTGATATATAGCACCTTTAAGGATTTAGGCTTTGATGCTTTTGAAATTAATATTAATAACAGAAAAATACTTAATGGATTTTTCAATGCTGTTGGCATAGAGGATAAAACTGAAGTTTTAAGGACGATCGATAAGCTAGATAAGATTGGCATAGAAGGCGTTAGAAAAGAGCTCAAGGATAGAGGTATAAGTGAAGAGCAGCTTTCAAGAATTGAAGAGTTCATTAAGCTTGATGGGGCTACTGATAAGGTTATAGAAGACTTAAAGAACCTTGATATTACTGAAGAGGAATTCCTTGAGGGGATTGCTGAGATGGAAAAGGTTGTTATGTATATAAGGGACTTTAAGGTTCCAGAGGAAAATTTCAAGCTGAATTTAAAGATTGCCAGAGGGCTGGATTACTATACAGGCACTGTATATGAAACTATATTAAAGGATTATCCTTCCATTGGCTCCGTATGCTCTGGAGGAAGGTATGACAATCTAGCTGGCTATTATACTAAACAAAAGCTCCCAGGAGTAGGAATATCCATTGGCTTAAGCCGCTTATTCTATCAGCTAAAGGAGGCCAAGATCATAGAAGCTGGTGCTTCCACCTTAACAGAGGTTATGATTGTTCCTATGGATGAAAATATTTCTTATTCCATAAGTACTGCCAATAAGCTTAAAGGTAAGGGAATAATAGCTCAGGTATACTTTGAAGAAGGAAAGCTTGCAAAAAAATTAAACTATGCTAATAAGCTTGGAATACCCTATGTAATTATCATTGGAAGTGAGGAAAGAGAGAGTGGAAAGCTTACTTTAAAGGATATGGCAAAGGGTGACCAGAAAAGCTGTTCTATAGAGGAAGTTATTAAATTAATTAAAGGATAATATTAATAAGGATTG
This sequence comes from Alloiococcus sp. CFN-8, assembly GCF_049943125.1. Taxonomy (GTDB): domain Bacteria; phylum Bacillota; class Clostridia; order Clostridiales; family Clostridiaceae; genus JAEXZL01. The sequence continues at coordinate 2,459,678 of NZ_CP188040.1, forward strand.
AATATAGGTAGCTATGCCTATTTCAATCCTTTTATTTGCTTGTAAAATATTGCATGATTATTGCTATAATGTTAAAATTCACTGTAGAAGGGTAAGCTAGATCAAATCATATTAAATTATATTATAGGAAATTAGAAGGTAAAAATTTAGTCTTTAATTTGTAAGGAGGAACAAAATGAAGAACATCGATAATAAGGTGGTTGAAACGATCAGAGTATTATCAGCAGATGCAATTGAAAAAGCTAAGTCAGGACATCCAGGCCTTCCTTTAGGCTGTGCTCCCATGGCTTATACTCTATGGTCTAAATTTCTAAAGCACAATCCAGCTAATTCTCATTGGGAGGATAGAGATAGGTTTGTCCTTTCAGCAGGCCATGGCTCAATGCTTATTTATTCACTGCTTCATTTATTTGGCTATGATGTTACTATGGAGGATTTAAAGAGCTTTAGGCAGTTAGGAAGCAGGGCAGCAGGCCATCCAGAGTATGGTCATACTGATGGAGTTGAAACAACTACTGGACCTTTAGGTCAAGGTATAGCTAATGCGGTGGGAATGGCTATAGCAGAGGAATTCTTAGCTTCTAAGTTCAATAGAGAATCCTATGATATAGTTAATCACTATACCTATGCTATCGTTGGCGATGGTTGCTTAATGGAAGGGATATCGGGAGAAGCTAGCTCCTTGGCAGGAACCTTAGGCCTCGGTAAGCTTATAGTGCTTTATGATTCAAATAGCATATCCATTGAAGGAGATACAGATATAGCCTTTAGAGAAGATGCTGCTAAGAGGTACGAAGCTTACGGCTGGCAGGTAATAAAGGTTGCTGATGGAAATGATATGGAGGCAGTTGCTAGAGCCATAGAAGAAGCAAAGATGGAAAAAAATAAACCTTCCTTTATTCAGGTAACAAATATTATAGGCTATGGAGTTCCTAAGAAGCAGGGTCTTGCCTCTGCTCATGGTGAACCCTTAGGAGCTGATAATGTTCAAGAATTTAAAGAGCTTATGGGCTGGGATATAGAAGAGTTTACTGTGCCAGAAGAGGTTCTAGAGGAAATGAATTCCTTCAGAGAAAAAGCACAGGAAAAAGAAGATCAGTGGAAGGCTCTATTTAATGATTATAAAAACAATTATCCTGCATTAGCAGAGGAATATGAAAAGTGGTTTTCCAATGAAGCTCCTCTTGAAGAATTGGACTCTGAGGATTTTTGGTCCTTTGACAAACCAATGGCTACTAGAGAGTCCTCAGGTGTTATAATAAATAGATTGGCAAAAATTCTTCCAAATTTAATTGGAGGTTCTGCTGACCTTGCGCCATCTACTAAGACTTATATGAAGGATAAGGGAGATTTCTCAGCGGATAATAGAGAAGGGGCTAATTTGCATTTTGGTGTTAGAGAACATGCTATGGCAGCTATAGGAAATGGTATCTGTCTTCATGGTGGTTTAAGAACCTACGTGTCAACCTTCTTCGTATTTAGCGATTACATGAAGGGAGCCATGAGATTATCTGCACTTATGGGAATCCCCGTTACCTATGTGCTTACTCATGATAGTATAGGTGTTGGAGAGGATGGTCCTACCCATCAACCAGTAGAACAGCTTCCATCCTTAAGAAGCACTCCTAATATGACTGTATTTAGACCTTGTGATTCAAAAGAAACTGCTGCAGGCTGGTATCTTGCCATGACTAAAAAGGATGGCCCAGTTTCTTTAGTCTTAACAAGACAAAAGCTTCCTCTATATGATGCGACTGGTAAAGAAGCCTTGAAGGGTGCTTATATAATTAGAAAAGAGAGCAAAGAAACTCCTGATATACTTCTTATGGCTTCTGGTTCAGAGGTAGAGCTTATTTATAAGGCTGCAGAGGACCTTGAGAATAAAGGAGTATCAGCTAGGGTTATAAGCATGCCTTCTATGGAGCTCTTCAATAGTCAAAGTGAAGAATATAAAGAAAGCATAATGCCGAGGTCCGTAAGGAGAAGGCTTGCTGTAGAGGCTGGCAGCTCATTTGGATGGTATAGATATATAGGCTTAGATGGAGATATAATAGCCTTAGATGAATTTGGAGCCTCAGGAAAGGCAGAAGAAGTATTTATAGAAAAAGGCTTTACCGTGGATAATGTAGTAAATAGAGCTTTAAATCTATTAAAGTAATCCTATAAAAAGAAATCAACGATGTAATATCGTTGATTTCTTATTTTTTTGAAATTAACTTTATATAAAATTAATTTTAGATTAATTAACATTAAGGTAAAAAAAAGTATTTAATTTAGTGGTAAAATCTATTAAAACAATGGAGAATTATTTCTAGATTAAGGAGGAGAAACTATATGAAAGTTGCTGTAACTGGAGCTAAGGGGATAGTTGGAAGAAATGTTGTGAGGCACCTTTTAAGAAATGGTTATGATGTTTTATCACTTACCCACAGTAATTGGAAAGGATGTCCTACTGAACAAAAAATTATAGATATCAGAAACTATGAAGAGGTTTATGATGCTATTAAGGGCTGTGACGCCATAGTTCATTTAGCAGCAATACCTCAACCGGATGAGAATGATAATACTCCTAGAGTATTTCAGAATAATGTGTTAGGTCAATATAATATATTGATGGCTGCTGGACTTCAAGGTATAAAGAAGGTAGCGCTAGCCTCTAGTGACTGTGCCGTTGGAATAACCTTTGCCCATAATCCAGTATTACCTAAATATCTTCCTATAGATGAAAAACACGAATGCACTCCTGACAATAGTTATGGTATTTCTAAAATAGTGGGGGAACAGATTGCTGATTCCTTTGCACATAGATTTCCTGATATGACTCTATCTAGCCTGAGAATTTCTTATGTAGCTGATGTTAAAAAGGTTAAAAATGATATCAATTTTGCTCAAGATGAAAATGTGGATTTATATATTTGGAATCTATGGTCATACATTGATAAGGAAGATTGTGCAAGAGCCTTTAGGCTAGCTGTTGAAGCGGATTTCAAGGGGCATGAGGTCTTTCACATTGCAGCTCCTAATACTAGATGTATGACACCTAGCATAGAGCTAATAAAAAAATATATGCCAGATGCAGAGCTAAAAGGTGACTTTTCAGACCATGAAAGCTTTGAGTCAGGAAAGAAGGCAGAAGAAATATTAGGCTTTAAGCCAAAGAATATTTGGAAGGTTAATCTTACATTGGAACAGAAAGAGGCGGCAGTTGAAAAGCTTCTGGGATATTAAAAAAAGTGGCGTTAGCCACTTTTTTTAAATATTTTCTTGGTAAGGAGCAAAGTATATTATATAATAATAGAAATAAAGACCTATGGCTTCATTACAGGAGGAGTAATCCATGAGCGATATTATTGATTTTAATGAGCTAAAGAATAAAGCTAAAGATAAAGATGTAGATAAATTTGAAGAGTATATATACAGTCTGTATTATTCAATGTCCAGAGGGGAAATATCCATGGGGGATTTAGCGAGAAAGATACAGGAGTATATGCACAGCAATGATATTTCAGAAGAAAAATTTTATAATATACAGAAGAAGCTTTTAGATAGGTATGGTTATGATATAGATAGTATGAGTAAGCAAATGAAGGATGCAGGCTATGATTTTAAAGCCTTAGGAATCAATAATGGAGATAACTATGAAACCATCAGAAAAACTTTAAGCTTTCATGATAAATATAAAGGTAAGCTTACGGCTAAGCCATACACTGTGTACAATATAAAAAATTCTCTTAATGATGTAGAGATGTATTTATCAGAGGATGAAGTGATAATAAAAAGTACAGGTAGGATAGATCTTAAGGACGTAGAGCTTAACGAGTTTTTAGTCTCCTATAAAAAGGTTATTGATGATAAATCCTTAAAAATAACCCTTTGTGAGAATACCTCTATATATGTATACTGATAATAATTTAGCCTAGATATGTTATATTTGCTTTCAGCATATATTTTCATATCTAGGCTAATAGTATTTTTAATTTATAATTTTATTGGTAATTATAATGAAACTCATCACCAAATATAAAGTCTAAGTTCATATTTAAGTCATTAATTTTCTTAAATATTCTATCCTTCTCTGCCCCTTCAGCAGGAGTAGGACGATAATCGTTCTTATAGTCTACGGAGGAAATTTTTGTTGGAATTACCTTTATACCCTCTGCGACTTTTTGATCATTTTCAAATTTATATTGAACTTGAACTATCATTGTGTCTTTATCTGATGGATTACTGTTGCCCCCAAAGGCAAAGTTTCCAAGGGAGTAGAAGATAAACTTATCATTATATTTTTCTATGCTTTGAACTACATGAGGATGGTGTCCAATTATTAAATCGGCACCATTATCAATCATATAATGAGCCATGTTTATCTGGATGGTAGAAGGTCTGTAGTCTCTTTCTATTCCCCAGTGAGCATTTATTATAACTATGGCCCCCTGTGCCTTCAGCTCTTCTATATCAGCCTTGATAGCAGCTTTTTGCTCCTCTCCCTCACCCCAGATAGAATAGCCCAGGAAACCGAACTTTATACCCTTTAGCTCTGTTATATATTTATAGCCAGCTCCAAAATAATTTATATCGTATTTGGTTAAGGCTGCTAAAGTATCCTCTACACCTTTTTCACCATAGTCATAGGTGTGATTGTTTGATAATGTTACCCCTTCTATACTACCCTCTACAAGAGCTCTAGCAAGCTCAGGATCGCCCTTGAAATTAAATTGTTTATTTGTGTTTTCTATATTGTGAGTTGTGAGAGGACCCTCTAGATTTGTAACTGTAAAATCATCAGCTTCAAATATAGGCTTAACATTTTTATAAAAGTATGAGTAATCATTATTTTGCTCTTTAAGCATAGCAGGTAGGGAGGTAGCTTGGTTAAATTTCTTATCTGTACCTAGGGTAGAATCTCCAGAGAAGGTCAATAAAATCTCTGTTTCTACAATTGTCTTCTCCTCTTCTTTTATAAGGTCATCTTCTTTTGTTTCCTCTTCCTTCTTTGTAGGAGGAATAGATATATTCTCATCATTATTGTCTAGGTAGGCGCATCCAGCCAATACTATTATTAGTAAAATAGACAATAACAGTTGATTTTTTTTAAAAAATTTTTCTAGCACTTATTTCACCATCCTTTATTTATAGCTTAATTGTAAACTAGTCACGAATAATTTACAATTAATTAATTGTGGAATAATATCATGTTAAAATAAAAGTGACACTATTGTTATTTTTTACGTATATATTATGAGTTTCAAAATAAATACCATATTGACTACAGAGGAGAGTAGATATGCAGGAGGATATAAAGCTCATTAGAGAAGTTCTAAAAGGTAACATTGATAGCTTTAATATTATAGTAAATAAGTATGAGCTTATGATATTAAAATATGTTTATTCAATATTGAAAAACAGGGAAGCGGCAGAAGATATTACTCAAGAGGTATTTATAACCGTCTATAATAAATTATATACCTTTGATACTAAGTATAAATTTTCAAATTGGCTCATACAAATTGCAAAAAATAAATGTATAGATTACATAAGAAAATATAAAAGAGTCCATGAGGCGAACATTGATGAGGTTTACGAGCTCAAATCCTCAGCTCCTTCTCCTGAGGAAGAGGCGGAGTTTAGTGAAACTAAACAGCTTATTATGGTATTTATTAATTCTTTAAATGAAGTGGATAGGCAGATTCTGCTCCTTAGATATTCTCAAGATAAAACCTTTCAGGATATAGCAGAAATATTAGAGCTTAGTGAGTCATCAGTTAAAAGGAGATACTATAAAGCAAGAGATAAGTTTAAAGCCTTTAAAGACAAAGCCATTGACGGGAAGGGGAAGGTGGTTAGAAAATGAATTGTAATACCTTTAGAAAGTATATAAATGAATATATAAACAATGAGCTCTTTTTGGAGGTTAGTGAAGCTATGGATGACCATTTAAAAAGCTGCAGTGAATGTAGAGAAAGCTATAATGAGGAACTCTATATAGATAAGCTGTTTAAATCGGCCTTAGAGGAAGAAACTATAAGCTTTAGAAGCTCTCGAGGAGAAATAATAAATAATATAGACAAGAAACGGTATTCTAAGAGCCCAATTAATAAGCTGAAATTTTCATTAGCTAAAAATAAGATGAGATTATCAGCAGCGCTAATGGCAGCTTCCTTTCTACTTTTTATTTTAAATAGCAATGCTTTAAATTTCCATCTACCAATAAGTGGTGGTGATTCAGTTAAATCCTCTGCAGGAGCCATGGGTGATGTAAAAGAAACAGCAGACAACAAGGATATTCCTGATATTCCTATAAGCGATAATGTTGAGATGGATGTACAATACAAGGCTGACGTCACTGAGACTGCAACAAGCAGCTATGAGGAGTTTATAGAAAAACTAAGGACCGCTTCAGAGCCCTATAAAAACACCCGTAGTGAAGTGAAATTTAACGTGAATAAGAGAATGGAAAATGAGCCATATACTAATCCCTCCTCCTGGAAGGTCACTTCAGACAAGAATTATAGTGCATTGTTAGATGGAAAGGGAGAAATGCTCAATAAGGAAAATATTTTAGAGGGAGTTAGAGAAGAGGGGCCTTCAGTTATCGTAGTAAAGAATAATAAGACCAAGGGATTGGTAAATATAACCTTGAGCTCAGAAAATAATCAATATACACCTACCTATATAGAGTGGACCAATGATGGAAAGCTTATGGTTATAGTTGGGTTGGCTTATGGCACCCTTGTAAGAGGAGGAGATATATATCTTCTAGATACAGATACAGGAAAATCAGCTCTCATTTATAAATCACATGAAGAAATTGGTGAAGAAGCTGCAGTTATTGAAATGAAAGATGAGTTTCTTGATGTATACCTCATGAAATATCTTGATAATAATAAAACTACTGGAACCGTTGAAGAAACGGCTCTGCTCCTTGATGAGGTCACTGATGAAAATATTCATTCTACTGATGAAGCTCTCATAGACCTTGTTTCTCTCTTCAATAGTAAGGAAGCGGAGAAGGCTGAGGAAGCCTTCCTTATGGAATTTAACAGCTATAACCTCGAAGATATGGGAGACATTAGTAATATTGAGAATAGTAAGCTTCTTAGCCTTAGAAGGATAAATAATTTTTACGATGAAATATTGAAAACCGATTATGGCATAGATGATGTAGCAACCTACCTGATGGAAATAGATTATAAGCTTTTAAAGAATTATGATGGTCCATTAAAGGAAGGTATAAATTATCAAGCAGTAACCATAGTAAAGCCAAGTAGTGGAGAGCATTATAAGATAGCTGATATTTTTATTGTACCAAGCTCATAACTATAATTATTTTTGTGATAAAATCCATGGTTATCCATGGATTTTTACATTATGTTAATATATGAATTAATTGCCTAGGTTATAATATAATAAGATTTACCATAAAGTTTTATTTGCTTTATGGTAATGAAATAATATTATAGGAGGAAATAAGATGAAGGTATTAGAAACCTATAAGGATTCCTATGGTGATAAAAAGCAGGAGCTTATTGATTTAGGCTATGAATTCTACTGTGAGAAAGAAAAGGATATAGCTTTTAAGCCTTATATGGAAGATATAGAAATAATAATGTGCTATAATATTTTTAATAAAATTGACATAAGAAAGTTTAAAAAACTAAAATGGATTCAGCTATATTCCGTTGGAGTTGATCAAATATCTCAGGAAGCATCGGACTATATAAAGGAGAAGAATATCATTTTAACCAACAATAAAGGCGGCTATAGTATTCCTATAGGAGAATGGATTGTTATGAATATGCTCCTTTTGTCTCGTCAAATTCCTGGATATATGGAAAAAAAGAGAGAACGAAGATGGGAACCCTCCTATGATGTCATAGAGCTTTATGGGAAAAAGGCAGTGCTCATAGGCACGGGAAGTATAGCTCAGGAAGCAGCAAAGAGGTTAAAACCCTTCCAAATAGATGTGCTTGGTGTAAATACTGATGGAAGAAAGGTTCCTTACTTCGATGAATGCTACAGTATTAAAGACCTTAAAAGTGCTGTTGCCTTAGGTGATTTCGTTGTTAATGTTCTCCCTTATACAGAGAGCACAGATAGGATAATTAACAAGGAAATTTTTGAAGCAATGAAGCAAGAGGCTTATTTTATTAATGTAGCAAGAGGAAAGACTGTAGTGGAGGAAGAGCTTGTAAAGGTTTTGGAGCAGGGAAGGCTTAAGGGGGCAGCCTTAGATGTGTTTGAAAAAGAACCACTTCCTAAAGAAAATCCTTTATGGAAATTAAACAATGTTTTTATAACTCCTCACAGCTCTTGGGTAAGCCAAAATGGATATTTAAGAAGAGGAGAGCTTTTGTATAAAAATCTTAAAGGCTTTATAGAACTGACAAAGGGGAAGGTGAATAATCCACAGGAAGTTCTATCTAATATCGTAGACTTTAACAAAGGCTATTGATAAATTATTAATTAAAAGCTTAAATAACCTTAAGCTGAATTTAATGGGGGAAGCATGAGAATTAAAAAGAAAGCCAAAAGAAAAATATTAAAATTGTTAACTATGATTTTTTTCTTATCAGGTACCTTAGCTATAATTTCTACCTTATTTTCTAAGGAATTTGTGAACGGCAGCTCTGAGCTATTAATTATTTCTTCTGCAAAGCTTAAATCAAAGGATTTTAAAAAGGATATAACTATAGAAGAAAATTCTTATTTTGAAAAATATACTATAAAGCTTGCAGAAGAAGCTGGTGATATTGATGGACAAACCTTTTCCACCGGTTATCGAGTCATTGTTTATGGAAAGCTTAAGGATACTTCTTTAAAGGAAGGTATCCACTATGGCTTTAATGAGGATGTAGATATTTCTACAAATGGTAAAAAACTTACGGTTGTTATACCAACCTCCTACAAGGATAACTTTGTCTATTTAAATCCTCTAGACAGCAGAGAATTAATTATTCTTGCAGCTAAGAGGGACAACCCCTATGACCATACTGTGACTCTAGATCCTGGCCATGGTGGAGCTGATGTTGGAGCAAACTATGGAGATTTATATGAAAAAAATGTAAATCTAAAAATTGCACTATATATGAAAATGGGACTTATATATGAAGGTAAAAGGGTAATAATGACAAGAGAGGATGATCATGTACTTCTTAATGATGTACAGTGGCTTGATGCCATCACAAAGACTGCTAACGCCTCTAAGTCTGATGCCTTTGTATCAATACATATTAATTCCTTTGATAAATCAGAGGAACCCAATGGATTGAGCACCTACTATTACACAAAGGGCCATGAGTCACAAGCAAAAGATAGAATTTTATTAGCAGAAACCATCCAAAAGCATATTATAACCTCAGATGGTTGGAAGGACATGGGGGTAAAGGAGGAAAGCTTTGAAGTAATAAGAGATACTACTATGCCTTCTGTACTGGTAGAGTGCGGCTTCATGTCTAACCCCGGCGATAGAAGAAGGCTGAGTGATGATAATACTTTAATGAATCTTGCAGAAAATATTAATAAGGGTATAATAGAATATTTGGAAGCAAATAATTAGTTGGAGGTAGCAACAGTGAATATAAAACTAATTAAAGGACATGGATCAGGAAACGAATTTTATATAATAGACGAAGCACTAAATAAGCTTAGCCTTACAGAAGAAGATAGAGGTAAAATAGCTATTTGCCTTTGTGATAAGCTATCACCCTTAGGTGCTGATGGGATACTATATGTCTTAGAAGGTAAAGAAGCTGATGGTAGAATGAGGATTTTTAATTCCGATGGCTCAGAGGCGGAGATGTGCGGAAATGGCTTAAGGCTCATTGGTAGATATCTTATGGAAAAGCTAGGCAAGGATGAGGTTAATATAGCCACCATGAAAGCTCTTTATCAGGTAAAGAAAGTAGAAGATATAGGCAAGGGAATATATACTGTAGAGGTACCTGTAGACACTATTACCTTTGAGCCCTCAGCCTTACCGCTAAATTATCCAGAGGAGACCATGCTTTTTAAAATGGTGCCACAGCTTTCAGAAAAATATAGCTTTTCTGCAGTTAGCATCACTAACCCTCATCTAGTTGCAATAACAGAAGAGATAAGAGATAGCGACCTTACAGAGGTTGGTGTTGAGGCTAATTTTAATAAAGAACTACTTCCTAAAGGAACCAATGTTAATTTCGTAAAGCTCTTATCCGAGGATAGTATTTTTGTGAGAACCTATGAAAGAGGAGTAGGGCTTACTCCTTCTTGTGGTACCGGTATGATAGCTTCTTCCGTAATAACCTCTCTATACAACTCTGAATATAAAAATAAGAAGCTTAAGGTTGTGAATCAGGGTGGGATGATCAACTGCATTGTTAGAGGAAACCTGGAGGATAAATTCTTAGTGAACTTTTCAGGAAATGCCACATATATCTATAGTACAACCATTACTTACGATAGTGGGGCTTTTGAGTTAATAGAGCCTAAAAATAGCTATTTCGAGGAAGGAGAGGCTTATGAAGCTTTTCTTCAAGAAATTAGAAGAGAATATATAAGTTGAAATGGTGTATATTTTCCGAATTTAGTGTGATATAATATAAAAAATATAAAACCAGGGTAGAGGTGCTGTTATTATCAGTATTTGCTCTTAGTCGGCAGACGGTGAGGAGTGAGGAAAGGAATTACAGCCGAAGGTAAGCCATCAGCAGGATGGCTTGCCTGGGTATACATATAATATATGTATAACTGTCACAGACATATTTCTGTGGAGAGCTACAAGGTGCACAAGGTCATCATATAGATATGCATTAGAGGTGTTCCTCTTCTGACTATTTATTTTAGTGGTAAGGAAGTGTGCCTACATACTCATGACTCTACTCGCTTAATAGGCGGGTTTTTCTTTATACTAAAGTATTGGAGGTACAAAAATGAAGCTGTTTGGTTCGATGAATGTAAGGGATAATTGTTTGACTATAGGAGGCAAAAAGGTTACTAATCTCGTTAAGAAATATGGCACTCCTCTGTACGTTATGGATGAGGAGCTTATAAGAAGCACCTGCAGAGCTTATGTAAATTCTATGGGGGCTAATAACAGAGTTGCCTATGCGGGAAAAGCTTTCTTAACCCTTGCCATGTGCGAGCTTATCCATGAGGAAGGCCTATGGCTGGATGTAGTTTCTGGTGGAGAGCTTTATACGGCTTATAAGGCTGATTTTCCTATGGATAAGGTTTATTTTCATGGTAATAATAAAACTCTTGAGGAGATAAATTTAGGAATTAAAACAGGGGTTGGAAGATTTGTTATAGATAATGACCTTGAGCTTGAAAATGTCAATAGAGTTGCTGGTATGTATGGAAGAGTCCAAAAGGTTCTCTTAAGAGTTACTCCAGGGATTGAAGCTCATACCCATGAATATATAAAAACTGGACAGCTAGATTCAAAATTCGGAATTGCTTCTCTCGGTGATAATTTAATCAATATAGTTAAAAAGGCTATAGAGCTTCCCAATATACAGCTCATGGGTCTTCACTGCCACATAGGATCTCAAATATTTGAAACTGAGCCCTATGAGGAAGCCGCAGATATCATGGTAGGTTTTATGAAGGAAATAACAGATAACACTGGTTATAGCTTAGAAGAATTAGATTTAGGAGGGGGCTTTGGGATATATTATAATGAAGGTGATTTACCTAAAACCCCAGAAGAATATTGCAGTGCTATAAGAAAAGCCGTAGAGCTTGAGTGCATTAAGAATGATATTAAAGTGCCAATATTAATTATAGAACCAGGAAGATCCATAGTAGGAAATGCAGGTATAACCTTATATACCATAGGATCCATAAAGGAGATTCCTGATATAAATAAATATGTTGCCGTAGATGGTGGAATGACTGATAATATAAGACCTGCTCTTTATAGTGCTGACTATGGTTGCTTAGTGGCAAACAGGATGCTTCAGAGCTGTAGTGAAAGTGTAACTATTTCCGGAAAATGCTGTGAATCTGGAGATATATTAATAAAAAATGCATCGATACCACAGGTGGTAAGTGGCGATATATTAGCAGTTATGTCTACGGGAGCCTACTGCTATTCAATGAGCAGCAATTATAATAAGATACCAAAGGCTGCTGTGGTTATGGTTAGCGAAGATAGGGAAAGGCTTATATGTAAAAGAGAGAGCTATGAGGATATAATTAAAAATGAAATAAGATGACATAATAACTTAAGGGCTTCCATTTTCGGAGGCTCTTAATATTTACCATATCTTAATCAATCAAATATTTAATTTCATTCATAATATGGTATACTAATTATATTATTACAATTAAAGGAGAAGGAAGATGGAATATAAGAAAGAGCTCATAGTTGATAGAATAGAAGAAGAGCTCGTAGTAGTTTGTGAGGACTTACAAGGAAATATAATAAATGTTGATAGAATGCAGATTGAAGGTCAGGTAAAGGAAGGAGATATATTAATTTTAAAAGGAGAGAAGTATCAAGTAGATGAGGCTTCCACTAAGAAGAGAAAAAGGGAAATAGAGGCTTTAGTGAAAGGTATGTGGGTGGAAGATGAGATTTAATCGAGGAAGAAAAAGAAAGTCTGAGGAAAAAAGCGCTGTTAAGCAGTTAATCTTTGACTGGGTAATACCTATTGTAGCTGCTCTTATCATAGCAGGTATAATTAATAAATTTGTTTTATTTAAGGTGTATATACCATCACTATCTATGTATCCTACCTTAGATAAAGGAGATCAGCTTTTTGTTACTAGAGTTTATAATACTGACAAAATTGAAAGAGGAGATATTTTAGTATTTGACTCGGAGGAGCTTAACCAGCTATTAATAAAGAGGGTTATTGGACTTCCAGGAGATAAGGTGGAAATATCCGATGGAGCTCTTATGGTAAATGGTGAGTTAATAGAAGAGGATTATGTGATTTATAATCAAAATATTAGCAGACACTTTCAGGTGCCTGAGGGAAAATACTTGTTTTTAGGAGACAACAGGGCAAATTCTAATGATAGCAGATACTGGGATGATCCTTATATAGATGGGGATGCCATAGAAGGTAAGGCTCAAATTAGAATATATCCTTTCAATAAAATAGGCTTTATAGAATAGACATTTAAGAGAGACAGGAAATTAGGAGGTAATAATATGAAGGAAATTGACGATAAGGTAGAGCTGTTACAGGAGGAGCTTATTGAAAGCACTCAAAGGCTTTTAAGGATTAGAAGCCTAGAGGATAAGCCTATTCTAGGAATGCCCTTTGGTGAAAAGGTAAATGAAGCTTTAGAAGAAGCTCTACATATAGCAGAGAGTCTTGGCTTTAAAACAGTAAACTTAGACGGTTATTTAGGCTATGCTGAATATGGCACCGGAGAGGATTATGTAGCTGTCCTAGGACATTTAGACGTGGTACCTGAAGGAGATGGCTGGCTTTATCCTCCTTATGGAGCTGAGATTCATGAAGGTAAGCTCTATGCTAGAGGTGCATTAGATGATAAGGGCCCAATAATGGCTGCTTTATATGGCTTGAAGGCTGTAGTTGATGCTGGTCTTACTCTATCTAAAAGGGTTAGAGTAATTTTTGGTACTAATGAGGAGAGCGGCAGTGGGGAAATGAGCTATTATAATGAAAGGGAAAAGCCTCCTGTAGCTGGCTTTACTCCTGATGCAGACTTCCCTGTAATTCATGCTGAGAAGGGCTTCATGGTATTTGACTTAGCAAAGACTATAGAATCAAACAGTAAGAGAAGTATAAGAGTGGATAGCATAAAAGGAGGAAGCAGGGCTAATGTAGTCCCTGATTACTGCGAAGCAAAGATTACCACTGATGATCCAGCTAATGTAATATCCTATCTCAGTGAATATAAATACGATAATCCCTGTGATATAAAATATACACGGAATGCTGGAGAGGTAATTTTACAGTCCTATGGGATATCTGCCCATGGAAGTACTCCTGAAGCAGGAAAAAATGCAGTAATGCAGCTTTTGGGCTTTTTAGGTACTCTTCCTTTAGAAGATACAGATATAGGGAGCTTCATTTCCTTTGCTAACAAGTTTATCGGTACAGAGCTTCATGGAGAATCCTTAAATATTGGATTAGAGGATGAGGTTTCTGGAAAATTAATCTTTAATGTGGGTATAATTAATTATAGTGGTAATGAAGCGGCGCTTACTATCAATATTCGCTATCCTGTAACCTACAGTTTGGAGGATGTATTAAAGCCTCTTGAGCTTAAGCTTTTTGAGAATAATATAGAGATGAAAAATCTCATTGAGGATAAACCATTATACTATCCTAAGAATCATTTTTTAGTGGAAACCCTTCAAAAGGTTTATGAGAAGCATACAGGAGCGAAGGAAGAGCCTTTAGCTATTGGTGGAGGCACCTATGCAAAAACCATGAATAATATAGTGGCCTTTGGACCAATGTTTCCTGGTGACCCTGATGTTATCCATCAGGTAAATGAATATATTGAAATAGATAAGCTAGTAAAATGTGCAAAAATATATGGTGAGGCAATTTATCAGTTAGCTAAATAGCCTGAGAAGGGAGTGAACATAACCGGTTAATATCGGGATATATGAACAATAATATCAACAAAAATAATAATAAAAACAGCAATAACAAAAAAAATAATGACGATCAAAATAAGAATAAATGGAAGTTTAATCTTATTTATGTAGGTATTGTATTAGTGATACTCTTGATTTTTAATAACGTTAGAGAGTCCATGTATACAGAAAAAATTAGATATGACGAATTTTTGGCTCTATTAAATAGCAATAAAATAGAAGAGGTTAAAATTTCCAGCGATAGGTTGGTGATAACTCCAAAGGAAGGCTCGGAGTATGGAAATAAGACTCTCTATACCGCCTATATTGGTGATGAAAAACTCGTGGATAGGCTTGATGCGGCTGATGTAAAATATTCTGGCCCTGATGCTAATAATTCCTTCATTCTCGAAATTCTTTTGGCTTATGCAGTACCCTTATTAATTTTCTTTTTCCTTGGAAGAATTATGTTTGGACGAATGGGTAAGAAGATGGGTGGAGGAGGAGTGATGTCCTTTGGAAAAAACACTGCAAAGCTCTATGCAGAAAGTGAAACAGGTATTACCTTCAAGGATGTAGCAGGACAGGAGGAAGCTAAGGAATCCTTAAGAGAAATAGTTGATTTTCTCCATGATCCTAAAAGATATACAGACATTGGTGCAAAGCTTCCTAAGGGAGCACTCCTCGTTGGTCCTCCTGGAACTGGTAAAACCTTATTAGCTAAAGCTGTGGCAGGAGAAGCACATGTTCCATTCTTCTCTCTATCTGGCTCAGATTTTGTTGAGATGTTTGTAGGTATGGGAGCTGCAAGAGTGAGAGATTTATTCAAGCAGGCTGAGGAAAAGTCCCCTTGTATAGTATTTATTGATGAAATAGATGCCATCGGTAAGAGCAGAGATAATGCTATAAGCTCCAATGATGAAAGAGAGCAAACCTTAAATCAGCTCCTTTCAGAGATGGATGGCTTTGATGCCACTAAAGCAGTGGTTATTTTAGGAGCTACTAACAGACCAGAGGTTTTAGACAAAGCATTACTAAGACCAGGACGTTTTGATAGAAGAGTTATAGTAGATAGACCTGACTTAAAGGGTAGAGAAGATATATTAAAGGTTCATTCTAAGGGCGTAAAGATGGATAACTCCGTGGATCTAGGAGCAATTGCCAGGGCTACCCCTGGTGCTGTAGGAGCAGATCTTGCCAATATGATTAATGAAGCAGCCCTAAGAGCCGTTAGAGAAGGGCGTAAAATGGTTGTTCAAGAGGATTTAGAGGAATCTGTAGAGGTTATTCTTGCCGGTAAGGAAAAGAAGGACAGAATAATGTCACCTAAGGAAAAGAGAACAGTAGCCTTCCATGAGGTAGGTCATGCGCTGGTAGCTGCCTTATTAAAGAATACAGACCCAGTGCATAAGATAACTATTGTTCCAAGAACCATGGGTTCCTTAGGCTACACAATGCAGCTGCCAGAAGAAGATAAATATCTTGTTTCTAAGGAAGAGATGCTGGATCAGATAACTGTTATGTTTGGCGGAAGAGCAGCAGAGGAGGTAGAGTTTAACAGCATATCTACCGGTGCCTCCAATGATATAGAAAGAGCCACACAAGCTGCAAGGAATATGGTAACCATATATGGAATGTCAGAGGAATTTGATATGATGGCACTAGAATCTGTAAGCAATAGATATTTAGATGGAAGGCCTGTAAGAAACTGCAGTGATGAAACCTCCGCAAAGATTGATGAGGTTACCTTAAACATAATAAAAGGCTGTCATAAAAAGGCTATTGATCTTTTAGAAGAAAATAGAGTTCTTTTAAATGAGATTTCTGAAAGGCTTCTAGAAAAAGAAACCCTTCTTGGTGAAGAGTTTATGTCAATGGTTAGGGAATATCATAAAAGAGGAAGCCTTGAGCTAGCTTTTGATGAAAGCACTAGTGAAGCTAATAAAGAAGAATAATTTACATAAAACCCCGGTTTATCCGGGTTTTTATGCAGTTGGAGGTAGAATATGGATATATCCGTAAATAAGGATAGAGAGATGGATTTAGAGCTGTTAAAGCTTAAATTAACTCTTCAGGTAATAGATAATGAGATATTGGTTTATCTTACAAAAAGGAAGGATATAGGCCAGTATATCCTGGATTATAGAAAAAAGGCACTGGAAGAATTTAAGGATGATGAAGATAAGATAGCGGAATACTTTGATCACGAACGCTTTGTAAAAGAAGAAGCCTACACTACTATCGATAGAAGATTAAAGGAGCTTACTACGTTAAAGGAGAGTCCTTATTTCGGAAGGATTGTATTTGAGGATAAGGAATATAATGAAGAAGAAAAGCTCTATATAGGACGATTTGGAGTTACTCCAGAGGGGAGCTATGAACCAGAAATCGTTGACTGGAGAGCTCCTGTAGCTTCTCTCTTTTATAAAGGAAGCATAGGGAAATCAGAGTATAATTCACCCTCAGGACCCGTAGAGGTTGAAATTGAAGGCAGACGACAGTATATTATTAAAAAAGCAAAGCTCCTTGGGATGTTTGATTCAGAAATAGATGTTAAGGATGATATTCTACAGCTGGTACTAAGCTCTAATTCTTCGGAAAAGCTAAAGGATATAATCATGACTCTTCAGAAGGAGCAGGATGATATAATAAGACAGCCTAGAGAGATATCAGTTGTGGTTAACGGGGTAGCTGGCAGCGGTAAGACTACTGTAGCCCTTCATAGAGTTGCATATCTTCTGTATAATTATAGAGAGATTTTGAAGGACAGGGTACTTGTTATAGGACCTAATGATATATTTTTAGAGTATATAGGCACAGTGCTTCCAAGCCTTGGAGAAACTGGGGTAAAGCAGACCACCTTCCATAGGTTCGCATTAGAGCTACTTAATATCTCTGAAGTAATGTCATTCAAGGATTATGCTGAGAGAATACTTCAAAAGGATGAGGATTTTTTAAGGAGAGCCGCCTATAAGAATAGTGAGGCCTATTTAGAAGAATTGGATAAGAAGTTAGAAGAGATGAATGAGAGCTACTTTAAGCCTGAATCAGTATATTTTTCCGGTGAAGAAATTGTTTCCTTAAAGGAAGTAAAAGAGCTCTTTAATGTTCATTACTCTTATATGCCCTTGTTCAGAAGAAGTGAAAAGATAAAAAGAATACTTGTTTCAAAGCTTAAGGATAAAAGAGATGAGGAAGTAAGAAAGCTGAAGCTGGAGATAGAAGCCTATAAGAATAGCTTGACTTCAGAACAGCTTAAGATTGAAGAAAATAATATTGAATTTAATAGAAGACTTAGAATCCGAGGAATAATCCGTGAGGTTATGCACCAAAGAGATGTCCTGAATTCGTGGATTAACCCTGAGGATATAGTAGATATATATAATGAGTTTAATAACAATCTTCCCTTAACTCAGGACGATTTAGCTCCAATCTTATATTTTTATTTAAAGCTTAAGGATATAAAATTTAAAGAGAATATAAAGCATGTGGTTATAGATGAAGCTCAGGACTTAACAAGTCTTCAGCTTAGGCTCATAAAGGAGCTTACTAAAGCTACCTCCTACACTATTGTTGGAGATTATAATCAGAGGCTTATAGGTGTTGACTCAGCCCCTGCTATGAAGAATTTAAAAGAAATTTTTTCTGAGGCTTCACTTAAAGAGTTTTCTTTAAATAAGAGCTACAGGTCCACAGTGGAGATAATGGAATATGCAAATAGATATTTAAAAGAAGAAAAAATAGTTCCTATGGTTAGAAATGGTAGCTCTGTGAAGGAGCTAGCTATAGAGGGTGGGGAAGCCTTAGGATCTACCGTAGAGAAGATAATTAAGGAGTATAAGGATAAGGGACTTGAAAATATAGCTATTATTGCTCCTACCCTTAGTGAAATTAAAGAAGCTGAAAAGGTGATTAAAGAAAACTATCATCTTACAGTAATTGATAGAGAAGAATTCATATATCAAGGTGGAGTAGTTATGCTTCCTTCTTATTTTGCCAAAGGCTTAGAGTTTGATGGTGTAATAGTGTTAAATAAGATTTCAGCCTCTCCATCGGACCATATTAGGTATATTATGTGCACTAGGGCTCTCCATGAGCTTGCGGAAATCAGTTATTAGAAGAATAATAGCAGAACCTTTATTAGGTTCTGCTATATATTTTTTTATATGTTTTTCCTATTTATGAGGATGCCTTAATTTTATTTAGTTTTCTATAAGAGGAAGGTGACATGTTGTAATTCTTCTTAAATATTTGACAAAAATAAGATTGGTTAGTAAAGCCTACAGAGCTAGATATATTCATTATAGATAAATCCGTGGACTCGAGGAGATGAGCCGCTTCCTTTAAGCGCTTTGTAATCAAATAGCTGATAGGAGAAACATTGAAGAAACGTCTAAAAATATGCACCAAATAAAATCTGCTCATGTGAGTCATTTCAGACAAGGAATCAAGAGTGATATTAGAGGAATAGTTATTATCTATATAATTTTTTATATATGCACACTCCTTGCTGATATTTTCTGTTGAAGAAATTACAAGCCTTGTAGAGGTTCTTCTCACTATGTTGATAATTAATAGAAGTAATAGATTATGAGTTACCTCCTTGTACAGCTCGTCCTTTTCTCTAGCTTCCTTTAATAGTTTTTTTAAATAGAAGAGTACCTCATCCTTATAGCCTCTATAATTAAGTATGCTATATTCACCATAGCTATCATCTCCATCCTTAATATCTTGAAGGATTGCCATTCCCTCAATTCCCAGTACTATGTATTCTAATGGGTTTGAGTCTATGGAATACTCTGTATGAGATACATTAGCATTTACTATAACCAGGTCATCTTCTTTAACATCAAAGGTTTTATTATTAATCTGAAAATGTCCTCTTCCTTTTACTACGTAAAATAGCTCTGTAAATGGGTGTGAATGAAGAACGCTAAACCAATCACCTTCATATATGGAATGGCTTACATATAATAAACTAGTATTAATTTTACGAAGGTCAGCATTCCTAAATTCATAAGTAATATTTGACACTTTATCACTGCCCTTCTCAATGAAATAATTGTAGAGAGAACAATTTTATTTTAACTAAACATAAGAATATTTTCAATATTTATATTTTTTTGAGGGTGATAAGTACTTTACCCTTTCACAAGTTTTAGTTATTTTTAGTTTTTATAAATATAAAAAGCAATATACATAAAAATCTAAGCAACATACTTATATTAAAAACGTTTACCTCAATATATAATTAATTTATTGATATACTAAAAATTATAGTGGTGGAGGGAAGTATATGAAAAAGTTATTGGCATTAGTAACATCAGCGCTACTTATGGTAGGTGTTGTTGGATGCGGAGCAAATAATAATGATAGTTCAGCTGGTAATGATGAAAAGGTTCTAAAGATTGCAGGATTAGATGGTGGATATGGAAGAGAACATTGGGATGCACTGGCTAAAGCCTTTGAAGAAGATCATGAGGGGGTTAAGGTAGAGCTTACCCTAGAAAAGAATATAGCTGAAATTTTAAGACCTCAGATTCAATCTGGAGATGTGCCAGATATAATTTATCTATCTGTTGGTTCAGAAGGTGGACTAACTGATACTCTTATTACTGAGAAGGCAATAGTTGATATTTCAGATCTATTAGATATGAAGGTGCCGGGAGAAGAGGTAACTGTAGGAGAAAAGATTATACCAGGCTTTACTGATACATTGGTAACTAATCCTTATGGTGATGGAAAAACTTACTTAGCTCCATTATTCTACTCTCCTTGTGGCTTATTCTATAATGCATCACTTTTTGGAGAAGCTGGCTATGATAGCCCAGAAACCTTTGAAGAGATGTTTGCTTTAGGGGAAAAAGCTAAAAGTGAAGGCTCAGCTTTATTTACATATCCTACTACAGGATATTTTGATGCCTTTTTCTATGCTTTATTAAATGAAGTAGCAGGGGCTGAAACCTTTGCTAAGCTAATGAACTATGATGTAGAGGCATGGAAAAGCGATGAAGTTAGACAAGCTTTTGATATAGTTGGAGAACTTGCAAAGTATACTCATGAAAATACTGTAGCACAGGCTAATGGTAATGACTTTACTAAAAATCAACAGCTAGTATTAGATAACAAGGCTTTATTTATTCCTAATGGAACCTGGCTTCCAGGGGAAATGAAGGATGCACCTAGAGCTGATGGCTTTGAATGGGGCTTTACTGCATTACCAAAGGTAACTGAAGAAGGAGATTCTTATTCCTTTACCTTCTTTGAACAGATGTTTATCCCTTCTGGTGCTGCCAATGAAGACTTAGCTAAAGAATTTATGGCTTATATGTATTCTGATGAAGCAGCAAAAACCATCTATGAGTTAGGTGGAGCTGTTCAGCCAATAACCACTGCTTCTTCCTTAATAGGAGAAGACGATCCTAACAAGCTTTATTACTCTGTTTATGATAATGGCGCTAAAGCTGCAATGGGTGGTTTTGCATCTGTAACTGCTGTAGAAGGTGTTGACCTAGTTAGTGCCGATGGAATCCTTTTTGGAACAATAAACTCTGTTGTTAATGGTACAAAGACTGTTTCAGAGTGGTATGACGAAGTAGTAAAGGCTGTAGAAGCTATAAGTGCAGCACAATAATAAGATATTTAACTAGTCACGATGGTATTAGCCATCGTGGCTCTTTTAAGAGGAGGTAAAGAGTGAAAAATAAAGGAAATAATCTTTTTATAGGGATTTGCTTGGCTCCAGCAGTAATTCTATTTGGAGTTTTTATGGTTTATCCTACACTTAATGTATTTAGAATGTCCTTGTATAAGTGGGGAGGGCTTACAGCAAATAAGACCTTTGTTGGGTTTAACAATTTTAAGATAATACTTAAGGATATGAATTTCTTGAGGTCCTTTCAAAATACTCTTTTTCTCATTGTGGTGGTAACTATCGTTACCCTATCTCTAGCAATAATTATTGCTGCCATATTAGTTAAGGAGAATATTAAGGGACAAAATTTCTATAGAGTTATATTTTATATACCTAACATTCTTTCAGTCGTAGTAATATCTTCTATCTTTTCTGCTATATATGATCCAAGCATGGGCCTCTTAAATGGATTATTCAGGCTATTTAGCGGGGAAGGCTATAAGAGTATTCAGTTTCTCGGAAACCAGGGGATAGTTATTTATTCAATAGCTGGAGCTATGATCTGGCAGGCTATTGGTTATTATATGGTAATGTATATGGCAAGCATGAGCTCTATACCAGTACATCTATACGAGGCTGCAGATTTAGAAGGAGCAGGAAGGATAAAGCAGTTCTTTTCCATAACATTGCCACTGGTATGGAACACCGTTAGAACAACCCTGACCTTTTTTGTAATAAGTACTATAAATTTAAGCTTCCTTTTTGTAAAGGTAATGACTGGAGGAGGACCTGATGGAGCCTCTGAGGTATTCCTCAGCTATTTATATAAGCAAGCTTATAATAATGCAAGCTATGGATATGGAATGGCTATAGGAGTTGTGGTATTTCTCTTTTCCTTTGCTTTATCTGCAATAATTAATAAAGCAACCAAGAGAGATGTAATACAGTATTAGAAGGGGGATATTATGAAAAGCAATAAGATGAAATCAGTAGATAAGTTATATAAGGCTTTTATATATGTTGCCCTCATTACTCTGGCAATAACTATAATAGTTCCTGTTTTATGGGTCTTTATGGCTTCAATAAAAGAAAATGTAGAGTTTTACGGCAATCCTTGGGCACTTCCTAAGGGCTTCTATTTCCAAAATTTTATTGATGCAATAGAAAAAGCAAGGATGGGCGAGTACTTTGTAAACTCTATAATAGTAACAATAACAGCATTAGTGTTATTACTTGTTATAGCAGTGCCTGCATCCTATGTGCTAGCGCGTTTTGATTTTAAAGGGAAAAAAATCATTGAAGGCCTCTTAATGGGAGGACTATTTATTAATGTTAACTATATAGTAGTTCCAATATTTTTAATGCTATTAGATTTGGACAAATATATCAGAGGTACTTGGGGGACAGGATTTTTCTTAGACAATAAATTTATTCTTGCGCTAGTATATGCCTCCACAGCAATACCTTTCACCGTATATCTTATGTCAAATTATTTTAAAACTCTATCAAAAGCCTATGAGGAGGCAGCTTATGTGGATGGAGCTAGTAATTTTACTACCATGGTTAAAATAATGATACCCATGGCGAAGCCTAGTATTGTTACGGTGATACTATTTAACTTTTTATCCTTCTGGAATGAATATATTATAGCTCTGACCTTGATGCCTAATTCTTCTAAGACACTTCCTGTAGGACTAATTAATCTAATGCAATCTCAAAAAGCAGCAGCTAATTATGGTCAGATGTATGCTGGACTGGTTATAGTAATGCTTCCGACCTTGATTTTGTATGTATTAGTTCAGAAGAGGCTTACAGAGGGTATGACCTTAGGTGGAGTGAAGGAATAGTAGGTTTCAACTTAAAAAATAATTGGATAAGAAGAAAAGAGGTGCTTATCTGTGGGAAATTTTAAAAATATAATCATGCTTGTGATTTTTATTATATCGGTATTCCTAACCTTTATAGGCCATAAAATTATTTCCTATAAAGGCTTAGTTATGATGCTCCTGGGGCTTATAGGAATTTTGACAGTTCTATATTTATACAATCAAACCTATGCAGCTAGGGATAAAAAATAAATCATTCTGTAAGAGGGGAGCTGATTATATGGGAAATACTACACTGATAATAATGGCAGCAGGGCTAGGGTCCAGATATGGAGGTCTTAAGCAGGTAGATCCTGTTGGACCTAATGGAGAAATAATTATAGATTATTCTATTTATGATGCTCTGAGAAGTGGCTTTAATAAAATTATTTTTGTAATAAAGGAAGAAAATAAAGAAATATTTAAAAGATCAATTGGAGAAAAAATACAGAGATATGTAGATGTGGAGTATGTATATCAAAGCCTTGAGGATTTGCCGGAGGGCTGTGAGGTTCCTGAGGGAAGGTTAAAGCCTTGGGGAACTGCTCATGCAGTCTATGCCTGTAGAGATGTAGTAAAAACTCCCTTTGCTGTGATTAATGCTGATGATTATTATGGATATTCTGCTTTTAAAGCTATCCATGATTATCTTAGAGGGGTAGAGGAAGCCTCCGTGGATTATACCATGGTTGGTTATAAGCTTAGCAATACCCTGACGGAAAACGGTTATGTTTCTAGGGGGATATGCTCCATAGATGAGAATAGTTATTTAAAGAGCGTAAAAGAGAGAACTAAGATTTCTAGGTTTTCTGATGGTATTAAATATAGTGAGGATGATAAAAATTGGCAGCTTCTTTCCGATAATAGTACTGTATCTATGAATATTTGGGGCTTTACCCCGAGGATATTTTCCTATTTAGAAGCAGAACTACAGCTATTCTTTAAGGGGCTTCATACTAATCCCTTAAAGTCTGAGTGCTTTCTTCCTAATGTAGTTAACAATATCATCACTGAAAATAACTGTAGGGTAAAGGTGTTGGAGAGCAGAGAAAAATGGTATGGAGTGACCTACAAGGAAGATAAGCCTATAGTTCAAAGAGCTATAAGAGAGTTTATAGATAAAGGACTTTATCCTGAAAAACTATGGGAGGCAGACTATAATGAATAATAATTATGAGCTTGGGACAATAGCAGCTAATTTTTCCTTTGATGGAGATATTATTTCCATAGAGGGCTATGGCGATGGCCATATTAATGATACCTATCTTGTAAAGACTAAAGCTTCTGAAGGAAAAGAGTTAAAATACATCCTTCAAAGGATTAATCATAATATTTTTAAGGATCCTGAAGGTCTTATGAATAATCTTTCCTTAGTAACCAGTTATCTAAAAGAAAAGATAATTGAAAGGGGAGGAGATGAGTATAGGGAAACCTTAAATCTTGTGCCGACTAATGAAGGTAAGAGCTTTTATGTAAGTCCTGAGGGGGATTATTGGAGAAGCTATATATTTATTGAAGGAGCTAGAACCTATCTTATAGTTGAAAATACCATGGATTTTTATAATACGGGAAAAGCATTAGGAAGGTTTCAAAAGCTCCTGGAGGATTTTCCGGCAGAAAAGCTATGTGAGACTATAAAGGATTTTCATAATACAGAAAAAAGATTTAAAGATTTTACTACAGCGGTTAAAGAAAATAAAGCTCAAAGGCTTCATTTAGCTGAAAAGGAAGTAGAGGCCTTCTTAGCACTGGAAAAGGAAACTAAGGTTTTAAACTCATTATTAGAGGATGGAAAGCTTCCTTTGCGAGTAACCCATAATGATACAAAGTTTAACAACGTTATGATAGATGATGTTACGAGAGAAGGAATATGTATCATTGATTTAGATACGGTGATGCCTGGCTTATCCCTTTATGATTTTGGTGATGCAATAAGATCAGGAGCAACCACAGGAGAAGAGGATGAAGAGGACTTAAGTAAGGTAGCCTTAGATATGGAGCTCTTTGAAGCCTTTGTTAAGGGATATATGGAAGAGGCTAGGGAGTTCTTAAATGAAGAAGAGATTGCTTTTCTTCCATTCTCAGCCATGATAATGACCTATGAATGTGGAATAAGATTCTTAGCTGATTTCTTAGAAGGGGATGTGTATTTTAAGGTTCATAAGGAGAATCACAATTTATTCAGGGCCAGAACTCAGCTTAAGATGGTTCAGGATATACAGGGAAAAATGAATCTAATGACAGAAATAATTAATAAATATAGATTTAACTAAAGAGATTGGAGATAAAATAAGAGGAGCTATAACGCCATGGATAATATAAATAAAGGAAGAGTTACAATACCAACAGATTTAGATATAACTGAAGAGACAATTGAGATAATGAAAAGATGGAAGGCCGATGCCATCAGAGATTGTGACGGAACAGAATTTCCTGTTGAGCTCCAAAACAATGGGGCAAAGATATATTCAACTTATTATACCACCAGAAAGGACAATCAGTGGGCAAGGAATAATCCTGATGAAATACAGCAGTGTTATATAATGACTGGCTTTCATACTGCTACCGAGGAGAGCCTTTCCATTAAGCTCATGAGTGGAATCAGTGAGGAGCTTATGAAGGTAAATAGCAGAGATGACATAAAAAGATGGTGGGAGGTAATGGATAGAAGTACAGGTCTTCCTGTGAAGATAGAGGATTGGGGTTATTCTGAGGAAACAGGAGAAGTAACTATAAAATCCATACCTTACCATGACTATACTGTAAGCTTCCTTGCCTATCTTATCTGGGATCCTGTCCATATGTATAATGCCGTGGTAAATGATTGGAAGGACGTGGAGCATCAGATAACCTTTGATGTCCGTCAGCCAAAGACAAGGGCTTATTCCATGGAAAGACTAAGAAAATATATTGAAGAGAATCCCCATGTAGATGTTATAAGATATACAACCTTTTTCCATCAGTTTACCTTAGTATTTGATGAGTTGAAGCGAGAAAAGTATGTGGACTGGTATGGCTATTCTGCTAGTGTAAGTCCATATATATTAGAGCAATTTGAGAAGGAAGTAGGATATTCTTTTAGACCTGAGTATATTATAGATCAGGGCTATTACAATAACCAATATAGAGTTCCTAGTAAGGAATTTTTAGACTTCCAGAGCTTTCAGAGAAGAGAAGTGGCAAAGCTAGCTAAAGAGATGGTTGATATAACTCATGAGGGCAATAAAGAAGCCATGATGTTTTTAGGAGACCATTGGATCGGAACTGAGCCTTTCATGGATGAATTTAAAACCATAGGTCTTGATGCCCTAGTAGGCAGTGTTGGTAATGGAAGTACCCTTAGATTAATTAGTGATGTTGAAGGAGTAAAGTATAGAGAAGGAAGGTTCCTTCCTTATTTCTTCCCGGATACCTTCCATGAGGGGGGAGATCCTATAAAAGAGGCTAAGATTAACTGGATAACTGCAAGGCGTGCTATTCTTAGAAAACCTATTGATAGGATTGGATACGGAGGATATCTAAAGTTAGCACTAGAGTTCCCAGATTTCATAGATTATGTAGAAAGTGTATGTGATGAATTTAGACTTCTCTATGATAATATTAAAGGCACTAAGCCTTACTGCGCTAAAAGGGTAGCAGTCCTCAACAGCTGGGGGAAAATGAGAGCTTGGGGCTGCCATATGGTTCACCATGCCTTATATCAGAAGGAAAACTATAGCTATGCAGGTATAATTGAGGCTCTGTCAGGAGCGCCCTTTGAGGTTAGCTTTATAAGCTTTAAGGATATAGAAGAAAATCAGGAAATTCTTAAGGATATAGATGTTATTATCATGGTGGGAGAAGCTGATACAGCTCACACCGGCGGAGATGTTTGGGAAAATCCACAGGTTACCTCAGCCATAAGGAGATTTGTTTACCAGGGTGGCGGTATTATTGGTGTAGGTGAGCCTTCAGGCCATCAATATCAGGGGCGTTTTATACAGCTATCTAATGTCTTTGGTGTAGAGAAGGAAACAGGCTTCACCTTAAATTATGATAAGTATAATTGGGATGAGCATGAGCACTTTATCACAGAAGACTGCAGAGAAGAGATTGATTTTGGTCATGGAGCACAGAGGATCTATGCCCTACCTGAGGGTAAGATATTAGTTAAAAGGGACAAAGAAGTAAAGCTTGCTGTTAACCAGTATGGCAGGGGAAGAAGTGTATATATCAGTGGCTTACCTTACTCCTTTGAAAATAGCAGAGTTCTTCACAGAAGCATCCTATGGAGTGCCAATGGTGAAGATCAGCTAAGGCATTGGTTTAGCAGCAATTACAATACTGATTTACATGCTTATTTGGATAGCGGCAAATACTGTGTGGTTAACAATACCTTTGAAACTCAAAATACAACAGTATACAAGGGCAATGGAGAAGCCTTTGAATTGACCTTAAAGCCTAATGAGATTATCTGGTATGAAATATAAAAGCATTAATGTATATAATAAATTATTTTAGCAATAAATAATATTGAAGTATTATGATAGTCCTTTAAGATATTCATAATACTTCTTTTTAATTAAGTAGAAAAATTCCTAGGTATTTACAGTGAAAAAATGATAGAATAAAAATAGTATTTTATTTAAAGGAGGACCAATGCATGCAGAAAGCTTTAGCACTGGAATTAATAGATTTTATATACGGCGCACCTTCAGCCTTTCATGGAGCTTTAGTAGTTAAAAATCTTCTTGATGAAAAGGGCTTTCTTGAATTAAAAGAGGAAGAAAAGTGGAATCTTGAAGCTGAAAAAACATATTACGTAACAAGAAATGATTCAGCCATAATTGCCTTTAGAACTGGAAAGAAATGTCCCTGCGAGGCAGGCTTTAAGTTAATTGGTGCTCATACTGATTCTCCTGGCTTCAGGATAAAGCCTCATCCAGAAATGGTAGCAGAAGGCTCTTATCTTAAGCTGAATACGGAGGTTTACGGTGGACCAATACTATCTACATGGTTTGATAGACCTCTAGGTATTGCAGGAAGAGTTGTTTTAAAGGGGGATAATCTCCTTAGACCAGTTCACAGATTAGTGGATATAAATAAGCCTGTAGTTATCATTCCTAATCTAGCTATTCATATGAATAGAGAGGTTAATAAGGGTGTGGAGATAAACAGACAGAAGGATGTACTTCCACTTATAACCTTAATCAATGATAATTTAGAAAAGGATAATTATCTTCTAGAGCTTATAGCTAATGAGCTTAAGGTGAATAGAGATGAGATTGTTGACTTTGATTTATTCTTATATGAGTATGAAAAGGGAACCCTGGTAGGTCATAAGGAAGAATTCATATCTGCTTCCCGTTTAGATGATATGGCTATGGTTCATGCGGGTATTAAGGCTTTAATCAATGCTGATGCTTCTGAAGGAACTCAGGTTATGGTGTGCTTTGATAATGAAGAAATAGGAAGTGCCACTAAGCAGGGAGCAGACTCACAGCTTCTTTCAAATATATTAGAAAGAATAGTTTTAAGTTTTGGTGGTGACAGAGAGGATTACTTTAGGGCTCTATCTAAGTCCTTTATGATTTCAGCTGATTTAGCCCATGCTGTTCATCCTAACTATGGAGAAAAGCATGATCCTACTAATAGGCCAGTAATAAACAAAGGACCTGTGATTAAAATATCTGCTAATCAAAGGTATACTACAGATAGTGATTCCTCAGCAGTATATGAGCTTATATGCAGACAGGTAGAGGTTCCTGTTCAGAAGTTTGTAAATAAATCCGATGTAGTAGGTGGCTCTACCATAGGACCAATATCCTCAACTCATCTTGATATCCGCTCCGTAGATATTGGAACACCAATATTTGCAATGCACTCTATAAGAGAGCTTGGAGGAGTAATGGACCATTATTATATCTTAAAGACCTTTGAGGAATTCTATAGGCTGTAACCCTAATATATAATCTTTCGTGAATTATTTAAATAAAATATATAAGAGCTTCTATTAACCTAAATTAGATAAGTGCTATACGCCGCTGGTCTAGTAAGTTGATAAGGAGCTCTTATATTATGATATGTGTTTAGTTAGCTTTACTAACCTAAAGGGCAAACTTAAAGCTTAAAAGTTAAAATAAAGTAGTTTTTTTTAGTGCTGTTATTTTAATATTACAAAAATTATACCTTGACTACAAAGGTGTACGATGGTATTATAATAACGTAATTAACATATGGATTGTTACTGGTGATGCAGGCTATACCATTTTTTAAGTATTGAAGCTTTTTCAATCCTTTTTAATGGTAGTGCCTTTTTTTATTATATTGCCATGATATAAAAATTATAGCTAAGGAATGATATACATAGATGAAGGTACTAAAGGTTATTAACAATAATATAGTAAAATCCTTAGATAGTGATAATCATGAGGTAATTGTAGTAGGGAAAGGCTTAGGATTTAAGAAAAAACCTGGAGATGATATTGATAGAGAGCTGATAGCAAAGATATATACTAGTAAGGATAGGAAGGAATCTAATAAGCTCACAGAATTATTAGAGAAAATGCCTTTAGAGCATATTCAGGTTTCCAATGAAGTTATAAGCTTTGCTAAGGTATCTTTAGGCAGAAAGTTAAATGATAATATATATTTAACACTAACAGATCATATAAGCTTTGCTCTTGAGAGGTATTCACAAGGTATTACCTTCAAAAATGCTCTATTATGGGAGATAAAACGATTTTACAGCCATGAGTTTCTTATAGGAAAGGAAGCTTTATCAATTATTCATAAAAGGTTGGGAGTTAGTCTTCCAGAGGATGAGGCAGGCTTTATAGCTCTTCACTTGGTTAATGCTTCTATGAATTCTCAGACTATAGGAGAAACTAAGGACATGACAAGAATGATACAGGATATTTTAAATATAGTTAAATATCATTTTCGCATGGATCTTGATGAATACACACTACATTATGAAAGATTCATCACCCATTTAAAGTTTTTTGCTCAAAGAGTTTTTCAGGGCTCAGAGATTAAGGGAGAGGATAAGAACTTCTTATTCGCTCTAAAGGAGCAGTTCAAAGAGGAATATACCTGCGCTTTAAAGGTAAGGGATTACGTGATTAAGGAATATAATAGGGACTTAAGTGAGGATGAGATGATATATCTCACTGTGCATATTAAGAGAGTTACAACAGAATAACATGAAGGATTGTTACTTTTCATTGAGAAGGCTATACCTAAATTACAGTTGAAAATTTAACTGTGATTTAGGTATTTTTTATTAAAAAATATAAATTATTATAAACATAAGGAGGATACACATGGATTACAATAAGCTTGCAGAATTAATTCTGCAAAAGGTAGGGGGAGCAGATAATGTTATCTCTCTGAATCATTGTGCTACTAGACTTCGTTTTAACTTAAAGGATGAGTCTAAGGCTAAAACAGAAGAAATTAAGACTACTAAAGGAGTTATGGGCGTTGTCAAAAAGGGTGGTCAATATCAGATAATTATAGGCAGCGATGTTGCCAGTGTATATAAACCATTAGTAAAGCTAGGTAATTTAGATACAGGCTCTCAGGATGGAGAAAAAAATAATGCTAAGGGTATAGCAAAGGTTTTAGATACGCTTACAGGTATATTTACTCCAATTCTTCCTGCCATCACTGCAGCTGGTATGATGAAGGCTGTACTAGCCTTGCTGGTAGCCTTTGAATTAGTAACTAAGGATATGATGAGCTATAGAATTATTGAGTTCATGGCTGACTCTGCTTTTTATTTTCTACCAATATTACTTGCTAGCTCTGCTGCTAAGAAATTTAATGCTAATGCCTATCTTGCTATGATGATTGGTGGAATACTTCTTCATCCAAACTTTGTAGCAATGGTTGGTGCTGGAGAAGCTATTAAGCTTTTTGGCTTACCAATAACCGGTGCTAGCTATTCCTCAACGGTTATACCAATAATCCTTTCTGTATGGTTTATGTCATATGTGGAGCCTATAGCTGATAGGATATCTCCAAAGGCAGTAAAGTTCTTCACTAAGCCTTTAATAACAATAGCTATCACAGGTACAGTGGCTCTTGTTGTCCTTGGACCTCTAGGCTACATATTAAGTAATTATATTGCTGCTGGTGTTAATGCTTTAGATTCTTATGCTTCATGGTTAGTACCAACCTTAGTGGGTGGTTTAACTCCATTGCTTGTTATGACAGGTACTCATTATGGTCTTGTCCCAATAGGTATAAATAATAGAATGACTATGGGCTTTGATAGAATTATTTATCCAGGAATGCTTGCTTCAAATGTTGCTCAAGGTGGAGCAGCACTCGCCGTAGCTGTAAAGGCTAAGAATAAGGAATTAAAGCAATTGGCTTCTTCTGCTGGTATAACTGCTATTTGTGGTATTACTGAGCCTGCTCTTTTTGGTGTGAATTTAAAATATAAATCAGCTTTATATTCAGCTATGATAGGAGGTACTATCGGTGGATTCTTTACTGGTATTACAAGAGTAGCTAATTACTCTGGAGGTTCACCAGGATTATTAACCCTTCCAAGCTACATAGGTGGAGATTCCTTAACAAACTTCTACTTAGCTTGCATAGGAGCAGCTATAAGTGTTGTTATTTCCTTTGGTGTTTGCTTTGTTATATATAAAGAAGAAAAAAATGAGGTTGCTGAAGATATATCAGCAAATGAAGGTATAGAAGTATCCCGCGAGGCATTGTTTGCTAATGCTGAAATCTTAAATCCTGTCAAGGGAAGGGCAGTAGCCTTAAGTGAAGTAAATGACCCAACTTTTTCTGAGGAGATTATGGGTAAGGGAGTTGCTATAATACCATCAGAAGGTAAGCTTGTATCACCGGTTAAAGGTAAGATAGTTGCATTATTCGATACTCTTCATGCTATTGCTATTAAATCTGAGGAAGGATTAGAGATTCTTATTCACATAGGTTTAGATACTGTAAAGCTTGGAGGAAAGCATTTTAAGGCTCATATAAAAGCAGGAGATAATGTGGATATTGGCACACCTCTAGTGGATTTTGATATTGAAAAAATAAAAATTGCTGGTTACGATGTAATAACTCCTGTTATTATTACTAACACAGATAATTATAGTGAGATATTGACAGTAACTGATAAGGATATGATCCAAGGAGAGGCTTTAATAAAGGTTTGTTAATTAATTGCGAAGGATGAAAGGAGTACGCCATGAATAACCTGCCAGATAATTTTTTATGGGGAGGAGCGACAGCTGCCAACCAATGTGAAGGTGCCTATTTAGAGGGCGGTAAAGGTATGGGAACTGTTGATGTAATACCATGGGGACCCATTAGGAGAGATGTGATGCAGGGAAAGCTAAATTATAAAGAGCTTCCTGAGGATTCCTATTATCCTTCTAGAGAAGCCATAGACATGTATCACCATTACAAAGAGGATATAGCATTATTTGCTGAGATGGGTTTTAAGTGTTATAGATTTTCCTTTGCCTGGTCCAGGATTTTTCCTACTGGTGAAGAAGCAGAGCCCAATGAGGAAGGGCTTAAATTCTATGAAGACTTGATTGATGAGCTTTTGAAATACAATATTCAACCAATAGTTACTATCTGTCACTTTGATGTTCCACTTCATCTTTATGAAAAGTATGGTTCTTGGAAGAGTAGAAAGCTAATAGATGCCTATGTAAAGTATTGTGAGGTAATATTTAATCGGTTTAAGGATAAGGTTAAATACTGGATGACCTTTAATGAGATTAATATGCTTATGCATCTGCCATTTATGGGTGCTGGTATCACTATAGAAGAAGGTGAGAATGAGCTGCAGGTTAAATATCAGGCTGCTCATAATGAGCTAGTTGCCTCTGCTATGGCAACGAAGCTTGCTAAAACAATTAATCCTGATTTTAAAATAGGCTGTATGCTAGCTGCTGGACAATTTTATCCTTACAGCTGTAACCCTAATGATGTGCTTTCAGCCCTAGATAAGGATAGAGAAAATTACTTCTTTATCGATGTTCAGTCTAGAGGAGAGTATCCTAGATATGCAAAAAAATTCTTAGAGAGAAATAAAATTGTTATTGATATGGGATTAGAGGATGAAAGTATATTGAAGGAAAATACCGTGGACTTCATAGCCTTCAGCTATTATACCTCTAGACTTACCAGTGCGGACCCTGAGGTAGGAGAGAAAACTGCAGGTAATGTTATAAAATCCCTTAGAAATCCATATCTTAAGGCCAGTGAGTGGGGATGGCAGATAGATCCTGTAGGTCTTAGAATCACCATGAACTCCTTATATGACAGATACCAAAAGCCTCTGTTTATAGTTGAGAATGGCTTAGGTGCTGTGGATAATATAGAAGAGGATGGAAGCATACAGGACGATTACAGAATTGAATATCTTAAGGCTCACATAATTGAAATGATAAAGGCCGTTGAAGAGGATGGTGTGGAGCTTATAGGCTATACCCCTTGGGGCTGTATTGATCTTGTTAGTGCTTCCACTGGAGAAATGAAAAAGCGTTATGGCTTTATATATGTTGATAAGGACAACGAAGGTAAGGGAACCTTAGAGAGAAGGAAGAAAAAGTCCTTTGATTGGTATAAAGAGGTTATTTCTACTAATGGAGACTGTTTAAAATAAATTAAAAAGCATAGCTATAGAAGCTAAAGTTTAATAAAAAAGGAGCATAATTAATATGCTCCATAGGCTGTAGGGGGACCTGCAGTCTTTCTTTTTAAAAGTCCTGATCTTCA
The DNA here is from genome assembly GCF_049943125.1 of Alloiococcus sp. CFN-8. Classification (GTDB taxonomy): domain Bacteria; phylum Bacillota; class Clostridia; order Clostridiales; family Clostridiaceae; genus JAEXZL01. The sequence continues at coordinate 2,493,462 of NZ_CP188040.1, forward strand.
AATAAGGCTTGGTCGGTATAATCAAATTCCTGATAGGCTATATTGTTAGACACTATTGGGTCTCTTACTGGGTCTGGAAGCTCTGTATAGTCTTCTCCAGTAGGGGAATAGGATTTGATTGTTTTTGGCTCTTGCTCCATCTGATCTCTCTCATGAGGTAAATAAGGTTTTTTATTCTTTTCCATAATTATATAACCTCCTTATGGTTACTATAATTCCATTTTAAGGCTAAAATATGCACATATTATTAATAAATTTTTAATTTTTTTTGACATATTATGAACGAAATCTCAATTTTCTTACAAATAATATGAACATAACTTTGATTTTTTGTACATCATATATGAGTTAACTCAATATTCTAAGAAAACTAATGTCTTAAGTCTTTTCTAATATTACTTAAATATAGCAGGATATAGTTGTTGGATATCTTAAAATTAGTTTAGAATATTATTAATATATTATTAACATATTATATATAAAAATGTTATATAATTAACTTGAAGTTGAGTTTTTAGTAAAGATTTAGGAGGTAATCAAATGGTGGAGACTATGCAAGTTTACAAGTGTATGGTGTGTGGTAATATCGTTGAGGTGCTTAAGGTAGGGGGAGGAACTCTTTCCTGTTGTGGACAACCTATGAAGCTATTTAATGAAAATACTGTAGAAGCTGCTGTAGAAAAGCATGTACCTGTGGTTGAGGTTGTAGGTAATGAGGTTCATGTTAAAGTAGGTAGTGTAGAGCATCCTATGACCAATGAACATTATATAGAGTGGATAGAGGTATGTACTGAGGATAAGGTATATAGAAAACATCTTCAGCCAGGGGAAGTTCCAGAAGCAACCTTTACTGTTGAAGGTGGCTTGGAAGCTATAAAAACTGTTAGAGAATACTGCAATCTTCATGGTTTATGGAAGGCTTAATAAATAGGTAGATTATAAAAGGCATGCTCTGTTATGAGCATGCCTTTTAATAAGTTATCTTTAAATGCTTTGCTCTATTATCTAAGAAATAGGTATTATGAGCAGAAGAAGCTTTCAATATTTCTTAAATCTAATCCAAAATAAACCCAGCGACCACGTCTCCATCTAAAGCCTGCTATGGAGTTTCTTCCTGCTCTAGTTAGATAAGCCCAATAGGAGCTGCCGTTAGTCTGCCATATATAAGTGAACTTAAATAAGCAGAAATTTATCTGACCTGGATCTATTGCAAATACCTGTGGTCCTCCTGGACCGCCTGGGCCTCCTGGGCCTCCAGGGCCTCCTGGTCCAGGGCCACCTGGAAAACCAAAGCCTGGTCCACCAGGGAAACCAAAGCCAGGTCCACCTGGTCCTGGACCTCCAGGGCCACCTGGCCCCATCTTCATTTGATTTTTCTGGGGGGTAAAGTTTGGAGGAGGTCCTGGTGGGAACTCCTGTCTTGTGTTTCTATATCCGTCTATAACACCGGCGGAAGATAAAGGGAGGGTGTTTGGTACAAAAGTTATTTCTACCTCAAATTCTCCTCTTTCATCAATTACTTCATTATCTTGAAAGTAGTCGTTATACATAAAAAAACCTTTCTCCAATATTTATCACAATGTATAATATGGAAAAAGGTATGAAAGTGTTAATATTTTATTCCTGTGCCTTCCCTATATCAGAAAGAACAAGACCTTTATTTCTCTCTAGGGCCCAGCTTATACCCCAATCATTCTGGAATATTAATAGATTTCTTTCCTTGAAGTCCTTAACCTTTTTAGTATCAGAGGTGAGGTTAAGAGAATCCATATCGATATCTTCATTTTCAATCCATCTAACATGTCTGTAGGCTAACCTATCCATTTTAATATCCACACCATATTCGTGCTTTAATCGATATTCTAGTACTTCAAACTGAAGAACACCTACAACGCCTACAATTATTTCCTCCATACCTACAAAAAGCTCACGGAAAACCTGGATAGCACCTTCTTGAGCTATCTGAGTGATTCCTTTTACAAACTGCTTTCTTTTCATGGTATCCATTGGTCTTACCCTTGCAAAATATTCAGGAGCAAAGGTTGGAATTCCTTCAAAGGAAAATTTGTTAGAAGGTGTACATAACGTATCTCCAATACTGAAGATACCTGGGTCGAAAACTCCTATGATATCACCAGCATAAGCTTCATCAACTATTTCTCTATCCTGTGCTAAGAATTGCTGAGGCTGAGATAATTTAATCTTATTTTTTCCTTGTGTGTGGAAAACCTCCATGCCCTTAGAAAATTTTCCAGAAACTATTCTCATAAAGGCTATTCTATCCCTGTGAGCAGGATTCATATTTGCTTGAATCTTAAAGACAAAGGCGGAAAAGTCTTCACTGAAAGGGTCCACCTCTCCAGCGCTTCCTTCTCGAGACATAGGAGGTGTTGTCATGGATAGGAAATACTGAAGGAAGGGTTCAACACCGAAGTTAGTTAAGGCTGAACCAAAAAATACAGGAGTTAATTCTCCATTTCTTACCTTTTCTAGGCTGAAATCATCACCAGCTATATCTAATAATTCAATATCCTCAGCAAGCTTATCATGGAGAGGAGCTCCTAAAAGGTCATTAAATATAGGATCAGTCACATCTCCTTTAAGGGATTCAACAGCATTTTGTCCATGGTTTCCACCATTAAAGAGCTGAACAGTATTATCCTTACGGTCAAAGACTCCTCTAAAATCAGCACCAGAGCCTATAGGCCAGTTCATAGGATAGGATTTTATTCCAAGCTCTCTTTCGATATCCTCTAGAAGTGCAAAAGGATCTTGAGTTTCTCTATCCATCTTATTTATAAAAGTAAATATTGGGATTCCTCTTAGGGAACATACATGGAATAGCTTCTTTGTCTGCTCCTCAACACCCTTAGCACCATCTATTACCATAACTGCACTATCAGCTGCCATTAGAGTTCTGTAGGTATCCTCACTAAAGTCCTGATGTCCTGGGGTATCCAATATATTGATGCAGTAATTATTGTAATTAAACTGCATTACTGATGAGGTAACAGATATACCTCTCTGCTTTTCGATTTCCATCCAGTCAGAGGTGGCATGTCTTGAGGCTTTTCTTGCTTTAACAGAGCCAGCTAGCCTTATAGCTCCTCCATATAGCAAAAGCTTTTCGGTCAGGGTAGTTTTACCTGCATCCGGGTGAGAGATTATTGCAAAGGTTCTTCTTTTTTCAATTTCATTTATAAACTCTGACACGTTATTCTCCTTTCTAGGGATATATAGAATAATCATTTATTTTTATATCAGCCATTTCGCATTATCAGTTAAACATAGACATTATAACAATTAATGTCTTATATTTCAAAGGAAATATTAGCGAAGGAAGTAAAAGGTGTAAAAGAAAGAATTAATAAATAAATTAAAGATGAAATCGATGTAAAGCTTTAAAAAACATCTAACAAGCCTCTTCCATTTAAATACATAAGCTTTTTTAGTGATATAATCTATATTGATTATAATATAGGAGGGAATTCATGTATAAACTAATAGCTATTGATATGGATGGAACTCTGCTTCGAGAAGACAAGACAGTTTCAAAGGAAACAGTTAATGCAATTAATATGGCCCGAAAAAAAGGGATTAAGATAGTTCTTGCTACAGGAAGACCAATAGAAGGAGTTAACTCTTATCTTAAAGATCTTGGTTTAATTAGTAGGGAGGATTTTGTTTTAACCTTTAATGGAGCCTTAGTTCAAAATACACTTACTGAGGAGATAGTTGCAAGAAATACAATTAAGGGTAAGGATTATAAAAGATTGTATGCTATAAGCAAGGAGGTTGGAGTAAATATCCATGCCTTTTCAACCCTTGGCTGTATAACTCCTAAGATGAGCAAGTATACAGAGGTAGAGGGCACTATTAATAAGATACCTATAAGAGTCTTACCGGTAGAAGCAGTAGATGATCAGGAAGATATAATGAAGGTAATGATGATAGATGAGCCATGGATATTAGATAAGGCTGTAGATAAGCTGCCTAAGGATATTTATGAGGATTATACAGTACTTCGAAGTGCTCCTTATTTCTTGGAATTTTTAAGTAAGAAGAGTAATAAAGGGACTGGGGTTAAGGCTCTTGCTGATTTTCTAGATATTAAGCAGGAAGAGGTTATATGTATTGGAGATGCGGGAAATGATCTCCATATGATTAAATATGCAGGCTTAGGTGTGGCTATGGGCAATGCCTTTGAAGAGATTAAAGAAATAGCTGACTATGTAACAAAGAACAATGAAGAGGATGGAGTAGCCCACGTAATCAATAAATTTGCTTTAGCAATATGAAACTAAAATAAAGGTTATAGCATAGGTTGCTATAACCTTTATTTTCTAGATTAAAGTTTTATTATACCCTTAAATTTATATAAGCTTTTATCTTGGTATAAAACCTATCTTTTTCTGCATTTTTCTTAGAGTTTTTTGAGATATATAATTTGCCTTTTCAGCACCTTTTTTGTATATGCTCTCTAGATATTCCTTGTTATCTAAAAGCCCTTTAACCTTTTCTTGAAGAGGGGAAAGCTCAGCGATGATTATTTCAGCAGCATCCTTCTTTAAGTCTGCATAGCCCTTACCCTCGTAGGATTTTACTACTTCCTCAGGAGATATATTTTTAATTGCACAGATTATATTAATAAGATTCTGTACCCCTGGCTGGTCCTCTGTATAGTTAACTATCCCTATACTATCGGTAACAGCTCTGCTTACCTTCTTTCTTATTACCTCAGGAGAATCCATAATTAATATACAGCCATTAGGGTTATCCGTTGACTTAGACATTTTTTTAGTTGGATCCTGAAGGTCCATTATCTTAGCACCAGCTGGTGGTATATATCCTTCTGGAATTGTAAAGGTAGGACTATAAGCCTTATTAAATCTTTCAGCTATATCTCTTGCTAGCTCTAAATGCTGTTTTTGATCCTTACCCACTGGTACCAGATCCGCATTATAAAGAAGTATATCTGCTGCCATTAGCACTGGATATACAAATAATCCAGCATTAATGGAGTCCCCCATCTTTTTACTCTTATCCTTATATTGAGTCATTCTGCCTAGCTCCCCAATGTATGAATTACAGGTTAATAGCCATGAAGCCTCGCTATGACTTGGAACATGTGATTGAATGAAAAGGGTAGCCTTTTCAGGATTAATACCTGCGGCAATATAAATAGATAGAACTTCTAAGGTTCTTCTTCTTAAATCCTTAGGAACTTGTTTAACAGTTATAGCATGAAGATCAACAACGCAGAAATAACAATCGTAATCCTCTTGGAGTCTAACCCAGTTCTTAATTGCCCCTAAGTAATTGCCTAAGGTTAAATCTCCTGAAGGCTGTATTCCGCTAAAAATAACCTTCTTTTCTGTGTCCATTTGTATCCTCCTTATTATAATATAATATAAAAGCCCTATGGATTGATAAATCCATAGGGCGCATTAGCACGGTACCACCTATAATTGAGAAAGGTCTCACTCTACGAGTAAAGCTCTTATATAAGCTAAACTCTGCCTCTAACGCTGGCTTGCGGACTAAGCTACTATATTTTCACAAAGTCACTCAGAGACCCATTCGGCTTTAACATAACTGCTGTATTTCCACCAACTACAGCTCTCTTTAAGTCTGTTTTAAAGCTTACTTGCTTCTCATCACTGCTTTTAAAGTAATAAATATATTAATATTATATTAGATGGTAAAGGATTTGCTGTCAAGAAAAATAAAGACTAATATACAAAGTCTATGATAATAGCTATTTATATATTAATTTTAACTATATTATTATATAATTGATATGGATTAATATTTCTATTTGCGTTATTAACTGGGAGGAGCACATATGAATAGTAAATTAAGAGATTTAGTTCAGATACCCTTGATGGCAGCCATAATTTTTGTGGCAGCCTATATGATTCATATACCTACGGTAGGGGGAGGAATGGTACATTTAGGTGATTCCATGATCTTTATTGCTGCTGTTGTATTAGGTAAAAAAAGAGGTGCTTATGCTTCTGCAGTAGGAATGGCACTTTTCGATATACTAAGTGGCTTTGCAATCTGGGCACCTTTTACCTTTATTATAAAGGGCACAATGGCATATATAGCAGGAGATATATTGAGTAAGAGTAGAAATTTAGGTTTTAAGGCACAGCTTCCCGCTTTTTTAGCAGCCAGTATATTTATGGTTCCTGCATATTTTCTAGCTCAGGTTCTGATAGGAGCGCTTATTACAGGAGAATTAGGATGGAAAGTAGCTTTAATTTATGCTTTAAAGGATGTTCCTGCTAATATATTTCAGGTAGGTGCTGGAATTGTGATTGCGATGCCTTTGTTGAAGGGGTTGGAGAAGACGACGGTTTTGAATAGAGGTAAGAACTAAGAAGTAAGAAGTAAGAGCTAAGAGCTGAAAGAGCAGAGATGAAAGAGCAGAGAAAAGAGAAAAGAGAAAAGATAAGAGAAAAGGGCAAAGAGAAAAGGGCAAAGAGAAAAGGGCAAAGAGCAGAGAAAAGAGAAGAGAGAAGAGAGAAGAGATTAGGAAAAAAATAAACCTGCGGAGGCGCAGGTTATTTTTTTGGGGTTATTATCTGTCTCTTCTGGTATTCTTTTGAACTTTTCTTGCTTTTCTGCATTCTGGGCATCTAACTGGTTCGTTTTCGAAACCCTTTTCTTTGTAGAAATTTTGTTCTCCTACAGTAAATAAAAATTCTTGACCGCAGTCTTTACAGATTATTTTCTTGTCATCCATGGATAAAAACAACCTCCTTAAAATATAGGATAATTTTACCGCTCAGAGAATCTTCCTATATCTTTTGAAGGAAGTACCTTTACTATAAAATTACCGAATCATTACTGTATAAACAATTCTGTTTATAATTTGATTATACCATAGGAATAATCCTTGGCAATATCTAAATAAAGCAAATTGTAAAAAATATCAAAAAATAACAACAAGTCAATTTTTTTCTCTTTTTAATGAGAAAAGAATAAAGGTTATAAGGGGTAAAAGGATATATACAACTAAAGAAATATAGGAATAATAATTTAATAATTTGAAGAAAGCTATGTTGTTTCGGCAGGATAAATATGCTGCTATAAATACTATGATTGACAGCGCATAATAAAAGATTTTATTCCTTTCAAAGAGGTTTTGATAGAGCAGTATAATTGAATACATTGCAAGGATGTATTTTATAAACCATCCTGATACTACCTGTAGAACGGCAAATAGCTCTCCAAATTCTATGAAGCCTCCGAAGCTGATTCTTTGGGTCTCGAGAAGCTTAGGGAAGAATATATTCCCTCCCCTATAGGGACCAAAGGTAGCCAGCATGCTTATACAGGAAAATAGTGAAACAGCAATAACTATAGCTATTCCTATAATGAAGTCTCTTCTCAGGGTTTTTTTACTTATTACATGAGTGATGTAAGGTAATATAATAAATAAAGCTCCGTAGAGCCCTAGTATCTGCATGGTACATAGAATAAGCTCTTTGGTTATTCCGGAGGATAAAATTGGCAGAATGTAATCAAAGTGCTTATATTGTAGGGAGAAGGCACCGGTAATTATCTCTGATAGATATACAAAAATTACAGTAATAATTGCAGCTAAGAAAATAGAAACATAGCCTTTAAGCAGTGGGTATAAGGCTGGAATTACAAAAAAGGCTATTAGATACCATATAGGTGTTTCGTCAAAGATGTTAGTTTTAATAGTGATAGCTTCTACACCAACGCTTTCTATTGCAGTGATAAGAAACATAGTGGCTATAAGTGCAAGGAGAATATTGCCAAAGGCATTTCCGTAGACCTTATGAAAAATGTCTTTAATGGAATATCAATTTTTCTTTTTCATAATGTTAAGCATAAGGAAGGATATGAGTAAAAAAATAATGGAAGCAGCAATCATAGCTATCCAGCTATCCCTTCCCCCTTGGCGAATATATACTGATGAATAGGTGTTTAAGGACGATATGCCTATCAAAGATAAAAGAAAGATAAGATGCTTGCTGGATAAAGTATTCATTATATCAACCCTCCTAGGATATTTCCTTGTTATTATTCTCAAAAAAGTGAATATTAAACCCCTGGAGAGAGATAATAAAATGGGGTGAGATTAATGAATAATATAGTAAATACCTTAAAAGATAACTTTAAGAATGCCTATGATGTGAAATTTAGAGAGATAAAAACTAGCATTGGTGATGTGACAATAGTTTTTATTGATACCTTAAGCAGTACTCAGTTCATCAGTGAGTTTATAATAAAACCCATGGAGCGCATGACTCAAGATATTAAAAATCTTCAGGATGTTAGTGATAGGATACTTAATATCAATGACGTACATAAGCTTTATGAGCTTCAAGAGGTTTATACTAGAGTTCTTATGGGTGATGTGGTTATAATTGCTCATAATGAGAGTACTATGCTTGTTTGTGATGTTAAAAGCTTTAATAGAAGAGGTATAGGAATTCCTGATACGGAACAGGTTATAAAAGGACCAAGAGAAGGCTTTACCGATGCCTTTGTGGATAATGTAACCTTGATTAGAAGAAGAGTGAGAAATGAAAATTTGAAAACTGAGGTGCTAAGTGCTGGAGTGAAAAGCCATACCACGGTAGTGCTTGTATACCTAAAGGGGATAGCTCCTGAAAAGCTGTTAGAGAGGATAAGAGGAGCTATAAATTCAATAGAATCCCCCTTCATACTGGATATAAACTATATTGAAGAGAAGCTTAAAAGCAAATCTACAACCTTTGATACCTTGGGCTATACAGAAAAGCCAGACATTGCTTCTGCAAGGATTATGGAGGGCCGCGTTTGTGTGTTAGTTGATGGAACCCCATTTGCCATAACTGCTCCACATTTTTTTATGGAAAGCTTTCAAATGGCTGACGATTATTACCTCAATAAGTATTTTAGTAATTTTAATAGAATAATTAGATGGCTGGCCTTTTTTATGGCTATTTTCCTGCCAGGGTTGTATTTAGCCATAACTACTTATCATTTTTCTCTAATACCATCCTTATTTATTTTTAGGATGGCTGTTAATAGAGCAGGAGTACCCTTCCCAGCAGTGGTGGAAATTTTAATAATGATGTTTCTTTTCCAGCTGGTAAAAGAGGCTGGCCTCAGGATGCCTCGGGCAGTGGGAAGTGCAATGAGCATAGTGGCTGGTCTTATTTTAGGTGATGCAGCAGTCGGTGCTGGTATTGCCTCAAGGATAACCCTAGTTATTGTATCTATAAGCATGGTTTCTTATTTTTTGGTTCCTAAGCTCTATACTGCTACCTCAACCTGGTCCATAATAATTGTTTTATTTTCTGCTTTTTTAGGGCTACCAGGCTTTTATATAGGATCAGTGCTACTTATAGTTCATATTGCATCCTTAGACAGCTGCGGCTATAACTTTGTATTCCCTGTTGGTACCTTAAGAAAATTTAAGTATAAAGATATACTTTTTAGAGGTGATTTAAAGAATATTTCTTACTGTATCTTTGAAAGGGAGGATGAAAATGAGGGCTAGGATAAAGCTGTTGATACCTATAATAATCTCAATATTATTATTTTCTGGTTGTTATAGCTATAGAGATATAAATAAGGTTATTTTCGTTACTAGCATGCTCATTGATATGGATGAAAATGACAACATCATAGTATATGGAGATACCTTAAGACCCTATAGAGATGCAGGAGAAAGCTCTGAAAGAGGGCAGAGAGGCTTTTATAAGGGTGAGGGTAAGTCTCTTCTAGAGGCTATCTCAGATATGAGTCTATCAGCTAGTTTTATGCTGGATTTTTCTCAAAATAAGGCTATAATATTTTCTCAAAAGGCTGCAGAAAGCGGAATAGATAAATATATGGATTATCTAAATAGAGCTCAGGAGCTAAACGTTAGAGCCTATTTGTTTGTATATTATGGGGATATTGAAAAGCTTATGACTATGACTGCCTCTAACGAAGATTATTTAGGCAACTTTCTTAATGATATAGTTAATAAGGTTGGAGCATCCTCAAAAACTATATTTTTGAATGTCAATGATTATCTCACAGAAAAGAGAATTGGAAGTGGAATAACAGTGCTTACAGCACTAGAGCTTGAGGAGGAAGCAGGAGAAGAAAAGCTCCACCTGGTAGGTGGAGGTGTTATTCAGCATGGAAAGCTTGTTGATAGGTTAGAAGAAAAAGAGGTTATGAATTATAACCTTCTTACGGGAAGAGTAAATAGAGGAATTATAGAGGTCCCTAATCCTTCTGATAAAGATAATTTAATAACTCTAGGTATAGATGGAGGGAGTACCTCAACTAAGCTTGAGCTTAAGAATGGAAAGGCGAAATTAATTAAAAAAATTAAGCTAAAGGGTATAATTGGAGAAGCTCAGGGTGAGCTGAAGCTCACAGTAGAAACTATGGATAAGATTGTTAGAGAAGCAAAGGAAACCCTTATTTATAGTACTGAAGCCTTTTACAATGAATATAACCGTAAGGGCTTAGATATTTTGAACTTAACTAGAGAAATGGAAAAGCAGCGTATATCTAATGATCATATCCATAGCTTAAAAAATATAAAACTAGAGGTTTATCCCGAAGTAATTCTTCGAGGCTCTACTAATATTCAAAATACTAATTAAAAATTTGATGCTTCATGATTAAACTAGGCCATGAAGCATCAAATCTTTTATTCTGTGTTGAAATAGTTGTGTAAATGAAATAAACTATAAATATTACTATAACCATAATTTTCTAAAAATAGGAGGGTCCTATGGCTGGTACATATTCTTTCGATGTAGTTTCACAGGTAAATATGCAGGAAGTTGATAATGCAATAAATCAAGCAAAAAAGGAAATAGAACAAAGATATGACTTTAAAAATTCCAAATCACAAATAGAGTTATTAAAGGATTCAGTAAAAATCATATCTGACGATGAATATAAGCTAAATACAGTAATAGAAATTTTAAAAGGTAAGTTTGTTAAACGTGGTATATCACCCAAGGCTTTGAATTTTGGAAAGATAGAAAAGGCTAATCTCGGAACTGTTAGAGTGGAGGCTACCCTTATAAATGGAATAGAGAAGGAAAAGGCTAAGGAAATTTCCGCAGAAATTAAGGCTTCAAAGCTGAAGGTGCAGACACAGATTATGGATGATCAGCTAAGAGTATCGGGAAAAAATAAAGATGATCTCCAGGCTGCAATAAATTTATTAAAGGAAAAGGATTTTAGTATCCCACTTCAATTTACAAATTATAGATAATAATGTTATAATTGTAATATAAGTAATTATGATGAAATTCCTATAATCAATATAATAAGCGACTGGAGAAGAGTTATGGATGATTACAGGGAAGCCTACAATTTGCTGATGAAGGAGTTCTTGAGCTATCAAGCCCTGGCTGAGGATCAGATTCAAACCCTAAGCGAGAAAAACATTAAGCTTGAGAAGTCACTGGATGCATTTTTTAATATAATAGAAATAAGCAAATACATTAATTCTTACCTAAGCAGTGAAAGCCTTACTCAAAGGATAAATGATATGATTATTGGCATTTTAGGAGCCACATATTCATCTATATATCTGAAGGAAGATGGCTATCTTCGTGTAAGAGCTAGTAACTGTAGAGATAAAGATTTGGATATACTAGAGAAGGCCTTTCATCAAAATATTGAAAACGGGAATCCCTTTGTTATGAATTCTGCAAAGCCATTGTATGGAAATGACAGTAAAAGAGGGAGTATTTGTTCTGTAATCGGTGTGCCTATTAAGCTCAGAGGCAAATTTGCTGGCTATATTATAGTTGAGCATACTCATTGTAATTTTTTTAATAATGACCATATTAAGTTTATATCCTCCATTGCCAATCAAATTGGAATAGCTTTGGAGAATAGTCTGCTGTACAGAAAAATTAAGGAAAGCTCAAAAAGAGATCCTGCTCTGAATATATACCATAGAAAATATTTCGTTGATTTTTTAAGTCGTAGAATAAATCAAAATAATTCTCCTTTTGCTGTTGTTATGATAGATTTTGATGATTTTAAGGCTATTAATGATAGTTGTGGACATCCTTTTGGAGACATGGTATTGACTGAAACTGTTCGGCTCATTGAAAAAAATATCAGCAAGGGTGACATCTTAGCAAGATATGGTGGAGAGGAACTGGTTTTATTTATAGATAATCCTCCTTCTAAGGAAGCTTTGTTTGAAAAGATAAATATTATCAGGGACAAAATATCCAATAATGAACTTAATTATAGAGGAAGGATAAAGACTATCACCGCAAGCTTTGGAATAAGCTTATATCCTGAGGATGGAAGCAATGTAGAGGAGCTTTTATTCATCGCTGACGGGAATTTGTATAAGGCAAAAGACATGGGGAAAAATAGTGTTGTGCTCATGGGAGTCTAATAAAAAAAGCTTTATTTTTAATTTATATTTTAATGATTTTTTTAGCTTATGTTAGTAAACTGCGAATAATAAAAGCTATTTTGATAATAATAAAAATATAGATTAATGTAAAGCGTTGCAAAAATATTCTGACTATTATATAATTACTTTAATCAAGTTTTTCACCTAAAAAAATCAAAGGGGTGGTTCTAATGATTCAAGTATTTTGTAACAAGAGAGGTTCTGGAAAAACTAAAAGATTAATTGAATTAGCAAACTCACAGTCTGAAACTATTAAGGGGCATGTTGTGTATCTTGATGATGACAGCAGAGCAATGTATTCACTAAATAGGAATATTAGATTCATTGCAACTAACGAGTATAAACTCAAAGACTTCGAGGGGTTGTATGGATATTTGTGCGGCATTCTCTCCGGTGACTATGATATTGAACAGATATATATTGATGGTCTGTGCAATATAGTAGACGGAGATCTTCCTAATGCTGCATTTTTATTTGCCAAATTAGAGGATGTAAGTGAGCTTTTTAATGTAGATTTCTTTATAAACATCAATGAAGAGTCTTGTAGCGAAATGCCTGAATTTATTAAAAAGTACGTAGCATAATAATATAGAAAATAACTACAATCTAAAAAAGATATATTGTATTTTGATAAAAGAGGCTGTAAGGTAGTTCCTATCCTACGGCCTTGTTATTTTTGCCAAAACTCTGTTTGCATTTTTAATTTTTTATTATAAAATATATATGGTAACAAAGGAATATATAAATTCAATACCGTAGTAGTATTTACACAAGGAGGAATTCCCATGACAAGTGTTTACACGGACCTAATGGAAAGAGGATATATTAAACAGCTGACCCATGAAGAAGAAATAAAGGAATTATTAGAAAAAGAAAAGGTGACCTTTTATATAGGCTTTGACCCTACAGCAGATAGCCTACATGTTGGACATTTTATTGCCCTTATGTTTATGGCTCATATGCAGAAGGCAGGGCATAGGCCTATAGCACTATTAGGTGGTGGTACTGCCATGATAGGAGATCCTTCTGGTAAGACAGATATGAGAAAGATGCTTACTAAAGAAGAAATTGACAATAATATAGCTGCTATAAAAAAGCAGATGTCACGTTTTATAGACTTTGAAGAGGGAAAGGCTCTTCTTGTAAACAATGGTGATTGGTTATTAAATCTAAATTATGTAGATTTCTTAAGAGACGTAGGGGTGCATTTTTCTGTAAATAGAATGCTCACAGCAGAATGCTTTAAGCAGAGATTAGAAAATGGACTCTCCTTCCTAGAATTTAATTATATGCTAATGCAGGGATATGACTTTTATGTACTAAACCAAAAGTATGGATGTACAATGCAGCTGGGTGGAGATGACCAGTGGTCTAATATGATAGCTGGAATGGAGCTTATAAGAAGAAAAGCTCAGAAGCCTGCCTTTGCCATGACCTGCACACTTCTTACAAACAGTGAAGGTAAGAAGATGGGAAAAACAGAAAAAGGAGCTTTATGGCTAGACAGCTCAAAGACTACTCCTTATGAATTCTATCAATATTGGAGAAATGTTGATGACAGCGATGTAGAAAAATGCTTATCTCTATTAACCTTCCTACCAATGGAGGAGGTAAGACGTTTATCAGCCCTAGAGGGCTCACAGATCAATGAAGCTAAAAAAGTATTAGCCTTCGAGGTTACAAAGCTCGTTCATGGTGAAGAAGAAGCTCAAAAGGCTAAAGAAGCCTCAGAAGCTTTATTTGGCTCTGGAAGTAATATGGAGAATGTGCCTACTTCCACTATCGGAAGTGATAGGGTAGGAGCTCAGCTTCTTGATATATTAGTAGAAACTAAGATTGTTCCTTCTAAGGCTGAAGGTAAAAGATTAATTCAGCAGGGTGGTTTATCCCTAAATGATGAGAAGATAGTAGACTTTTCACGATGCTTAAATGCTGAGGATATTATTGATGGAAGCTTTATGATTAAGCGTGGAAAGAAAAAATTTAATAGAATAATTGTAGAATAGAACTAATTAATAGGGCTGCCCTTAGAGGTTAATCAACCTCTAAGGGCAGCCATTTTACTTTATATTTTTTATACAGTATGAGTAATATAAAACGATAATTATAAAAAGAAGCAAATGAGAGGTATAAGCTATGCCTATTTTAAACAATATAAATGGTCCTACAACTCCTATAAATAGAAAGACTATAAGTAAGGTTTCCCTTAACCTAGGGGAACGCTTTAAAGGTGAATTAATCAATTTAGAAGGTGAAGAAGCTCTGATACTCCTTCCCGAGGGTTATAAGCTTAGGGCAAGAATAGTTGGTAATCTAAAGGAAGCCTATCTTTCTAAATTCTTGTTCCAGTTAGAGGATTTTAAAGATGGAAAGGTCTTTTTAAAAATTATCCATGAAGAAGCCCAGGAAGGATTTAAAGGAGAAGGAAAAGGAGAAGTTAAAGATAAATTTTTAAAAGAAGGAATAGCACCAGAGGACAAGGATATGGCCGGTCTACTTTTAAGACATAATATACCCTTGACTAAAAGTAATCTATCCTTTGTTAAGAGTGTTTTTTATCTATGGGGAGAAGGCTTAAAAAGTGAGGAATATATAGATCAGCTTATAGATAAATATATAAAACTCAAGGGTGATACCTTTCAGCCCCTAAAGGAAGGGGAAGTAAGGCTTACGCTTAAGGAAGCCTTTAAGGAAATGTCTACTCTAACAGAGGAGGATATTATTATATTTTTAGAAAATGATATTGCCCTTTCTAAAGAGAATATTACTGGGTATAAAAAGCTTATTCATAGCAGGGGAATACTTTTTGATGCTCTTAAAACCTTGGAGAATAAGAATGGAGCTCCTATGATTGCCAAGAATATCCTTCCTAAAGGTATCGATACAGCTTTAGATAATGTAATGGAAACCCCTTCTCAAGGTAATCCAAGTACTACTTTAGAGGGAGAGGCCACTGAATCAGTGTCAAGGTTAATAAATGAAGCCATAGTGACAGGTGATAAGGGTTCTATTAGCGCTGAGTCTGCTAAGGAAAATTTACATTCTGCTAATATACCTGTTGACAAGAATAACCCTGATACTAACATGAAACTTACAGAAGATAAGCCTTTTCTAGAAGTGAGCTCTGAAGTAGAAGAAGCTGATGCTATAAGTATTAATGAGAGTGAAAGCACTAGTGTTCTAGAGAAGGATCAAGTAAAAGGAGCTATGACTAGACCTATAAAAATGTTGCAGGAAGAGGTTTTAAAAGAGCTTGTGGTTAAGGGTAAAGAGCTCAAGGAAATGTTAGAAAAGGTTATAGAGGAGGTTAATAAAGGAAAGGTTACAGCTGCCTTAGAAAAGGAATTGGATGTTAGGACGAAGGATTTGAAGATCTTAAACCATCTCTCCAAGGATTACTATTACTTAGATATTCCCTTAAGGATATATAAAAAAGAATATCCTCTTAAGCTTATAATAAAGGATAGTAGAGAGGGAGGGAAGACGTTAGATTCTAAGGAAATGAAGCTTGTTGTATCTGTTGCCGCGCCACGTCTTGGAATTATTGATGGCTATCTAGAGATTAAAGATAAGAATTTAAAGGTTACTATAGCTGTTCCAGAAGAGAGCTTAGAGGTCTTTAAAATAAGTGAGGATAAGCTTCTAATTTCTCTTGAAAATTTAGGATATAATACTAATATACAATTTACTACCAAGGAGGAGGGGCAGGAGATATCCCCCTTAATAAGATTTTTTCAGCAGGATAACTCTGTTTTAGTTGATGTTTTAGTTTAGGTGGTGTTAAAATGAAGCATAGAAGAAAGGCTGCAGCCTTGAAATATGAAAATAACCTCAAGGCTCCTATAGTCACAGCAGCGGGAGCTGGATTTATAGCAGATAAAATAATAGAAGAAGCAAAGCTTAATAATGTTCCTGTGGTATATAACAAGGAGCTATCTGAGCTTCTATCCAATGTGGAAGTGGGAGAGTATATACCAGGGGAGCTCTATGAGGCAGTAGCCTATGTTATAGCATACATTGCTTCAGTGGATAAACTAATAGATGAAAGGTGAGGTTTAATATGGCCCTATACGCAATATCTGACCTGCATTTGGCCCTTAAAGCTAATAAACCAATGGATGTTTTTGGAGACCATTGGTATAAACATCACGAGAAGATTCGCACAAATTGGCTTCAAAAAATAACCCATGAGGACACGGTACTTATAGGAGGAGATATTTCATGGTCTATAAGTATAGATGAGGGTATGGAGGATTTAGCCTGGATAAATGAGCTGCCAGGACGGAAGCTGATAATCAAGGGTAATCATGATTATTGGTGGAGTGGCATTACAAAGCTTAATAGGCTTTATGAAAATATGCATTTTATCCAGAATAACTATTTTGCCTATGAGGATTATGCTGTATGTGGTACAAGAGGATGGATATGCCCTAGTGGCAATGGCTTGTCTCAAAAGGATGAAAAGATATATGCCAGGGAGCAGATTAGACTCCGCTTATCCTTAGATATGGCTGTAAAAGATGGATTTAAGAAGTTTATATGCATGATTCATTATCCTCCTACTAATGAGCGCTTTGAGGATTCTGCATTTACTGAAATTTTTGAGGAGTACTCTGTGGAAAAGGTAATCTATGGTCATCTCCATGGGCCTTCCTTGAATAGGGTTTTACAGGGTGAAAGAAATAACGTTGAATATATTATGACCTCCTGTGACTTTATAAATTTTGATCCTGTGAGAATAATGTAATTTAGTCTTCAAGCTTTGACTCTAAAAGCTTGAGGGCTTTATTTTTTTGTTTCTATTTCATTAAGATATATTTAATGGATTTATTTACCGTGGAAGGGATTGACAAAGTATATCTATATATCGTAATATTAAGATATAGTGATATATTAAAAAGACATTTAGATTGGAAGTGGAATTTTGGAATTTAATTATAAAGAGCTAGAATCAGCTGCAGAATTATTAAAGGTACTGGCCCATCCTGTTAGGCTTTGTATCGTAAACGGACTTATAAAAAATGGCCCTCAGAATGTCAGTAAGATGCAGGGCTGTCTAGACATGCCTCAATCTACTGTTTCTCAGCATCTACAGAAGCTTAGAAGTGCTGGGATAATCACTGGTGAAAGAAATGGACTAGAGATAATATACAGAGTTTCCTCAGAGGAAGCAGAAAAGTTAGTGCTTAATCTCATGACGATAATTGATAAGGATAAATTATAGTTTTTAAAAGTCAAAGAAAATTATTTAGTAATTGGAGGTATTTTATAGTGAGTAAAAAGATTTTAGTAGTAGGAGGGGTAGCAGGTGGAGCATCTGCCGCTGCAAGACTCAGAAGATTAGAGGAAGATAGCGAAATTATTATGTTTGAAAGAGGGGAACACATTTCCTTTGCAAACTGTGGACTTCCTTATTACATTGGAGATGTTATTACTGAAAGAGAAAAGCTTTTGGTTCAGACTCCAGAAGCAATGAATGCAAGATTTAAGATTGATGTTAGAGTTAATAGTGATGTTGTTTCCGTTGATAGCAAAAATAAGAGTGTTACCGTAAAGAAAAATGATGGGACCACCTATCAGGAGAGCTATGACTATTTGGTTCTTTCACCAGGAGCTAGGCCCATGACCCCACCAATACCTGGAATAGATGGAGATAAAATATATACCTTAAGAAATGTTAGGGATACTGATTATATAAAAGCAGCAGTAGATTCTAAGGGAACAAGGGAAGCTGTGGTTATAGGTGGAGGCTTCATAGGTATTGAGATGGCCGAAAACTTAATACACAAAGGAATTAAGGTGACTTTAGTAGAAGCAGCTCCTCATATACTAGCACCCTTCGATTCAGATATGGTAACTATAGCTGAAAAAGCTATGGAGGAAAAAGGGGTAGAGCTAATCTTAGGGGATGGAGTAAAGAGCTTCCAGGATAAAGGTAATGCTGTTGAAGTTTTATTGGCTAGTGGAAAGAATATAAAGGGAGATATAGTGATAGCTGCTATAGGGGTTACTCCTGATACAAAGTGGCTTAAGGATAGCGGTATAGAGCTTGGACAGAGAGGTCATATAATAGTTAACTCCTCCATGAAGACCTCAGCAGAAGGAGTATATGCCGTTGGAGATGCAGTAGAAGTAGTTGATTATGTAAATAGAAATAAAACTGCTATACCTCTTGCAGGCCCTGCTAACAGACAGGGAAGAATAGCTGCAGATAATATTGCTGGTATAAATTCTAGCTACCTAGGAACAATGGGAACCTCAATATTAAAGATATTTGATCTCACGGCAGCTTCCACAGGAAATAATGAAAGAATATTAGACAAGGCTGGAATTCCACATAAATCGATATTTGTTCATCCAAATAATCATGCAGGCTATTATCCTGGAGCGACAGGACTCAATATAAAGCTGATTTTTAATGATGAAGGAAGAGTTCTTGGAGCCCAAGCCATGGGGTATGATGGTGTGGATAAGGTTATTGATGTTATTGCTACAGTTATTAAATTTAAAGGTACTGTAGAGGATTTAGCTGAATTAGAGCTTGCTTATGCTCCACCATATTTATCTGCCAAATCCCCAGCTAACATGGCTGGCTTCGTAGCTCAAAACGTACTAAAAGGTTTAGTGGAAGTAGTGACACCTGAGCATATGAATAACATTGATTTTCAGAAAGAGCTACTTCTTGATGTTAGAGATGACATAGAGGTTCAGGGAGGTGCTGTAAAGGGGTATATGAATATTCCTTTAAATGACTTAAGAGCTAGACTTGGTGAACTAGAGGAGCACAAGGATAAAACTATCATTGCCTACTGTGCTGTAGGTCTTAGAGGTTATATTGCTTCAAGAATATTAAAGGCTAAGGGCTTTAAGGTGAAGAATGTAACGGGAGGCTTTAAATCCTACGAGCTTGCTAGCTTTATCCCAGGGGAGAGACAAGCAGAAGGTAATGTTTCTATGCAGCAGGTTGAGGAAGTTGCAGTAACAGAAAAAAAAAGCTCTAAAATAAATGAATCTGCTAAATCTGGAGTGGTTAAAGAAGTAGACGCTTGCGGATTATGCTGTCCAGGTCCTCTTATGAGAGTGAAGATGGAAATGGACTCTTTAGAGGATGGAGATATCTTAAAGATAAAAGCATCAGATAGTGGTTTTTATGAGGATGTAAAAGCCTGGTGTAAAACTACCAGTAATGAGCTTTTAAACCTCACTAAAGATTGTGGGCTTATATATGCTGATATTCAAAAAGGAAGAGGAAATAATAACAGCAATTCTGGAGAGCTCCAGGAATCTAAGGAAAGTACGGTATTTGATACAAAGGATGGAAAAACCATGATTGTTTTTAGTGGAGATCTAGATAAGGCTATTGCCTCCTTTATCATAGCCAATGGCGCAGCTGCCATGGGAAAAAAGGTAACCATGTTCTTTACCTTCTGGGGATTAAATATTTTAAGAAAATCAGAACAGGTAGAGGTGAAGAAAAATTTCATTGAGAAGGCATTTGGTATGATGATGCCTAGAGGCTCAAAGAAATTAGGATTATCCCGCATGAATATGGGAGGAATGGGAGCTAAGCTTATTAGAGGAGTAATGAAGGATAAAAATATTCAATCCTTAGAAGACCTCATAAAAGCTGCTATGGACAATGGAGTGAATATAGTTGCCTGTACTATGTCCATGGATGTAATGGGAATAAGAGAGGAAGAACTGATTCCAGGAGTTAACTTTGGTGGAGTTGGTTACTACCTTGGAGAAGCAGAAGAAGCTAACGTAAATTTATTTATATAGGAATTAGAACAATCTGTCAGAATTACACTGGCAGGTTGTTTTTTTGTTGCAAATAAAAAAAATGGTAAATACATGGAAAATAAAAAAACATATATTTCAATAAATGTAAATTATAACTTATAAAACATCAAAAATTATCAAAAATCTTTATATAAAAATACAAAATTAATTATAAAACTTTAAAATATTCTAAAAAGTGATATAATTAAATGCATAATAAAACATAGGAGAGTGAAAAAATGAGTCGATACATATTAAAGAGAATTGGCTATGGATTATTAACACTTTTTATTGTAACGACTATCACCTTTTTTCTGATGAATTTAATTCCGGGAGGACCTTTTCAAAGTGAAAAGGCTATATCTGAAGCTACAATGCAGGCTTTAGAGGAGAAATATGGTCTGGACAAGCCTTTACCGGTTCAGTATGTTAATTATTTGAAAAACTTGTTAAAAGGTGATTTGGGTTTATCAACTAAACAAAGAGGAAGAACTGTAAATGACATCATAGCTCAAAGTTTTCCAACATCTGCAAAGGTTGGAAGTATGGCGATAGTAGTTGCTGTATCTATCGGTATTCCCTTAGGCTGCATTGCAGCACTGAACAGAGGAAAGTGGCTGGATAATCTTATAATTGTTTTTTCCACTACAGGAATTGCTGTGCCAGCCTTTATAAGTGGTTCGCTGCTCATGTATTTTGTAGGGGTAAAGCTTGGGATGCTTCCTACTTATGGATTAAGTACTGCTAGTCATTATATATTGCCCGTAATTTCCTTGGCTTTATATCCTTGTGCATATATATCTAGATTAATGCGTTCGAGTATATTAGATGTTCTTGGACAGGATTACATGACTACAGCAAGGGCAAAAGGCTTATCACAAGCTAAAAGACTTTTTAAACATGCATTAAGAAATGCTGTTTTACCTGTTGTAACTTATTTAGGACCTATGATAGCTTCTATTCTCTGTGGAAGCTTTATAATAGAAACTATTTATACCATTCCTGGTCTTGGAAGTTCTTTTGTTAGCTCCATAACTGATAGAGACTATCCTTTGGTTATGGGAACAACTGTATTTTATGCTTCATTAATCATTATCATGAACGTAGTGGTAGATATAGTTTATAAAATAATTGATCCTAGAATCAAGCTTAACTAAGGAGGAGGGAGAATTATGGAAGGTAAAAACTATACTATGCATTTAGATGTCTCTGACTTTCTTCCTGCTGATGAAAGTGAAAAGCAAAGCTTAGTGACCATGAGAAAAAGCTCCAGCTTTTTTAAGGATGGAGTTAATAGATTGAAAAAAAATCCTGTGGCTATGGTTTCTTTATTTGTAATTATTCTTGTTATGATATTTGCATTTATACTGCCAGAGTTTTGGCCTTACAATTATAAAGAACAGATTAGAGGTAGTGAAAATTTAGCCCCAATGGAATATTCTCTTGAGGAGCTGAACCGAATTGAAGCTGGTGAAGAAGTATTCCCTCATATGTTGGGAACTGATTCCCTAGGACGTGATTATGCAGTTAGAACTATGATGGGAGCAAGAATTTCTCTGCTTGTAGGAATGATAGCTAGTGTGCTTATTTTGATTATTGGTTCTATCTATGGTGCCTGCGCTGCTTATTTTGGTGGCAGAGTAGATATGATAATGATGAGAATTGTTGATATCATTTATACCGTTCCTGATATTATGCTCATAATACTTATGTCTGTTACCTTAAAGGAGCCTATAAAGGGGCTGGCCAATAAATATACCTTCCTTTCATGGATAAATATAATCGGTGTACCTCTGATTTGTATATTTATTGTTTTTTCTCTTCTTTACTGGGTTGGTATGGCGAGAGTTGTTAGGAGTCAGGTACTAACAATAAAGGAGCAGGAATATGTAACAGCAGCAAGGGCTATGGGAGCTGGTCATGTAAGGATAATAAAGAATCATCTCCTTACAAATTGTATAGGTACACTTATAGTAATGACTACTCTACAGATACCTTCATCAATTTTTACTGAAAGCTTTTTAAGCTTTATTGGACTTGGAGTTTCAGCACCAATGCCTAGCCTTGGTTCCATGGCAAAGGAAGCATTATCAGGAATGAGATCATATCCTGTAAGACTTTTAGTGCCTGCAATATTAATTTCCTTGATAATACTTGCGTTTAATCTTTTGGGTGATGGACTTAGAGATGCCTTTGATCCAAAACTAAAGAAGTAGGAGGGAAGAAAATGGCTGATAAAAATATATTATTAGATATCGAGAATCTTAAGCTTTCATTTTTTACCCCTGCGGGAGAGGTTAAAGCCTTAAATGATGTTTCATTGAGTCTCAAGGAGGGAGAAGTCCTAGGTATTGTTGGTGAATCTGGCAGTGGTAAATCCGTTACAGCATTTTCACTTATGGGGCTTACTGCTCATCCTGGAAAGGTAGTTGGAGGTAAAACAACCTTTAATGGACATGTAGTAACAGATATGTCTGAAAAAGAATTAAGGACAATCAGAGGAAAAGAGGTTAGTATAATATTTCAGGACCCTATGACCTCCTTGAATCCTGTTTATACTATTGGAAATCAAATCACTGAGGTAATAAGACTTCACACTGGTGCTAGCCAAAAAGAGGCTTTGAAGAAAGCTGAGGAGCTTATAAGCTTAGTTGGAATAAATGATCCTAAAAAAAGACTCAGCCAGTATCCTCATGAGCTATCTGGGGGGATGAGGCAGAGAATAATGATAGCTATTGCTCTGGCTTGTGAGCCTAAGCTTTTAATAGCCGATGAGCCTACTACAGCATTAGATGTGACGATTCAGGCACAAATTTTAGAGCTTATGATGGAACTGAAGGATAAGCTTGGAATGTCAATAATAATGATAACCCATGACTTAGGAGTTGTTGCCAACATGTGTGACAGAATAGCTGTTATGTATGCTGGTAAGGTAGTAGAGTATGGCACCGCTGAGGATATATTCTATAATCCAAAGCATAAATACACTGAAGGGCTTATAAACAGTATACCTAAGCTTATGTCTGAAGAGCATGAAAAGCTTGTTCCTATAGACGGTGTTCCTGTAGATATGCTAAATCCACCAGCAGGGTGTCCTTTTGCTCCTAGATGTAAGGAATGCATGAAGATTTGTCTTAAGAAAATGCCGCCATATACAGATATAAACGAAACTCATTATAGTGCCTGCTGGCTATTGCAGAAGGAGTCCTTTATGGGAGAAAAGGGGGAGAGAAAGTGATGGAAAAGCTTCTAGAAGTTAGAAATCTAAAACAGTATTTCCCTGTAGCAGCAGGAATGTTTAAAAAGAATTATGTAAAGGCTGTGGATGATATATCCTTTTATATAAACAAAGGGGAAACCTTAGGTCTAGTAGGAGAATCTGGTTGCGGTAAAAGTACAACAGGAAGAACTATATTAAGGCTATATGAACCTACTTCAGGAAAAATCATATATAAGGGAGAGGATATAACTAATGTTAATATGCTTCCTTATAGAAAGAAGATGCAGATAGTTTTTCAGGACCCTTATGCATCTCTAAATCCTAGAATGACCATTGCTGATATTGTTGCAGAGCCTATTGATATACATAATCTGGCTTCTAATAGAAAGGAAAGACAGGAAAAGATAATAGAGATGCTCAGAAGAGTTGGTTTAAATAGTGAGCATGCTAATAGATATCCACATGAATTTTCAGGGGGACAGAGACAGCGTATAGGAATTGCAAGAGCCCTTGCAGTAAATCCAGAATTCTTAGTTTGTGATGAGCCTGTTTCAGCACTGGATGTTTCTATACAAGCTCAGATAGTCAATATGTTTGAGGAGCTTCAGAGTGACTTAGGTTTAACTTATCTCTTCATAGCTCATGACTTATCTGTTGTGAAGCACATATCCAATAGGATAGGAGTTATGTATTTAGGGAAGATTGTTGAGCTTGCTGACAGCAATGAAATAACCTTTCATGGACTACATCCATATACCAAGTCCTTGATATCTGCAATACCTGTGCCTGATCCTAAGGAAAGCAAGAATAAGAAGCGAATTGTGCTCCAGGGGGATGTGCCAAGTCCAATTAATCCACCCAGTGGCTGTCATTTCCGTACTAGGTGTCCTTATGCAACTGAATTATGTGCACAGGCAGAGCCAGATCTGAAAGAGGTTGGCTCAGGTCATTTCGTAGCTTGTCACCATTTAGATAAAGTTAAGTAGTTATATAAAGATACACCCATTAAATTAATTTGCATGTTATAGCATTTAGCTAAACAAATATATACATAATAAGGAGGATTTTTTTATGAGAAAAATGAAAGCTTTAGCAATGGCTTTATGCTTGGTTATGGTAACAGGTATATTAAGCGGTTGTGCCGGCAATTCAGAAGGAAAAACAAATAGCAACGCTGATGCG
This sequence comes from Alloiococcus sp. CFN-8, assembly GCF_049943125.1. GTDB lineage: Bacteria > Bacillota > Clostridia > Clostridiales > Clostridiaceae > JAEXZL01. The sequence goes on from NZ_CP188040.1 coordinate 2,518,073, forward strand.
TCTGTTTTATCCGTAAGTGTAGGTCCAGAACCAGATACCATCGATCCTGCTCTTAACTCAGCTGTTGATGGTGCTACCTTAATCATCCATGGCTTTGAAGGACTTATGACTCTTGATAAGGATGGAGTACCTACTGAGGCCCAAGCTGAGTCTTATAAGGTTAGTGAAGATGGATTAACCTATACCTTTACTCTTAGAGAGGGCTTAAAGTGGAGTGATGGTAGCGCTATTACTGCAGAGGATTTTGTTTACTCCTGGAATAGAGCTATATCCCCTGATACTGCTGCTGATTATGCTTACATGTTTGAAGTAATTGAAGGCTATGCTGATGGTAAATTAAATGTAACAGCTGTGGATGAAAAGACAGTAGAGGTTAAGCTAATCTCAGTAACTCCATATTTCCTTGAGCTATGCGCTTTCCCAGCATATTTCCCAGTACAAAAGGCTACAGTAGAAGAAGCTGGAGAAGCTTGGGCAACAGATCCTGCTACTTACATAGGAAATGGTCCATATGTTCTTAAGGAATGGGTACATGATTCCTACATGCTATATGAAAAGAATGAAAACTATTGGAACGTAGAAGCCTTAGGACCAGAAAAGATTAAGTTTGTTCTTATGGAAGATGATAACGCTGAGCTTTCAGCTTATGAGACTGGAGAATTACTATTTGTTGATACCATGCCTAATGATGAATTAGCTAGACTGTCTGAGCAAAGTGACTTCTATAAGGAAGGTCAGCTTGGAACATATTATGTAAGCTATAATACTGAAAATGAATATCTATCAAACCCTAAAGTAAGACAAGCTCTTACTCTAGCTGTAGATAGAACTTTTATCTGTGAAGAAATAGGTCAAGCAGGTCAGGTTCCTGCTGGTGCATTCGTTGCAACAGGACTTTCTGATTCAGATCCTGAAAAAGAATTTAGAGAAGTTGGTGGAGACTATTATGATCCTACAGATTACGAAGGTAATCTAGAAAAGGCTAAGAAGCTTCTTGAAGAAGCAGGCTATCCAAATGGCGAAGGACTTCCTACTTTCGAATATTTATACAATGAAGATACTGGACACCAATTAATAGGACAAGCTCTTCAAGATATGTGGGCTAAGATAGGTGTTAAGGTAGAATTAGTATCACAAGAATGGGGAACCTTCTTAAATACTCGTAAAAATGGAGATTATGACATAGCACGTAATGGATGGCTTGGAGATTATAATGATCCTATATCCTTCCTTGATATGTGGATTACTGATGGAGGAAACAACGATGCTCAGTGGTCAAATAAGGAATACGATGAGCTTATCTCAAAGATTAAATCCTCCTCTGATGCAGAAGAACGTATGAAGCTTATGCATGAAGCTGAGGATATAATCTTCGATGAATGGATGCTTTGTCCAATATACTACTACGTAGATGTTTATATGCTTAGTGAAAATGTAGAAGGCTTCTACTCTTCACCTCTAGGCTATAAATACTTCATGTATTCATCAGTAAAATAAATAATAATATTAAAAAGAACTGGAATTTATTCCAGTTCTTTTTTTTGTAAGAAAGCTTTCTGAGTTTGTTGCTTACAATAAATGGAAAAGTCGCAAAAATCAGACTTATTTTTGTTAATTAGTTAAATTTTTATCTTAATAATAGTATATTATTTGTGTTATTCATAATTTTTTAACAAAATATCAATATTATATTTATAATTATATTTTTCTTGCTATAATAATATACATATATCAATAGATATTTTTGGTATATTATATAAAAAATGTTAATCGGGGGAGCGTGACAGTATGATTCGCTACATACTAAAAAGAATAGGTTACGGTTTATTGACACTATTTATTGTGACAACCATTACCTTTTTTTTAATGTACTTAATTCCTGGGGGACCCTTTCAGAGTGAAAAGGCTAAGTCTGAAGCTACAATGAAAGCTTTGGAGGAGAAATACGGGTTGGACAAGCCTATACCAATTCAATATGTTAATTATTTGAAGAATGTAATAAAAGGTGATTTAGGTTTATCAACTAAGAATAGGGGAAGAACTGTAAATGATATAATCGCAGAAGGCTTTCCTATCTCTGCTAAGCTAGGAAGTATGGCTGTAGTAGTAGCTATCTGTGTGGGTATTCCATTAGGATGTACCGCTGCACTAAATAGGGGCAAGTGGATAGATAATGGAATAATTGTTTTTGCAACCACAGGTATAGCTATACCGAGCTTTATCGGGGCAACCTTGCTCTTGTACTTTATAGGTGTTAAGTTAGGGCTTTTACCCACCTATGGCTTGGGGTCAGCTCAGCATTATATATTACCAGTAATATCTCTATCCCTTTATCCTTCGGCATATATATCGAGACTTATGAGATCTAGTATATTGGATGTCTTAGGACAGGATTATATGACAACAGCAAGAGCAAAGGGATTGCCTCAATATAAAAGATTATTTAAGCATGCCTTGAGAAATGCAGTGTTGCCAGTAGTTACTTATTTAGGACCGATGATAGCGAGTATACTCTGTGGTAGCTTTATTGTAGAAATGATATTCACAATTCCTGGTCTTGGCAGGAGTTTTATCAGCTCTATTACTGACAGAGATTATCCCTTAGTAATGGGAACAACGATATTTTATGCTACATTAATTATTTTTATGAATGTATTAGTAGATATAGCTTATAAAATAATTGATCCAAGAATAAAGTTAAACTAAGGGGGCTTTAAAATGGAAGGTGTTAAAAATAATATTACCATGCAGCTGGATGTGAAGGATTTCCTTCCTGCTGATGAAAGTGAAAAGCAGGGCCTTGTGGTCATGAGAAAAAGCACAAGCTTCTTTAAGGATGGCTTAATAAGATTATCAAAAAATCCAATAGCTATGGTTTCAGCATTTATAATAGTTGCAGTTATGATATTTGCTTTTATATTGCCTAATTTCTGGCCATATAGCTATAAGGAGCAGATAAGGGAAAGCGAAAACTTAGCTCCAATGGAGTATTCAGAACTAGAGCAGCAGCGTATAGACGCTGGGGAAAAGGTATTCCCTCATATATTAGGTACCGATGCACTTGGTCGTGATTATCTAGTTCGTACTATGATGGGAGCTCGTATATCCTTGCTTGTAGGCTTAATAGCTAGTGTTCTTATACTTCTCATTGGTTCTATCTACGGAGCCAGTGCCGCTTATTTTGGTGGGAGGACAGATATGATAATGATGAGAATTGTTGATATCATCTATACTGTTCCTGACATTATGCTCATAATACTTTTGGCTGTTACCCTTAAGGAGCCTATTAAGGCCTTGGCTCAAAGGTTTGCTTTCCTTAGTTGGATAGAGGTAGTGGGAGTTCCGCTGATTTGTATATTTATAGTTTTTTCTCTGCTTTATTGGGTGGGCATGGCAAGAGTTGTTAGAAGTCAGGTGCTAATTATAAAAGAGCAGGAATATGTTACTGCTGCAAGAGCTATGGGAGCTAGTCATAGGAGGATTATAGGAAAGCATTTACTTACTAACTGTGTAGGTACTCTTATAGTAATCACAACTCTTCAGATACCTTCATCAATATTTACTGAAAGCTTCTTAAGCTTTATAGGTCTTGGTGTGTCAGCACCGATGCCCAGTCTCGGTTCCATGGCCAAGGAGGCCTTGGGAGGAGTTCGTTCCTATCCTATGAGACTTTTGGTGCCTGCTGTATTAATTTCACTAATAATATTGACCTTTAATCTTCTGGGAGATGGTCTTCGAGATGCCTTTGACCCTAAGCTTAAGAAATAGGAGGATGGAAAAATGAATGATGCAAATGTGCTTTTAGATATTGAGAATCTTAAGCTTTCCTTTTTTACTCCAGCGGGAGAGGTTAAGGCCTTAAATGATGTTTCTGTAAAGCTTAGAGAAGGAGAGGTTTTAGGGATAGTTGGAGAATCAGGAAGCGGAAAATCAGTTACAGCTTTCTCTCTTTTAGGACTTACTCCTAATCCTGGGAAGATAATAGGCGGGAAGACCACTTTTAATGGACATGTAATTACTGAGATGTCTGAAAAGGAAATGAGAGCCATTAGAGGCAAAGAAGCAAGTATAATATTTCAGGATCCAATGACTTCTTTAAATCCTGTATATACCATTGGTAATCAAATTACAGAGGTTATAAGGCTCCATACTAATGCCACTCAAAAGGAAGCTCTAAAGAGAGCTGAGGAGCTTATAAGCTTAGTTGGAATTAATGAACCTAGAAAAAGACTTCGTCAATATCCCCATGAGCTATCGGGAGGTATGAGGCAGAGGATAATGATAGCTATAGCTCTAGCTTGTGAACCCAAGCTATTAATAGCAGATGAACCGACTACAGCACTGGATGTAACAATTCAGGCTCAGATATTAGAGCTGATGATGGAGCTTAAGGATAAGCTTGGAATGTCAATAATAATGATAACCCATGATTTAGGGGTTGTTGCTAATATGTGTGACAGAATTGCTGTTATGTATGCTGGGAAAATAGTAGAGTATGGCACAGCTGAAGATATATTTTATAGTCCAAAGCATAAATATACAGAAGGACTTATAAACAGTATACCCAAGATAAATTCCGAAAACCATGAAAAGCTGGTTCCTATAGAAGGAGTTCCTGTAGATATGCTGAATCCTCCAGCAGGCTGTCCCTTTGCACCTCGCTGCAGGGATTGCATGAAGATCTGTCTTAGGGAAATGCCTCCCTACACAGATATAGATGGAATTCATTATAGTGCTTGCTGGCTTATGCAGAAGGAGGCCTTTATGGCAGAAAAGGAAGGGGTTTTATAATGGAAAAGCTTTTAGAGGTTAAAAATCTAAAGCAGCACTTTCCTGTAGCTGCAGGAATCTTTAAAAAGAATTATGTAAAGGCTGTAGATGATATATCCTTTTATATAAATAAAGGAGAAACCTTAGGTCTTGTAGGTGAATCAGGCTGTGGTAAGAGCTCCGCTGGAAGAACAATACTAAGACTTTATGAGCCTACAGCTGGAAGGATTATTTATAATGGGGAGGATATTACTGAAAAAAAGATGCTTCCCTATAGAAAAAAGATGCAGATAGTTTTTCAGGATCCTTATGCATCTCTTAATCCTCGTATGACTGTTGCAGATATAGTGGCAGAGCCAATCGATATTCATAAGCTTGCTGAAAATAAAAAGGATAGACAGGATAGAATAATCGAGATGCTCAGCAGAGTTGGTTTAAATAGCGAGCATGCTAATAGATACCCCCATGAGTTTTCTGGTGGTCAGAGGCAGCGTATTGGAATTGCAAGAGCCCTTGCGGTTAATCCTGAATTTATTGTTTGTGATGAGCCGGTATCAGCTCTGGATGTATCTATCCAGGCTCAGATTGTTAATATGTTTGAAGAACTGCAGAGTGACCTTGGACTAACCTATCTTTTCATAGCCCATGATTTATCTGTTGTTAAGCACATATCCAATAGAATAGGGGTTATGTATCTGGGTAAGCTCGTGGAGCTTAGCAGTAGCAGAGAGGTTGCTATGAACCCTCTCCATCCCTATACAAAGTCCCTATTATCAGCAATACCAATACCTGATCCTATTGAAAGCAAAAAGAGACAGAGGATAGTTCTGCAGGGGGATGTACCAAGTCCTATAAATCCTCCTAGTGGCTGTCGTTTCCGTACTCGATGTCAATATGCAACCTCACTGTGTGCAGAGGAAGAGCCAGAATTTAGAGAATTTAGTACCGGCCACTTTGCAGCCTGTCACAGGATAGAGGAAATTGGTTAAAAGTTAGGAAAGTAAAATTTAGGTGTATGTTATTTTAATTAACATAAATATCTTTAGGGAGGAATTGAAATGAAAAAAATAAAAGCTTTAGCAGCGGTACTGGCTCTTGTGATGACAGCTAGTGTTGCTCTCACAGGCTGTGGAGAGAAGTCTCCTGGTACTGATGAAGGTAAAGATCCAGAAACCAAAGATCCAGTTACTTTAGCTATAAATGTGGGACCAGAACCTGATACTATTGACCCAGCTCTTAACTCAGCTGTTGATGGTGGTACTGTAATCAATCATGCTTTTGAAGGACTAATGACTCTTGATAAGAATGGAGTTCCTACAGAGGGGCAAGCTAAGTCTTATAAGATTAGCGATGATGGACTAACCTATACCTTTACCCTTCGAGATGATTTAAAATGGAGTGATGGAACTCCACTTACTGCAGAGGATTTTGTTTATTCCTGGAATAGAGCTATATCCCCTGATACCGCTGCTGACTATGCTTATATGTTTGAAGTTATAGAAGGCTATGAGGATGGCAAGCTCAATGTAACAGCAAAGGATGAAAAGACCTTAGAGGTTAAGATAATATCCGTAACTCCTTACTTCCTCGAGTTATGTGCTTTCCCAGCATATGCTCCAGTTCAGAAGGCTACAGTTGAAAAGGATGTAGAAGGCTGGGCTACTGAAGCTGAGACATATGTAGGTAATGGACCTTATGTTATGAAGGAATGGGTTCATGATGCTTATATCCTTATGGAAAAGAATGAGAATTATTGGAATTTCGAAAAGTTAGGCCCAGATGAAATTAAGTTTGTTCTTATGGAAGATGATAATGCAAAGCTTTCTGCCTATGAAAATGGTGAGCTTTCCTTCATAGACAGCATGCCTAATGCAGAGCTTGAGCGTTTATCAAGTGAGAAAGACTTCTACAAGGAAGGTCAGCTTGGAACCTACTATGTAAGCTATAATACTGAAAATGAATTTTTAAAGAACCCAGATGTTCGTGCTGCTTTAACTCTAGCAATTGATAGAGTTTATATCTGTGAGAAGATAGGACAATCAGGTCAAGAGCCTGCAGGTGCCTTTGTATCCACTGGACTTAGTGATGCAGACGTTAGTAAAGAATTCAGAGAAGTTGGTGGAGACTACTACAATCCAACAGACTATGAAGGAAATTTAGAGCTGGCAAAGGAACATCTTGCTAAGGCAGGATATCCTAACGGTGAAGGCCTACCTACCTTTGAATATCTCTATAATGAGAATACCGGTCATCAGCAGATTGGTGAAGCTCTTCAGGATATGTGGTCAAAAATTGGTGTTAACGTTGAATTAGTATCCCAGGAATGGGGAACCTTCCTCAATACCCGTAAGAATGGTGAGTATGATATAGCTCGTAATGGTTGGTTAGCAGACTACAATGATCCAATAACCTACTTAGATATGTGGATAACCGATGGTGGAAATAATGATGCTCAATGGTCAAACAAAGAGTATGATGAGCTTATTTCTAAGGTAAAGAAATCTTCTGATGCAAAAGAACGTATGGAGCTTATGCATAAGGCAGAGGATATAATCTTTGAAGAGTGGATGCTTGCTCCAATATATTACTATGTAGATACCTACATGCTCAGTGAAAATGTTGAAGGCTTCTACAGCTCTCCATTAGGCTTTAAGTACTTTATGTACAGCTCAATTAATGAATAACAATTAGAAGGGGCTCTCGCTACCGATTAATATATCGTTAGCGAGGTCTCTTTTTTGTAATATGTCGATGAATCTCCTTCCTTTCTGAGCCCCTATGAAGCTCTTATATGGAAAATAAAATAATTAAAGGCCTGGTGTCATCATGAGTACACCAGGCTTCTTGAATTAAACTAACTGAATACTATCGGTTTCTGTGAGCTTATTCTTTAAGCTATAAAGCTCTTCTGTTTTTTTATTAATGGATTTTCCTAAGGCTTCTAAATCAGCGCTATTAGCTTCTGATGCCTTTATAAGCTCATCGATAGTGCTGATAATTTCATCTTTTTTCTCTGCGGTGGTGCTTAGGTTTATGATGAAGCTGTCAATTTCACCAGATGCTTCTAAGGTAGATGTCTTTATATCCTGGAAGGCTTCCTTAGAAGCATTTATGCTTTTTTGTTGATAGTCTAAGGCGGTGTGTCCTTGTGAAACAGCGGAGGAGGTATTAAGAATATCCTTTTTTATTTCATCAAGAATTTTTGTTATACTCTGTACTGCTTGCTTTGAATTTTCTGCAAGCTTTCTAACCTCACCAGCTACTACAGAAAAGCCTTTACCGGCTTCACCAGCTCTTGCAGCTTCTATGGCAGCATTTAAAGCAAGAAGATTAGTCTGAGAGGCTATCTGGCTTATGGAATCGGTTATTGTATTTACTGATTCCAGCTTACCAACCAAGGCATCCACTGTGCTACTTGATATATTGAAGGCTTCCTTTAAATCCTTTAATGAGGAGTCAAGCTCCTTTAAGGTATTTATACCTTTGTCAGCGGTTCTGTCAGTATCAAGCACTGAGGTATGGACATTAGTTACATTATACGCTAGCTCTTCCATTCTATCATTAAATTCCTTTAAGGTTAAAGATGCCCTAGATAGCTCCTTGTTATGTACTGAGCTCTGAATTATAAAGCTTTCAAAGGAGGTGTTTATCTCACGACTCTCATCATATAGCTTTCTTGCTTCCTCTATTATTTCTAACATTTCCTTGTGAGAATTACTCTCTTTAATTTCTAGGATTTCCTCTGGTACTTCCTCAATTAAGGTTTCCAAATTTTCTTCTGGGGATGTCTTCTTTCTATTAAATAGTCTCATATATTCTCTCCTTAAAATTTATTTTTAATTTTATCTCTTTGGTCCCTGGCAAGGTTCTTTAGCCTTGGGGTAGCCTTAGAGGAGGTTATAACATCACCAAGATACTTCAGCGCTTCTATGTCATTACCAAGTCTTCTATTAAGCTCGCCTAAGAGATATTTTAAATTTAGCTCATCAAGATTATAGATAGGGAACTCTTCTAAATTATAGGCTTCCTCCAGGGCAGTAAGTGCTTCCTTTAGGTAAAGAAGCTCCTCAGCTTCCCCTAGACTTCTGTACATCCAGGCAATTCTTAAAAGTATCATTCCTATTGTGCTTTTTTTACCTTCAGATATTATAGTTGTAATAAGGGCAAGCTTATATCTTTCTATGGCTATCCTCTCATCATAAGGTGTATTGTAGGCTCTTGGAGTCCATTTTACTGTTATATTCTTTAAGATTTTTTCCTTTTGGTAATCCTTCATATTATTAAAATCATTGTTCATTGCAGCATAGCCGCAGCCATTACATAGAAAAACCTCATAGAAGTATGGAGTTTCACCCTTATAATAGGTGAAATTATCACTATCTCTTTTTAAAATTCTAAGAGAAGAAGTCTTAAGTGCTGGTTCTTTAAACTCCCTGTGGCAGAGAGGGCACTTAATTGTTTTTAGGTATATGGCTGAGGATGCAAATGCTTTACTCTGTGTCAAATCTAACCCTCATTTCCGTATATTGTCATATAACCTTATTATCGAGGGTTTCCACGAAAAAATTAGATGCATTATAATTTTATTCTGATATAATGTATATAGAAAAGAGGATTAGAGGGTGGTATAAATGGCAGTAATTAAAGATTGGAAGGCATTTTTAACCCCTTATGAGCAGGCCGTAGAGGAATTAAAGGTAAAGCTCAGAAGCATTAGAAAAGAATATAGAAGAAAGAATGAATATTCTCCTATAGAATTTATTACCGGTAGGGTGAAGGAAGTTTCAAGCATTCTTGAAAAAGCTAACAAATTTGAAATTCCTATAGATAGACTTCAATATGAAATGGAGGATATAGCCGGTATCAGGGTTATGTGCCAATTTGTAGATGATATAGAAAAGGTTGTTGAAATACTTAGAAAAAGAACCGATATGCAGATTATGTATGAAAAGGACTATATAAATAACGTTAAGGTAAGCGGCTATAGAAGTCATCATGTTATTATAAAGTATCCAGTAAATATGGCTGAGGATACAAAGGAAATATTAGCTGAATTCCAGATTAGGACCCTTGCCATGAATTTTTGGGCTACTATAGAGCATTCCTTAAACTATAAATATAAGCAGCAGATACCTGACAACATAAAGCTTAAGCTTAAAAGTGCAGCAGATGCAGCCTTTCAGTTAGATACGGAAATGCTTGAAATAAAGGATGAAATTAAGGATGCTCAGAAGCTCTTTGAGGTGAAGTCTGATGTGATATCAAATATCATGAATAGCATATTAACCTTAATGTCCATTGGAAAAATATCCGAGGCAAATCGTTATCAGGTTGCTTTAAATAAGCTTATTGATGACGGTGAGGTTTGGGAGTTTAATAATTTGCTATATTCTATCCAAAAAGATATAGAAAAGTTTAGAGACAATTAGGTGCTGATATCAGTACCTTTTTATTATGTAAGAGTGTTTATATTGGTAAAAAAGGAAAAAGATTATAAAGGAAGGAATTTAAAATGACTATAAAAGAAGTTAAGTCAAATATGCAGAGTGTAGAAGAGCTAAAAAAGATTATAAAAGATAACCCTATATTCATAAGAAATCTAGAAAGTCCCAGTGAAGAATTAAAGGCTCTGGCAGTGTCCTTTAAAGGAAGTGCAATTCAATACATAAAGGAGCCTAGTAACGAGGTTCAGCTTCTGGCTATAAAGAATGATCCCATGGCTGCTGAGTATATTGATAATCTATCACAGGAGGCAGGAATTTTAGCTGTAAAGGGTAATTGGCACGCCTTAAAGTATATAAAAAAACCTAGTGAAGCTGTATTAAAGGCCGCCTTAGAAGAAAAGGGCTGGGCTATCCAGTATATAAATAATCCTACCAAGGAGCAGCAGCTTCAGGCTATAGAGAAGGATTATGATGCTATCAAATATATAGGATCGCCTTCAGTAGAAGCGCAGCTTTTGGCAGTTTCTAAGTATTGGGGAGCTATAAGGTATATAGGGGAGCCTGTTTTAGAGACAAAGCTTAAAGCCCTAGAAGGCAGTGCTGAAGCTATAATGTACATTAATAGCTATGATGAAGAAGAGATGGGTGAATTTATAAAGAAGAATATAAATGTATTAAAATATCTTCATGATAGTATAGAGGTTGAAAGAGCTGTAGAGCTTATAAAAGAGAAAATTCAGGAGAGTGACTTGGAGCCTGAATATATTAAAAGTTATTTTGAGCTTGAGATACTTGAGATGGATAAGCTTGCTTTTATAAGGGATTTTGGAAGCAAGAGCGCTAAAAAAATTGCAGTTGATTACTGCTTGTCTTTATAAAACAGCTAGAAAGGACGTAGACCAGTGAATTTTAAAGAGACGCTAAAAACATTAGAATTAGTTATAAAGACCAGAGAAGTTCCACTTATTATAGGAGAAAGCGGTATAGGTAAAACCTCACTTATAAAAAAGCTTTGTAGAAAGGAAGGCTATTACCTTATTACTATAGATGCTAACCTCTTAAAGGAGGGAGAGATTGGTGGCCTTCCCACAGTAGAGGAGGCAGAGATTCATGGACCTCAAGGGTCAAGAAAGATAAAAAGAACCGTATATGCTGCTCATACAAAGCTCATGGAAATACAGGAGGTACTGGACAATAAAAAGGCAGATAAGATATTGCTTTTTATAGATGAGCTTAACAGATGCGACCATGCAGTTCAGCAGGAGCTGATGAATCTTATATTAAATAGAGAGATTAATGGCTTTAAGATGCCTGAAGAGGTAAGAGTTGCTGCTGCCATGAATCCATCTGGAAGATATGAGGGCTTTGAAAATAGTGAATATCAGGTAGTAGACATGGACCCTGCTCAGGAGGACAGATTTGTTTGGCTATATATGGACTCAGAGGCTAAAGAATGGATTAGCTGGGGTATGAGCAGTGAGGGAAATATTCATCCTCATGTGGTAGAATTTATTGCTGCCTTTCCACAGCATCTTCATACACCAGATATAAAGGCTACCATAAAAGCTACTCCAAGAAGCTGGGAAAGAGTATCAAAGGTCTATGGCTTATATAAAAATAACAAGGATGAGTTTTCTTCATCGATTTTATATAATGCTATAAAAGGAAATGTAGGCGCTGATATAGCTCAGGATTTTATGGCTTTTATAGAGAACTATAAAAATCCAATGATTAGTCCTGAAAGGGTGCTGGAGCTAATGCTCATCCCAGAAGAATTAAAAGGAAGTCTTTCTAGAGAAAATCCATCAAGGCTTTATATCTTTGGAAGAAACTTTCTCCGCAAGGTAGAGGAGAGAGGAGGAAGACCCAAGGAAGTAGAGATTTTCTCCAAGGTTCTAAGTCATTATCCAAAGGATCTGAGAATAGGACTTATGAAAGAGATAAAAGAAAATTATAGTGGAAGTCTATATGAGCAATTTTTAGAGGATGACACCTTCCTAGAAGTGTTCTTTGAGAGCTATCAGCACGCCTTTTAGAAGTTATTTATGATTCTATGGGAAATAGCTGAGAGGTTAAATTCGTATGGGAAGGAGGATAAACCTTGAATTTTGATATTAGAAGATCAGAGCTATATAGAGAAGTGTTGAATGTTCCTGAAGGCTTACCGTATTCTCAAAAGCTAAGAAGAGAGCTTTTATCCCTCATGGAGGAATGCACCTTAGAGCTTATGACAAGAGAAGATAGCTTCTTTGGGTTTTTCCTAATGCAGATGAAAAGAGAGGTTTCTAATAGATGTAGAGCGCCTCTGGCAGTAATGCCTAAGAGCCATGGATATATACTTTATATAAATCCCAGGAGTCTGCTCATATGTAGTAGTGATGAAATCAAGGCTTTGCTAAAGCATGAAATTTATCACATTATATTTGGACATCATAGAAGAATACGAGATTTAAGAAGTAAATATAGTCTTAAGGCTATAAATCTTGCCATGGATGTTGCGGTGAATCAGCACATAAAAAATTTGCCAGGGTTCTGCCGAAAGCTCCATGAAATAAAGCTGGAGTATAATGTACCTATAGAAGAAAATATGCCTCTAGAACTATATGCTGAACTGATTCAAAAGGCTATAGATAAGCTTTCTTTAGAAGAGGATAGTGAGGATAAAAGCTTTGAGGATACAGAGGATTATTTAGAGGATGCCCATGAGCTTTGGCTCGTTAGTCAGGATATTTCTAAGGAAGAGCTGGAGGCCATGGAAAAACGGGCTATTAAAGAAAGCTTTAAAGGCAGCATACCTATTGGTATGGAAGAATACTTGGGCTCTGGAAATAAAAAAGGGGAGCTATCCTGGCAGGAGCTCTTGAAGAACAGCCTTGCAACTATGAAAAGTGGTTATAGTAAAACTATTACTCGTAAGGATAGAAGACAGCCTAATAGATTAGATATTAGAGGTGTACTCCCTAAACGGATACCAAAGATAATTGCAGCTATAGATATTTCTGGAAGCATGACGGGGAAAGAGCTTCAGGATATATTAATAGAGCTATCCTCTATAGTTAATAATTATCAAGGGGAGCTAAGAGTTATTGAATGTGACAGTGAAATTAGAAGAACATATAATGTTAAGAGCTCAAAGGATATAAGAAAGCCCTTAGAGCATAACGGGGCAACGGCCTTCTCACCGGTGTTTAAATACATAAAAGAAAATAACCTCAGGGATTATTATCTATTATATTTTACCGATGGAAAAGGGGAGAGGGAGCTTTTAGAAAGACCAGTTAATAGGAGCACTATATGGATTATTACAGGAAATGAAGAGCTTTCTGTAGAGAATGCCCCTGGATCAGTAGTTTCCTTAAGGCTAAAGGACGCTCAAAAGGAAGAGGCATCCTATGGCATAAAGGTAGTGAAGGAAATGCAGAGAGAATGGGGAATTGATACAGAGGGTAATAGTATACAGAGTCTCAGAGTAGACATATAATAAAAGGATGCTATCACAGTAGAGCTGTGATAGCATCCTTTATTAATTTTAGTGACAGCCACCGCCGCAAGAGGAGCATCCGCCTTCTGGCTGAAGAACTGCTCTAAGGCTTAGACCTCTTCCGTCATTTTCTTCACTGGAAAGGATTATAAAGCCTTGATATTCCTCGACTAAATCCTTGTCAACTATGAACTTTATGTCATTAACATCCTCAACTATATCATTTTCAGCTGCTTCGTCAATAACGATATTGAACATAGGGCCACCACAGCCTATACCAGCAAGATTTATTCTTATATTATAACTTTCAACGTTATTATCATCTAGAAATTGTTTGAACTCAGCATAAGCTGCTTCACTAATATTAATAGTATTTGTAGCGTTCATAAATAATCCTTCTTTCTTTATATATTTCGTTGCTTCTTTAATAATAATACTATTCTCAATGATTATCAATAGAAAAATAATTAATTATTATTATTAGTTAAGAATAGCTCTAGTAATATTAAGTTATTACTTATTATGTACAGCTATTGAAGAAAATATAAATGAAAAATTATATGGTAGGAAAAGGAGCAGTAAAATGATAGAATATATATAATAAGAGATATAGGAGAAACATTATGAAAATTGATTTTACTTCTAGACAATATAGAGCTCTGGTACAGCTTTTAAAATTCAATATGGAATTCTTTAAGGAAGCTGATAGCAAGGAATTTAAAGAATATCTCTCCTTGATACAGTATATATTAGGCCATGAGGAGTTATCTAGAGTCTTAGAACCTAAATCAGAGGAAGAGCGAGCCTATGAGCTTCTAGCGGGAGAAAGCTTAGCAGTTCTCAAGGAGTCTTATGATGAAGCGGTTTTCTGGAAAGGACTCTGCAGACGAATGGTTGCTGAGAAGCTATTCGAGGAATGTGAGGATTTAAACTCAGATAATATTGAAGAGTATGCTAATAAGAGAAAATCACTGGAAGACACTCTTCTAAAAAGCTTTAAAAATGGAGAATTTTCTATAAGGGAGTAAATACAATATGTATTTATTCTTTTTTTATGATATTTATATTTAATTAATAATAATTATCATTTACAAATTGCTTTTTTTTCACTATTATATAATATGAAAGTTATGGCAAGAAAGGATGTAATAGTAATGGGGAATATGCACTATAGAGTATTGCTATATTATAAATTTGTCGATATAGAAAATCCTGAGCTCTTTGCAGCGGAGCACCTAGAGCTTTGTAAAAGCTTAGGCCTTAGAGGTAGGATACTGGTGGCTGAGGAAGGAATAAACGGAACGGTTTCAGGACTTAAGGAAAATACAGATGAGTACATGGAAATCCTAAAAAAGGATGAAAGATTTGGAGATATGACTTTTAAAATTGACGAAGCGGAAGAACATGCCTTTAAGAAGCTATATGTGAGAAGAAGAAAAAGCATCATAACCCTAAAAGAAGAGGATGATGTAAATCCTCAGGTGAAGAAAGGAAAATATCTTAATCCTAAGGAATTTTATGAAATGCTTCAGAGAGATGATGTAATAGTGGTTGACGGAAGAAATGACTATGAATATGATATTGGACATTTTAGAGGGGCAATAAGACCTGAGATTAAGAATTTCAAGGAATTCCCTAAATGGATAGAAGAGAATCTCTCTGACCATAAGGATAAAAAGGTTATAAGCTACTGCACTGGTGGTATTCGCTGTGAAAAGCTCACTGGAGTTCTAATGAATAAGGGCTTTGAGGAGGTTTATCATTTAGAAGGTGGAATAGTTACCTATGGAAAGGATCCAGAGGTTAAGGGACGGCTTTTTGACGGAAAATGCTATGTATTTGATGAGAGAATAGCTGTAAAAGTAAATAATACTGAAGAGGATGTTATAATTTCTAAGTGCTCTCACTGTGGGGAGTCCTGTGATAGATATATAAACTGTACTAATGATGACTGTCATGACCAGCATTTATGCTGCGAAGCCTGTGAAGAGAAGTATCAGGGCTTTTGTAGTGAGGAATGCATGAAATATATACAGGAGCATCCAGAGAGAGATGCTAGAGTAAGAATAAGCGAAAAGCTGAAAATGTATGAAAGATATAAGCAGAATCCAAGAAAAGCACAGTATTTTAGAAGATCTATAGAAAAAGATTTGTAAATTAATAATAAATAAAATTAATTTAAGCATAAAATAAGGGAGCGAATTCTTTTTGCCATCACCCTTACCATAGGTAATGGGAGGTGTAAAGTGGAATAAGTCTCCCTTATTTATTTAATTTTCTGTGTCGTGATAGGGGGTGTCCTTTATACCAGACACCTTGAGATGGTTTACTAATCCGTTAAGAGGATAGCGGATAAGCTTTTTAAGCCAGCTTATGCTTCCAAACCATTTAACTAAGGTTGGACTTATTGCATAATAAATCTTGATAAATGTCCTCCCAGTCTTGGATTTCTTTAAGTTATAGTCACGAAATCTTCGTAGTGTCCATACTTCCGGACAATCATAGGAGCCATAAACAGCCGTTGCAATATAGCAGCCCTGACTGCTGGAGCCTCTGCCGCCTCCACCAGGGGAAGCAGACTTTCTTCCTGACCTGTAGCCTTCTTCATAGCCTTCTTCATAACCTTCCTCAAAATCCTCATCATAATCATCATAATCATAATCGTCGTGCATATATACGGCCCCCTTTTTTGAATATTCTGAACTATATATATATTTTATCAAAAAAAGATGAATAATGTCTATAGATAAGCTTTATTTATATGAAAAGGAGTACTGCCAAAAAATGCAGTACTCCTTATTTGAATTATTTAGCAACTATATTTACTAATCTTCCTTTGATTACTATAACCTTAACAATATTTTTTCCTTCTAGGGCTTCTACTATGTGAGGCTCTGCTAAAGCTATTTCTTTTATTTCCTCCTCGGAAATGCCTGTGGCAATATTAGTTTTTGCTTTTATCTTACCATTTATTTGGATGGCTATTTCTACCTCATCCTTTATAAGAGCTTTTTCATCTAGCTCAGGCCAGCCTTGATTAAATACAGAATATCCATTATCTGCACCTTCATAAGGACAGAAGCTGTTGTAATACTCTTCTGAGAAGTGAGGGGTGAAAGGTGCTATGAGCTTTATGAAGTCAATTACTGTCTCCTTTAAGAATTCAGGATTAATTGAATCCTCCTGAATATACTTTGAAAGGGCATTAGCAAACTCCATAAGTCTTGCTACAGCAGTGTTGAACTGTAAAATCTCTATATCGGAGGTTATAGCCTTAATGCTGTTATGTCTCCAGAAATTAAGCTCCTTTTCTGCTTTATCTATTGTGGTCTTTCCGCCCTGGTCTATTCTTTCCTTAGAGCTTCCTAAAAGTCTTTCTACTCTTTCTATAAAGCGGGCAATGGATTTTATTCCATCATCAGACCAGGCTCCCCCTTCAACGTATGCAAAACCGAAGGCAAGGTACATTCTAAATACGTCAGAACCAAATTCCTTTATATAGTCATCAGGAGATATGGTGTTTCCCCTGGATTTACTCATCTTAAAGCCATCAGGTCCTAGAATAAGACCTTGATGAGTCAAGGATAGGAAGGGCTCATCAAAGCTTAGATAACCAGCATCTCTTAGAGCTTTGGTTATAAATCTAGCATATAGAAGATGCATACAAGCATGCTCAGGGCCACCTACATATTTATCTACAGGAAGCATTGAATTTATTATCTCGCTGTTAAAAGGCTCCTGTGAATTTTTATTGTCTGGATATCTTAAGTAATACCAGGAGGAGCAAACAAAGGTGTCTAAGGTGTCCGCATCCCTATGGGCATGACCTCCACATTTTGGACAGGTAGTATTGATGAATTCCTGTGATTTCGCTAAAGGAGACTTGCCATCAGGAGCGAATTCTACATTATAAGGTAGCTCTACAGGTAGCTGGTCATAAGGTACAGGAACTGTTCCACATTTATCACAGTGAATCATTGGAACAGGAGCTCCCCAATAACGCTGTCTTGATACAAGCCAATCTCTTAATCTATAATTAACCTTCTGCTGTCCAAGTCCATCCTTTTGTAGCTCTTCTACTACCTTTTCCTTACCTTCTTCCGTAGTGAGACCATCAAATTTTCCTGAGTTAACCATAACTCCATATTCTACATAAGGAAGAGTTGACTCACCCTTTTTAGCCGCAATTACTCTTTCTATAGGAAGATTATACTTAGTAGCAAAGGCATAATCTCTTTCATCATGAGCAGGAACCGCCATAACTGCTCCTGTTCCATAGGTAGCAAGGACGTAATCAGCTATCCATATAGGTACTTCCTTACCATTAATAGGATTTATAGCGTAGGAGCCGGAGAACACCCCTGTTTTTTCTCTGGTTAGAGATTGTCTTTCAATATCGCTCTGCTTCTTAGCCTCATCCTTGTAGGCTTCTACAGCAGTCTTATTTTCAGTTGTGGTAAGCTGATCAACCAGTGGGTTTTCAGGAGCTAAAACTACATAGGTAACACCAAAGAGTGTATCTACCCTTGTGGTGAATACATCGAAGGAAAGACTGCTATCCTTAACCTTAAAGGTAACCTCTGCTCCGGTAGAACGACCTATCCAGTGCTTCTGCATGGCTTTAGTCTTTTCGGGCCAATCAATTGTATCTAGGCCTTCTAAGAGCTCATCAGCATAATCTGTGATTTTTAGGAACCATTGAGTTAAGTCCTTCTTGGTTACCTCTGTGCCGCAGCGTTCGCAGCTGCCATCCTGTACCTGCTCATTAGCAAGAACTGTATTACAGGATGGGCACCAGTTTACTGGAGCTTTTTTTCTATAAGCTAAGCCTTTTTCATATAGCTTTAAGAATAGCCACTGAGTCCACTTATAGTATTCTGGATCACAGGTCACCACCTCGTTATCCCAGTTGAACATAGCTCCCATTGCTTTTAGCTGCTTTTCCATGGTTTCTATATTCTTTTTGGTAGAATCCCAAGGATGTATTCCTGTTTTTATAGCATAGTTTTCTGCTGGTAGTCCAAAGGCATCAAAGCCCATGGGCTGGAAAACATTATAACCCTGCATTCTTTTAAATCTTGCCCAGGAATCTACTAATCCGTAATTGTACCAGTGTCCGGCATGAAGATTAGCTCCTGATGGGTAAGAGAACATTTCTAATACATAAAGCTTCTTATCCATTTTATCAGGGTTGAATTTATATAGCTTTGTATCTTCCCATTTTTGTTGCCACTTTTTATCTATGGCAGTAGAGTAGTTGCTCATATTTATCCTCCTCGTTTTATTAGTTCTATAGCTATTTTTTTGTAAATAAAAAAACCTTCCTTCTACAAAGAGACGAAAGGTTATGTTCCGCGGTACCACTCTAATTAGGTGCATAAAAAAAGCACCTCAGCTTAAGAATTTTAACGGAATCACCGTACCTGCTTTTAGTCAGGTAAGCTCCATGGCAAGTTCGTATTTATATAGTGCTGCCTCTCAGCGGGTTAAGCAGCTCTCTGTGACTATAGGGAAACACTATTACTCCATATCATAGCTTAAGTATTAAATAATGAATAAATTATAACCTAGAGGGGCTTAAAGGTCAATACCATGGTATTATATCTCAGTATTTAGGGGATTATTTTTATAAAAAAAGAGCCCAATCGTAACTGGGCCCGTTTTATTCTAATTAATTTTAAATAAGCTTTTTAGCAGCAGCTTTTACAGCCTGTAAGCCCTTTTCTATGATTTCTTCAGATCTATCTGGGAAGGCATTATGTCCTTCGATAACTACCTCTTCAGTAATCTCTATGCCAAACATACCTGTAAAGAGGTTTCTGATATAAGATACTGTCATATCCATGGCTGTTCTTTCAGGTGTTGAATATATCCCACCCTTTGCACAAAGAACAATTGCCTTTTTGCCTCCAAGCATCTGTATAAGATCTCCTTCAGGGGAGTATTTGAAGGCAAAGCCTGCCTCGGAAATATAATCTATGTAGGTATGTAATCTTGCTGGAGGAGTTAAATTCCAGAGAGGGAAGGCAATAACTATTACATCTGCAGCAGCGGTTAAATCCTTTGCTTTTTGTTTTGCAGCAAGAAGTCTTTTTTCATAATCATTTAATTCCACCCCAGCCTGAAGCTTGCCAAAGGCATCAAATAACTCCTGTCCTAAATAAGGCATGTCTTCATTAAACAAATCATAGGTTACTACCTCAAGATTTTTTGTATCTTTTATAGTATCCATAAAGGTTTCATACATTCTAGTAGAGATTCCATCGGGTCTGTTATTAGCTTTAATAACTAATACATTCATTATTTTTTCCTCCTGTTAAATCAATTATTTTGTGTAAAAATTTATTTTTTTGTAATGTTTATATTTATTTTTTTTGATATAATTGTGATAAAGATGATATAAAAATGAAGAATTAATAAAATATAAACAATTTGTTATCATTTTTATGCTATTTTAGTAAATTTCTTCTTGATTGGAAGATTATTTACTTTAGATTATATAGTTAATATTTTTCCTTTCAACCAATAATTTCTTGATTTTGTTGCTTATACAACAGATGGTTTTATTTGTAGGAAAAGTATGGGGAGGTAAAAATGACTGAAACGAAAACTGACCCTAGAGTACTTCGCACAAAAAAACTCATTATCAATGCATTTATAATACTTTTGGAAAAAAAGGAATTTAAGCTTATTACTATAAAAGATATAACTAATCAGGCTGCTGTTAATAGAGCAACCTTTTATTATCACTTTACAGATAAATATAATCTTATGGAGGAGGTTATCAGAGAGAGCTTTAGGAATAGGTTATTTTCTCGGTTAGATGGAAGTGAGGATTTAAATGTAGAGCAAATTGAAGGCATTTTTACATCTCTAACAAACCTTCAAGAAAATCTCTTCGAAAAGTATTCCTGTAAATTCGTATCTTTTATTGATATCTTTGAAAGAGTGATAAAGGATGAACTACACAAGCTATTTATAAGCCTTCTGGAGAAGAAGTATCCTGAAAGTACAGAAGAGTCTTTAAACACTGCAGCGACCTTGTCCTCTTGGAGCATATATGGAGCAGCTATTTCCTCAAGTAAAGAAAAACACATTCCTTTAAAGAAGGATGAAGATACCATAGCGGCTTATGTCATCAATGGAATAAAAGGCATGCTGGAGATAAAGGCTATAAGTAATGCCAGTTAAAATAAAGAGTGACCAAGTTAATATTAGGTCACTCTTTTTTTGTATGGTTATATCCATCATATTCATATAAAGGTAGTACCGCAGTTGTTAATTCATATATTGAAAAAAATGATAATTAATTTCATTTGAAAGTATTTGTCGAATGAATGTAATTATTACTAATTAGTTATAATTTCATTAAAATAATCCTTGCAAAAGGATAATTATTATTATATAATTACAATTGTAATTGATAGCGATGTAATTTTTAAATATAGACATCGATAGTTTAGGAGGACATAAGATGAAAAAATTTGTTTGTAATGTATGTGGATATGTTCATACTGGAGATTCAGCACCAGAATTATGCCCAATCTGTAAGGCAGGAACTGATAAATTCTCAGAGCAATCAGGAATGAGAACTTGGGCTTGTGAGCACGTAGTAGGAGTAGCTCAAGGTGCTTCTGAAGATATAATGGCTGATTTAAGAGCAAACTTTGAAGGAGAATGCTGTGAGGTTGGTATGTACTTAGCAATGGCTAGAGTAGCTCACAGAGAAGGTTACCCAGAAATAGGACTTTACTATGAAAAAGCAGCTTGGGAAGAAGCTGAGCACGCTTCAAAATTCGCTGAGCTTCTAGGAGAAGTTGTAACTAACTCCACTAAGAAAAATCTTGAGCTTAGAGTAGACGCTGAGAATGGTGCTACATCTGGTAAGTTCGATCTTGCTAAGAGAGCAAAGGAAGCTAACCACGATGCAATCCATGATACAGTTCACGAAATGGCTAAGGACGAAGCTAGACATGGTAGAGCTTTTGAAGGTCTTTTAGAAAGATACTTCGGTGAAGAGAAATAATATAAAATAATTAAAGGTTGTCTAAAAGTCTATAGACTTTTTGGACAACCTTTTTTATTTAAAAAAATGTAACAAAATATATCTGTAAATCTTAATTAAAACCTTGGGAAATTTGCTATAATTAATATTAATTGACATATATATAGATGGTAATATTTAATATTGCTTCTAAAATAGAGGGAGTGTGTAAATGACTGATAATAGAGAAGATCACCAAGAATTTATTTTTCCAGAAGGGATGGAAGGTAATGAGCTGACTATTGAGGCGATTGCAGCCACCTCACGTATAGGGTATGGATTTATTGCTTTTGGAGTAATATGGTTAGTAGCTCAGGTGTTAATCGGAAATATTATTTTTGGTATTAATGCAGATTTTGCAGGTTCCATGTGGGGACTTTTTATTTCAAATTATATAGCCATGCTTTTTATTGCTCTTCCAGTGCTATATATAGTTGTAAAAAGGCTAGAGGCAAGGAAGCTTGAAAAAAGCAATATTAAGGCTTCATCCTTTATAGGAGCTATTATGATAATGTACACCTTATCCATTGTTGGCTCACTCCTAGGAATTGCAGTGAATTATTTACTTAATATGCTTTTTGGAATTACCTCCAGCAGTGCTGCAGTAGAATTGATATCTTCTGGAGAAGATATTCTTGTAAATTTCCTCTTTGCTGGCATCACAGCTCCAATAGTAGAGGAGTTTATTTTTCGTAAGCTTCTTATAGATAGGACTATAAAGTATGGATCTAAGCTGTCTTTAATTCTCTCAGGACTGTTATTTGGCCTTATTCATTGGAATTTTCAGCAGTTTTTCTATGCTTTTCTCTTAGGTATGCTTTTTGCTTATATTTATATTAAAACTGGAAAGCTTACCTATAGTATAATACTTCATATGATATTAAACTCAGTATCTGTGCTCATATCTGCTCTTTATCCTGTCCTTATCCCTATAGAGAACATGGAAGCTACTGAGATTTTTCAGTATCTTTCTACAGGGAATACAGAGGAGCTACTTCAGTTATTTTTGCTGCTCATACTGGTGTTTTCTCAGTATATTTTTGCTTTTATTGGATTGGTAATATTAATAGTGAAAAGAAAGAGCCTTACTGCTTTCTTTAGTGATGGCGAAAGATATTCCGGAAGCTCCTATTCCCAAGAAATAAAAGGTGCTTCAACTATTTTTAAGAGCTTTGGCATGATACTTTGTATTATCATTTTTCTTGGAATGTTTATTTTGACTATGTTGGCAGGTTAAGATAAATGCGCTAAGTGTACAATAATAATCTACAGACTTGATTAAATTAGAAGGCTCAGCATTCCCATGAGATATGGACAACCTATATCATGAGGAGCTGAGCTTATGTACTTATATGCCTTCTGGGAGAGGACTTTTAATATTTTTTTCCTTCAATATTTCATATATGGTTTTAGAGGTTGTGTCCTTTTCTGTATAGCCTAACAAATCCAAAACCTCGTAGAATTCCTCTTTGCTTATGGTCTCGATTTCTAAGTATGGATGGGGATAGATTTCTGGTGAGTTTATATCAATTTCTATCAGGGTATTTTTATATTTATAGCTTTCTCTGTACTTTCTTATAACCTCTACTGGTACTAAGCCTAGAGCTTTAAATATTTTTTTGCCTTCTTCACCGGAAGCTATAGTTGTTTCACTTTCCTCCATCCTTTTAAATATCTCCTGGCTGAGCATTCTTTTAACGGTCATATAGTATTCTTTATTGTCAGTAAGGAGGTTATGCACTTCTCTGATTCTGGCATAGCCTTTGTTTTTTAGTAGGCTTTTATCTTCAAAATCATAAATATTATTTATCTGATCTTCTTTTTTAATAAGGGGAATGCTATTTTTATCCATAATCTGCCTGATTTTTTCTAAATCTATGTCTAAAATTTTTACTTCCATTTCTTCCATGGTGAGCCTCCTATTTTTTATATGTATTAGTTTAGATAAAGCTTATATTTATGTTATAATCTATTATACAATATTTACAAATGGAGAGAGGAGTTTTTTTGTGGATAATTTTAAAGAACAACTGGTAAGAGCAAACAGTGGGACAGCCTATAAAACAACTAAGGTTTTTACCTATATTTTTGGAGCATTAGCGGTATTATTCCTAGGTACTTTTCAGCTTATTCTTGCAGCAATTTTTGGACTAGCTGCTGTGGGGTTATTCTTATTAAAGAGAAGGCTTTATTTAGAATATGAGTATAGTATAACCAATGGGGAAGTTGATGTTGATAAGATAATTGAAGCAAAGAGCAGAAAGAAGCTTATCACCTTTAATATGAAGGAAGTAGAGCTTTTAGCCCCCTTAGATAGCTCCGAATACAAAAGCTTTTCTGGAAAACCAGAAAAAATAATTAATGCCGTTCCTAATGGAGATACTAATAGGAAGTATGGAGCAATAATTAACGGTGGGGGAAAAAGAGCACAGCTTATATTTGTACCTAATAAGGAATTTGTGGATCTATGCTTTATATATAATCCAAAGGCAGTGAAAAAATTTATTTAATTAAAGAGGAAGTAAGCCATGGAATACATCAATGATATTACTATAAACGAAGCAATTATTCACATCCTTGATAGTAACAGTGATGAACCTATACTTAATAACTTCACCCTAGAGCTCAATGAAGATGTTTATAAATTTATATTGAAGCATCTACAAAGATCCTTTAAGGATGAGGAGCTTAAATATGCCCTTTTTAATAAAAGAACCGTAGTAAAAGACGTCAGTCAGGAATTTTTAAAAGGGGAAGGCTTAAGTTTTATAGAGGCTTCTCAGGAGTTAGCACGGCAGCTATTTTCTTTAATAAAGGGGAATGGAAATATTCCTTCCTGTGACCTTATGGTAGTTAATCTCACTACAGAATATGGTCCTATGATTGGCATATTAAAAATGGATTATGTTAAGAACTTTACTCATGAGATAGATTTTGTTGATGATCAGATTGGAATCAATATAATCCCTCATACTACAGGACTGCCTGGAGGAGGACAAAAGCTTCAAAAGTCAGCCTTCATTAAGCTTATAAAAGAAGATCAGGAATTTAATCTCATGGTTATTGATAAACAAGCTAAGGGAAAAAATGAAGAAGAGTACGGGAGTAATTATTTTATTTCTAGTTACTTGGGTTGTAATATTATAAAAAACGAAAGAGACATGACAAAAGGGCTTTTAAAAGCTGCAGAGGCATGGACTAGAAACAACATAACAGAGGATGCTGACAGGGCAGAACAGCTTAGAAGTACTCTCAAGCAGAAGCTTAAGGAAGAGGAGAGCATAAATATAGATGCCTTAAGCGAAGAGCTTTTTAGAGATGAACCGGAAAAGAAAAGAAGCTTTCAGGAATATACAGCTTCACAAGGCCTTGAAGAAGAGGTTATCCTTGACAAGGAGTATGTGGAGAAAAAGCTGAAAAGAATAAGACTAAAAATTGATAGAGATATTGATTTATATATTACGGAAGAAGCCTATAACGATATTAATCGCTTTGAGATTGTTAGAAATGGCGATGGAAGCATTAATATGATAGTTAAGCATATAATGAACTATATTGAAAAATAAGAAGAGGAGCAGGCTCCTCTTCTTATTTTTTATTTAAAATTATTTATTCATTGCGTTAGCGGATCCTAGTATGTGGTCGATCTTATATTCAACAACCTTCTGAACAGCATCTCTTCCAGCGCCTAAGTATTTTCTTGGATCAAATTCACCAGGGTTTTCTCCAAATACCTTTCTTACAGCTGCCGTCATGGCAAGTCTTAAGTCTGTATCCATATTTATCTTACATACAGCCATGGAGGAAGCTTTTCTCAGCATATCCTCTGGAATACCCTTAGCATCCTTGATTGCACCACCAAATTTATTGCAGGTAGCTACGGCTTCAGCATCTACGGCAGAAGCTCCATGAAGTACTATAGGGAAGCCTGGAAGCTCTTTTCCTATTTCTTCAAGAATATTGAACTTAAGCTCTGGCTTGAAGTCTGGTGGGAACTTGAAAGCACCATGGGAGGTTCCTATAGCTATTGCTAAGGAATCGCAGCCTGTTCTTTTAACGAAGTCCACAGCTTGAGCAGGATCAGTATATACATGCTCAGCAGCAACAACATCATCCTCTATTCCTGCCAAAACACCAAGTTCTGCTTCTACTACTACTCCTCTAGCATGAGCATACTCTACAACCTCTTTAGTTTTAGCTACGTTCTCTTCATAATCATAATGAGAACCATCAAACATAACGGAGGTGAAACCAGCATCTATAACCATCTTTACAGCTTCTAGGTCTGGACCATGATCAAGGTGAAGTGCAACGTCAACACCGGTTTCTGCTATTGCAGCATCAACCATAGCCTTTAGCATTTCTGGACCTGCATATTTAATAGCTCCAGTAGAGCATTGAAGGATAACTGGAGAATTTTTTGCCTTTGCTCCTCTGAGAACCCCTTGTAATATTTCCATATTGTTAATATTGAAAGCACCTATTGAATAGCCACCTTCATAGGCCTTTTTAAACATTTCAGTTGTAGTTACTAATGCCATTTT
Organism: Alloiococcus sp. CFN-8; assembly: GCF_049943125.1. Lineage (GTDB taxonomy): Bacteria > Bacillota > Clostridia > Clostridiales > Clostridiaceae > JAEXZL01. The sequence goes on from NZ_CP188040.1 coordinate 2,544,356, forward strand.
TGGACCACCTTTCCTTAATTAACATATTTATAAAGCTTTATAAAAGTTTTATACGGGAACAAATTTGCCCCAGGTGGGACAAATATCTAAGTACATTATATATTAATTTTACTATATTTTCTACTATTTATCTTAAAGAATTCTTAATTTTAATATAAATTATACAATTGTTGTCATAATAAAATTTATAAGCTCTATTAAAAGATATTTTCTATTGAGAATTTTTGAAGCTCCTTCACAACCTTAGCACTATGTTTTATACTATGCACTCCAGCTAGGGCATCTGCCTTTTCTTCTTCTTTGATATACTGAGTTAGTCCATAAAGCTCATGAGTAATTTCGTCTACCTGCTGATGGTTTAAATATAGGCTGAGTTCTGAAGTCCTTTTATCGATTTTGTTGTGAAATTTATTAGCTATATCGTAGGCTTCCTCCCATCTATCATCATTAATAAGCTCTTCTAGATTCTCACAGGTTTTTATTATTTCATTCAGAAAGCTTTGAGTTTTGCTGTTGGAAGCTACCATAAAAGCAATTAGTATAATAAACAGGATAAAGGCGATAGCGACGTTTTTCAAAGGGTTACCTCCTGCTAGTTATTTTTGCTCCTTCCTTTGACAATAGAAGTTTCTATTAGAGTCCACCATAGCAAGATAAATATCCTCATAGTTAGTTATCTTTTGGTTTTTAATTTGATTTTTTAGCCATTTATCACTCTTATTTATTGACTTAAGATTGCTGCTCTGCACCTTACCGTTTAATATGAGAATCACTGGCAGGCTATCCTCCGTGGAAGGAATATTTAAATCTTTCTTTGTTACAGGAGCAAGCTCGGCCTTAGGTATAATAGAAAGCTGCCCATTATTCTCTAGGATGATGTAAGCTAAATCGCTAAAGTTAAAATGTCCGCTTATTCTAAGCTCTTCCATTAAATCGTCTACGTTGATTCTCTGCTCTCTTAGAGCAGCAGTGTCAAGCTTTCCATCTCTTAGGAGTATTGATGGCTTTCCATCGATAATTTTTCGTAAGGTTTCAAAATGAAGCTGAACCTCTGAAAGGATAATTTGAAGTATAAGCATGGTAAGTATAGGAATGACTCCTAAAAGTAGTGGAAGACGCACATCCTGCATGGGAAGAGTAGCAAGCTCTGAAATCATTATAGTTATTACCAGCTCATAAGGCTGAAGCTGTCCTAATTGCCTTTTTCCCATGAGTCTCATAACAAATACAACGATAAAAAATAGAATTATAGTTCTTATTATTAGGACAAACATCTATTTTTCACCTCCCTTGTGATAGTTTTTGTAAATTTCTTTGTTTTATGACATCAATGATGAAATTTAAAGTATAATAATATTAAAACTTTAAAACCTGTATAGATGAGGTGAATGCTATGAGGATGGAATTGATATTAAGTAATGGTAAAAAGATAAAAGCGGAAAAAGGTAAGCTCTTATGGGATATAATAAAGGAAAACTATGAAGAGAGCCTCCTTCCTCCGGTACTTGCCATGATAAACGGTAAATATTATGAGCTGGGAAGTCAGCTAGAAGAGGGGGGGATATTTGAAGCCGTATCTCTTAATAATTCTCTTGGAAACAATAGCTATTCTAGAACTCTGCAATTTATTCTTATAAAGGCGGTGTTAGATCTCTTTCCTGAAAGCAAAATAACCATTGAACACTCTATAAGTAAGGGGATATATGGGGAGATTCACAGGAATGTGCCTCTTACAGAAGAGGAAGTAGGAAAGGTCAAGGAATACATGCAGAAGCTTATAGATGAGGACATTAAAATAAATAAGGTATCAATGAAAAAAGAGGAAGCCATGGAGCTTTTTCGTTCCTATAAAATGGAGGATAAGGTTAAGCTTCTTAAATATGTTACAGCAGATACTGTAAAGCTCTATGAGCTTCAGGGAAGATATGATTATTTTTATGGTCCCATGGCCTATTCCACCGGGGTGATTAAATATTTTGATCTGATTTTTTATGAGCCAGGATTTATTTTAAGGCTTCCACCAGTGGAAACCCCTACGGAAATACCTCCATTTAAAGAGTATAAAAAGCTTTCTAGGATATTCAAGGAAACTGAACATTGGCTCAACATAATTGGAGTTGCTGACGTTGGATCTCTTAACGATAAGATAGTCAATGGAGAGATTGTGGATATTGTCAGGGTGTCAGAGGCTCTTCATGAAAAGAAGATAGCTTATATAGCCGATATGATAGCAGAAAGAAGAGAAGCTAAGGTGGTATTAATCGCTGGCCCCTCCTCCTCTGGAAAAACTACCTTTGCCAATAGGCTTGCTATTCAGCTTAGGGTAAATGGTTATATTCCTAAAGCTATATCCTTAGATGATTATTTTGTTAATAGAACTAACACTCCACTAGATGATGAAGGAAAGCCTGATTATGAGTCCATAGATTCCTTAGATTTAGAGCTGTTTAACAAGCATTTAAGCTTGATTATGGATGGTCAGGAGGTGGAAATTCCTAAATATAATTTCTATACAGGAGAAAGAGAATGGGTGGGTAATAAGTTTAAGCTTCCTCAAAAGGGTATACTTATTATTGAGGGGATCCATGGCTTAAATCCTAAGCTTACAGCTACAATATTAGATGAAAATAAATTTAAGATATATATCAGTGCCTTAACTCAGCTAAATATAGATAATCATAATAGGGTGGCCACCACTGATGTAAGAAGGATTAGAAGAATAGTAAGGGATATCCTCTCTCGAGGCTACAGCTCTGAGGTAACATTAACCTTATGGCCATCGATAAAACGAGGGGAGGAAAAAAATATATTCGTATATCAGGAGGAAGCAGATGTAATGTTTAATTCCACCTTGGTATATGAGCTTTCCGTTCTAAAAAGATTTGCTTTGATTGAGCTTGATAAAATAAAGCCCGATTCACCAGTTTATTATGAGGCCTCCAGATTAAAAAGCTTATTAGGTTTTTTTAAGGATATAAATGGAGATTATGTTCCTGATAATTCAATACTTAGAGAATTTATAGGTGGAAGTCTATTTTATAAGTATTGAGGTTATTAAGTATATTTTTATTAGATCATCCAATATAAATTTTTTAGCAAGTGTTAGGGAAGCCTATTCTTTATAGCAGCTTAGAACAAAAAGCATAAAACCAACAGCTATTACTTGGTTTTATGCTTTTTCCTTATAGAAAATTAATAATATTTCAGTATATTTATTTATAATAGTTAAGTATATTTGATTACTAATATTTTCTCTCTTATAATATAGTTATAGAGATAAATAAGATAATTTAGTTGCTTTTTAATTTTGCTATGGGGGTATTGATATGGACATTAAAACTAGGGCAAGCGAAGGTAAAATACTAATGCCAAAAGTATTGAAGGTAATGCTTATTATCCTGGCTTCAATAATTGTATTTTTTATAGCTTTTTTTATTGGTTTCAAGCTAAAGTATGCTGATACGTTTTATGGACATACTTATGTTAATGGGGTTGAAATTAGTAATATGAATCTTGAAGAGGCTTCTAAAGCTATTTCTAAGGTATTAGATAATAAAACCTTTGTCATTAAGGATAAAAAAGAAAATATCTATGAATACTCTCTAAAGGATGATTTTGGTTTGACCTATGAATTACAGGAATCCTTAACAGAAATAAAAAAACTGGAAGATGATTTAGGAATAATTGAAAAACTGTTTACTACAAAAAACTTTGAGTTAGATAACCTTAAAATCGATGGAAAGAAATTTCAGGATAAAATAAGTGAATCAGAGTTTTATAAAAGTGGCAGCAATGATGTAACTAAAGATGCAGAAATAGAGTTTAGTGAGAGTGAAAAAAGCTTTGTTATTAAAAAGGAGCATCAGGGAACAAATTTAATTTTAGAGGATTTTTATAAATCAGCAAAGGAACTAATTGCTGAGGGTGTTTTTGAAGTGGATCTTACTAGTGGAGAGTATTATGAAAAGCCTAAGGTCCTTTCAGATAATGAAGCTTTAAACAAGAAGAATAATTCCTTGAATGAATTTGTGAAAGCTCATATAACCTATCAGGTTCCTGGTGGGGAGCTTATCTGTGGACCTTTGACCTACTATAAATGGTTGAAATATGATGAAGCTAATGGCGTAGCTATAGATGCTTCCCAGGTAGAAAGGTATGTACAGGAACTAGCCAATAGCTACAATACTTATGGTAATTCCAAAATGTTTAAAACCACAAAAAGAGGAGAAATTAAAGTAGCTGGTGGGAACTTTGGGTATATAGTAAATAAAAGTAAGGAGGCAGAGGAGTTAATTAAAAATATAATCAATAAAGAGACTGTTACAAGAGAGCCAATCTATTCACAAAAAGAATTTTCTAGTAATAACGGTATCGGCAATTCTTATGTTGAAATTGACTTAACAAATCAGCAGCTATACTTTTATAACGATGGGGTAATGGTTCTTTCCAGTGGCTGTGTTACGGGAAATCCTAATAAAGGTAATGCTACTCCTTCGGGTATATATAGAGTTTATAATAAGCAAAGCCCCTCAATATTAAGAGGACAGATCGACCCTAAGACTGGAAAAAGAGAGTATGAAACTCCTGTTTCCTACTGGATGCCTTTTAATGGCGGTATAGGCTTACATGATGCCAACTGGCAACCAACCTTTGGTGGTGATAGATATTTATCTAATGGATCTCATGGCTGTGTCAATCTTCCTGAATCAGTAGCTGCAACTATATATTCAAGAGTAAATGTAGGTACACCAGTTATACTATATAAATAATATATAGTCTTAATAGCTATATAATTAATATTATTTTAATTACTTTAACCCTCAGGACAACTTTTCTATTTTAATTTCATAGTAACTGTTATAAAATATACCCTGAGCATAGATATTGATGTAAGAAATAGAGAGGGGAAGATAAATGAAAAAATATGGAGTCTTTGATGTATTAGGTCCTATAATGATTGGACCCTCCAGCTCTCATACGGCAGGTGCCGCTAGACTCGGCAAGATCTTTGGAGTTATGGCAGGAGAGGATATTGAAAAGGTAGAGTTTTTACTTCATGGTTCCTTTGGAAAAACCTATAGGGGTCATGGTACAGATAGAGCACTGGTTGCAGGAATATTAGGTATGGAACCAAGTGACGAGAGATTAAGAGATGCTTTAGAAATAGCAAAGGAAAGAAATATAGATATTATCTTCACGGAGAAGGATTTAGGAGATGTACATCCTAATACAGTGAAGGCCCTGATAGGCTGCAGGGGAGGAAGACAATTTACAGCACAGGGCTCCTCAATCGGAGGAGGAAGCATTATAATTACAGAGGTAGACGGTGAGGAAGTGGAATTTACTGGCGCATATCCAACCTTAATCATAAGTCATAAGGATATTCCAGGGCAGGTTTCTAAGGTAACAACCTTGTTATATACCCAAGGGATTAATATTGCTTATATGAAGGTTTTTAGGCACCATAGAGGAGACACTGCTACCATGGTTTTTGAAACAGATGATAACATTCCACAGGCAGTACTAGATTGCATTACAGGTATTATGGACGTAAAAAGCGTTACCTACATAAGTCCTGTAAAGGAGGGTGAAGCTTAATGTATGCAGGAAATGGTGAAGAGCTTTTAAAAATATGCACCGCTAAAAACATCTCTCTTGCTGAGTATTCAATTCTTCTTGAAATGGAAAACACCGGGGATACCAGAGAAGAGCTGATTAAGAGGATGACCAAGAATTTAAGAGTAATGATGCAATCAGCAGCTATGGGCATGGATAAAGAGGTCAAATCCGTTACAGGTCTCATAGGTGGCGATGCTTACAAGCTCAGTGAATATATTAAAAAAGGGAAAAGCCTTACGGGAATGACCATGGTTAAAGCCATGGCGAGAGCTTTGTCTTGTTCGGAAGTTAATGCTTCCATGGGAAGGATTGTTGCTGCACCAACAGCAGGCTCCTGCGGCATATTGCCTGCTGTTATCATAACTGCTGGAGAACAGCTAAATCTTACAGAAGAGGAGATGGTTATGGGACTCTTCACCTCTTCAGCGGTGGGAATGATAATAGCTAAGAATGCCACTCTGGCAGGAGCGGAGGGAGGATGCCAAGCGGAATGCGGCTCTGCGGCAGCCATGGCTGCTGCTGCAGTGGTAGAAATGATGGGCGGAACCCCTGAAATGGCCTTAAATGCTGGAGCTATAGTTATAAAAAACATACTAGGACTCGTATGCGATCCAGTGGCAGGGCTGGTAGAAGTGCCTTGTGCAAAGAGAAATGCTGCAGGAGCAGTTAGTGCTCTTACCACAGCAGAGATGGTTATGGCTGGAGTTCTAAGTAGAATACCCTTTGATGATATGATTGAAGCCATGTATAGAATTGGTAAGTCTCTTCCCATGGAGCTTAGAGAAACAGCTATGGGAGGCTGCGCAATTACAAAAAGAGGTATAGAGCTTGCAAAGAGTGTAGGAATGCACAAATAAGATTGATAATTATGATATAGGATGAGCAACATGACTGAAGGCTTTTGAGCAGTCATGCTGCTCTTTTATTTATAAAGCTAATTGGTTATAATCATAAGTATAATCATAAAAAATAGGAGTCCTGCATTATGATGGATAAAGCTTTTAAAGTACTAAAAAAATACTATGGCTTTCATAATTTTAAGGAAGGCCAGGATAAAATAATAGAGAGCATTCTAGAGAGAAAGGATACCTTTGCGCTTATGCCTACGGGGGCTGGGAAATCTTTATGCTATCAGATACCAGCGGTACTTTTCCCTGGTGTAACTATTGTGATTTCTCCTCTAATATCTTTAATGAAGGACCAGGTAGATTCCTTAAAAGCTATAGGAATATCCGCTGCTTATATAAGTAGTAGCCTTACCTTTAAAGAGATAAAGGAAATAATAGATGATGCAGACATAGGTATTTATAAGCTTTTGTACATAGCACCAGAAAGACTTGAGCTGGATTCCTTTGTGAAAATCATAAAAAATATATCAATATCCCAGATTGCTATAGATGAAGCACATTGTGTTTCGCAATGGGGGCATGATTTTAGAGGAAGCTATAGAGCCATCGCTCCTTTCGTAGAAGCCTTGAAAGAGCGTCCTGTAATCACTGCCTTTACCGCCACTGCTACAGAGTATGTGGTAAAGGATAGCCTTTCCTTATTAAGGCTTAAGGAGCCAGAAATATTTTCTGTAAGCCTTGCTAGAGATAATCTTCTCCTTAATATTAAAAAGGTTGATAACAGGGATGAAAAGCTTGAGTTTATAATGAATTTTATAAGGAGAAACAGTGAGGTCAGCGGAATTATATACATGCCTACTAGAAAAGAAACAGAGGAGCTTCAAAAATATCTCTTGTCTCTTGGGATAAGGGCTGGAAAGTATCATGGTGGCATGGAAGAAAAGGAAAGAAGCTTCTATCAGGAGGAATTTATCTATGATAAAACTCCATTAATGGTGGCTACCAATGCCTTTGGTATGGGAATAGATAAGCCTAACATAAGATACATAATACATTATTCCATTCCTAAGAATATAGAAAGCTATTATCAGGAGATAGGAAGAGGAGGAAGGGATGGGGATCCCTGCAGCTGCTATTTATTATATAACTCAAAGGATGCTGCTCTTCAAGAATTTCTCCTAAAAAACAGCTCATCCATAGATAGGCTTCCCATAGAGCTAGCTAAGCTTGAAAAAATGAATGAGTATGGCAGCTGTGAAGGCTGTCTTAGTAATTACATCCTTGAGTATTTTGGTGAAAAAGCCTTAAAGGATTATTGCTCCTGCTGCTGCAACTGTGTTAATAACAGTGAGCTAAAAGATATTACCAAGGAAAGTCAAATGGTTTTATCCTGTATATATAGAACTCATGAAAAGTATGGTATTAGCATGATTACAGACATCCTAAAGGGGTATAGAGGTCCCAAAATATCGGAATATAAGCTTTATAATATACCTACCTATGGTATAATGAAGAAATACAGCTCAAAATTTATTAAGGACATAATACATACTCTCTTAAGAGAGGGATATTTAGATAAAAAAGAAAATACCTATTCTATGGTTAAGCTAAACAGTAAATCCATAAATCTATTAAAAGGTAAGGAAAGGTTGTTTACAAAGCTTATAGGTGAGGAAGAGGAGGAGGTAACCTCATCACCCTTATTTCTTCGTCTCAGGAAGCTTAGAAGAGAGCTGGCAGAAAAGGAAGGACTTCCTCCTTATATTGTCTTTTCTGACTCAGTGCTCATAGAAATGTGCCGTGCCCTGCCAGAGAGTAAAGAGGAGCTTTTGGAGCTTAAAGGAATAGGGGAAAATAAGAGCGAAAAATATGGAACGGAATTTTTAAATATTATAAGACTGTACAAAGGGCAAAAAGTAAATGAGATAAGGGGATGATATAATTGGAAAATAAGGAATTGATTCTTTTAGTTGATGAGGAAGACAGAGAAGTAGGTTATGAAGAAAAGCTCAAGGTACATGAAAAGGCTCTTCTTCATAGAGCATTTTCAATATTTATTTTTAATTCCAAGGAGGAGCTGCTCCTGCAAAAAAGAGAAAAAGGAAAATATCACTCGCCAGGGCTCTGGACCAATACCTGCTGCTCACATCAACGAAAGGGCGAAACTCTCGATGAAGCAATTCATAGGAGGCTACAGGAGGAAATGGGCTTTGATACAGAGTTAAAGGAGAGATTTACCTTCATTTATAGAGCAGAATTTGATAACAGCCTCACAGAGTATGAGCTAGATCATGTGTTTACAGGAGTTTATGAAGGACCCATAGAATTTAATCCTAGCGAGGTTGAGGCTTATAGATGGATTTCTTTGGAGGAGCTAAAAAAAGAGCTTGAAGCTCAGCCGGAAAGCTATACCTACTGGTTTAAGGCTTCAATAGATAAAATCTTTCATTTATATAATAATGAACAATTACATAAGTAAGGTTTAGAATAATCCTCACAAAAGGCTTCTTTCTTAATATTATAAAGAGAGAGAAGTCTATGGAGGATTTTTTATTATGAAGGAGCTTAAAGGTTCGCAGACAGAAATGAATCTTTATTTGACCTTTGCGGGAGAGTCTAGAGTAAGGAATAGGTATAACTTTTTTTCAGAGGTGGCAAGGCTTGAAGGTTATCAATGGATAGGTAATGTTTTTGATGAAGCTGCCAGTACTAAATATGCTCATTCTAGAGAGGTATATAGGCGATATTTAGATATGGTAGGGAATACTTTAGAAAACTTAAAGGAAGCCATGGAGGGAGAGACCATTGAATACTCAACCTTATACAGACAGTTTGAGGAGGAAGCAAGAAAAGAAGGCTTTCAACAAATAGGCGACTTTTATAAGGAGCTTTCTGCCGTAGCCAAAAATTATGAAGAGAAATTTGAGGAGCTATATAATAGGGTAAAGGATAACACTGTATATATTTCGCCAGTGCCTACCCGCTGGAGATGCATGAACTGCAGCTGGATCCATGAAGGTACCAGTGCTCCAAAGCTATGCGCCTTGTGTTATTTTCCTAAAAGCTTTTTCAAGGAAGAAGGCGATGAAATCTGATGTATATTTCGGTGCCTAAGGATTTTTCTATTGATATTATTTATAAAGATAGTAATTTCTTTAATGAAGATAATCCAAAGCTAGAAGTGAAGGCAGCAGAAGGGATTTATAAAAAACCTAATTATTGGAAGGCTGTTGATGAATACTATCTTCAGGAGGTTCTTAATAAATAGCAAATGTCATTAATCTATCTGATGCTTAATATAATAATACTATTAAGATTATCCAGGTGGAATGATGAGCTACAGAAAAATTATTGATAAAGAATGCAATGATTTATCCATGCTTGCAGATATGCTCTTTAAGCTTTCTAATTCTTATAAGATGCTTTCTGGTGGAGCGTCTGATTTAAACGGTATAGCTCTGGCTAGGAAGAAGGATGTAAGAGATGCAGTAAAAAGAGTGGCAGCCCTAGGAGAGGTTATTGACGACCTTATAGAAACCATTGATTATATAGACTGTGCTTTCTTTGATTATTCTAAGCTTAAGGCAGAATATATAGCTTGCAAGACAAACATTGAATTGATTAAAGCTGAGGTAGATGAGGAGCTAAACCCCTTGAGCTTAACAGAAAAGAAGCCCTGAGATAGGCTTCTTTTGTTTACACTTTTTTGAATCTATAATTACTTACCATTAGGTAGGATAGCATTAAAAGGAACGTTATAGGTAGTCCCCTCATAACATATATGCTATCAGTAAAGGTAGAAATTAATACAAATAAAGCAATAAAGCTGCCAGCAATGGTTATAGGTATGCCTGTGAAGACACCATCGAAGCTACTTGCATTATATCTAGCTAATCTATAAGCACCACATATAGGAAACAGTAATAATAAGCCGTAGCCCATAAAGCCTCCAGGTCCTAAGGTATCAAAGCTGTATAGAGTAAACAGCAGCAGGGAAGGTGCTACACCAAAGGAAACTAGGTCAGCTAGTGAGTCAAGCTCCTTACCTAAAGGACTTGATACATCTAAATATCGGGCTATTCTTCCGTCATACCTGTCAACCAGGGCTGCAAGCAAAATAAATATAGAAGAGGCTCTATAATCATCATTAAACAAGCCTAATATTGAAAGTATTCCAAAGGACAAGTTTATGAAGGTAAAAGTATTAGGAATAGTACTCTTTCTCATTAAATAATTCACTCCTAAAGAATAATGAATCCAAATAGAATTAAAAAAATAATATAATTGCTAATTAGGATTTTTATTAAAGTTATACTATTATATTATACAACAAATATCCTTCATTTAAAACTTAATAATATTGTTAACTTGTATTAATTAAAAATTTTTATTTAACAATCCATGGGAACTAGCTTAATTCCATATTAATTTGTTGCATTAAAGCTCTCTAATTAATATAATTATAATGTAAATTGTCGATAAGGTGGTGGATTTTAAATGGAGGCTGGCCCTCATAGTAAGCGGAAAAATACAAATAATAGCTATAAGAAAGCTATGAGAGGTATAGATTTATCCATTTAATCATCGGTAACAGATATTAGGGATAGAATTTTTCATACTTCTTCTTTCTTATGGCTTAAAGGAGGACTAATATGAAAAGACTATCTCTATTTTTATACAGTGATATAGTAGGAATGAAGGTATATGATGAATTTGATGATAATATTGGACAGCTTAAGGATGTTTATGTAACAACGGAGGAAGGCTATCCTAAATTCATAGGGTACAGACTAAAGAAGGATGGCTACTATATAGATTATGAGTTTAGAACCATTAGATTTTACCTTCAAGATAATAATAATATTAAAATAACTGTAAGAGGTGCAAGGGAAATAATAGCACAAAGATATACTTATCTATTATCTAAAAATTTATTAGATAAGAAAATAGTGGATATCAATGGGAAAAAGGTAGTAACTGTAAGGGATTTGAGAGTTGTGGAAATTGCTGGAGAGTATAAGGTTTTAGCAGTGGAATCAGGCCCTTTAGCTAAATACAAGAAAATTGGATTAGGCCAAATCGCAAAAATCATTATGAAGCTATTTCATATAGAATATAAGGATAGCGCTATTATGTGGGATGATGTAGAGTCCTTAGAGATGGTTAATGACAACCTAAAGCTTGCAATACCCTATCAAAAGCTTTCAAAGCTCCATCCGGCGGATTTGGCAGATATCCTGGAGGATCTAGATTCTAATCATAGAAAAATAGTATTTGAGAGCTTTGATGAAAATCTTGCAGCAGATATCCTGGAGGAAATTGAACCAAAGGTACAGGAGAGCCTTATTAAGGATATGAGTGATCATAAAACTCATGAAGTTTTTGATAATATGCCAAATGATGAGATCGCTGATATTTTAGAAGAGCTGGATGAGGAAACTCAGGAAAAAATTCTTATGTCCTTAGAAAGCACCGATGCTAATGAAATTCGAGAGCTGATGTCCTACAAGGATGAAACTGTGGGTAGTATAATGAATAAGGATTTTATTTCTTTTAATATAGATGTAACCGTAGGTGAAACCATAGAACTTATAAGAGAGCTGAATCCTGAGGATGAGGTTATGTATTATATCTACATCATCAATGAAGAAGAAAAGCTGCAGGGAGTGGTATCCTTAAAAAGACTTTTAATGAATCCTCATGATGTTAAGCTTAGAGATATAATGGAGGAGAGAGTTGTTACGGTAAATGTTGAGGATAGCCTTGAAGAAGTAGTTCAGGACTTTAAGAAGTACGACCTCGTATCTCTTCCTGTAACAGATGGCGAGGATAAAATGATTGGTATAGTGGTTATCCACGATATTATAGATGAGATATTGTAATTTATTAATTATTAACAATTTACCAGTTGACAATCTGGAAGTAAGGAATATAATATAAAGTAAAGATGAGAAATCAAATCAAAATACTCGGGATTAAATGCGGTGAAGAAGTAAAGTAGCTTAATAGAGAGCCACAGAGAGGGAACCATAGCTGAGAGGTTTCTGCTTAAAATTAATGTGAAGTGCACTTTGGAGCAGGTATCTGAAAGTTTAAGTAAGATAACACGGGTTCACCCGTTATAGTGACAGAACATTATTGGATGTTTTAGCATGGAGTGAGATACCTTGTATCTAATTAGAGTGGAACCACGGAGTTAATACTTCGTCTCTTATAGGAGACGGAGTTTTTTATTTATCAAAAATAAATTAAAATTTCAGGAGGGAAAAATATGATTTTTAACAATGTAATAGATATGATAGGAAATACACCTATAATTAAGCTTAATAATGTGGTAGGAGAAAACAGTGCAGAGGTTTATGTTAAGCTGGAAAAATATAATCCTGCAGCTAGTGTAAAGGATAGAGCAGCCCTTGGGATGATTGAAAAAGCAGAAGAGCTAGGACTTCTTAAAAAAGGTGATACTATTGTAGAGCCTACCAGTGGTAATACCGGTATAGCACTGGCTATGGTTGGCAATGTGAAAGGGTACAAGGTAGTAATTGTAATGCCTGATACCATGAGCAAGGAAAGAAGAGATATGATCAGGGCTTTTGGTGCAGAGCTTGTTCTGACAGAAGGTGCTAAAGGAATGAAGGGAGCTATAAGCAAGGCAGAGGAGCTAGTAGAGGAAAAGGGATATTTTATGCCACAGCAGTTCTTAAATGTTGCAAATCCTGAGAAGCATTATGCTACTACAGCTAAGGAAATCCTTGCTGATATACCAGATTTAGATGCCTTTGTAGCGGGGGTAGGTACCGGTGGTACCATTACTGGTGTTGGTAAGAATCTAAAAGAAATTAAAGCTGAGGTTAAGGTTGTTGCAGTGGAGCCAGAAAAATCTCCTGTTATTTCAGGAGGTCAGCCAGGTCCTCATAAGATACAGGGAATAGGAGCAGGCTTCATACCTGAAAATTACAAGGCAGAGGTAGTAGATAAGGTTCTTCAGGTAAGCGAAGAAGCAGCCTTTGAAACTGCTAGATTACTTGCAGCTAAAGAAGGAGTACTAGTTGGTATTTCTTCAGGAGCAGCTATTTCAGCAGCATTAAACATAGCTAAGGAGCTTGGAGCTGGTAAAAAGGTTCTTGTTATTGCTCCAGATGGTGCTGAAAAGTATATGTCTATGGGGTTATTCTAAGAAAAGGTGATCTAATGTTTAATAAGCTACGTTATAATGTTAATAATATATTGAAGCAGGACCCTGCTGCCAGCAGCTTTTGGGAGGTATTATTTCTTTACCCTTCCATTCATGCTACCAATCTTCATTCCATTGCCCACTTCTTTTATAAAAGAAAGCTTAAGGTTATTGCTAGGCTGATTTCTCAGCTAGGAAGGTTCTTTACAGGCATTGAAATCCACCCAGGGGCAAAAATAGGAAAAGGATTATTTATAGACCATGGTATGGGAGTGGTAATTGGAGAAACTGCAGAGGTTGGAGAAAATGTGACCATTTATCATGGTGCAACCTTAGGTGGCACAGGGAAGGATAAAGGAAAAAGACATCCTACCGTTGGTAATAATGTTATAATAGGTGCAGGAGCTAAGATTCTTGGTCCTATATATATTGGAGATAGGGTAAAGGTAGGAGCCAATGCAGTGGTCCTTACCGATGTACCAGCCAATTCTACGGCAGTAGGTATACCTGCAAAAATAATTACTAGAACTTTGGCCCCAATAATCAATATTAAGGATTACAGAGGAAAAATTCATACCATATATAATGATATGGTGATTTAAGTAAAGTAAAAAGGAGCAGGTTATGGATAACAAACAAAGGATTATAGATTTCTGCAAGGAGCTGAAGCTTACTAAGGTTGGTTTTGTAAGCTGCAGGCCCTTTGAGGAGCTTAGGCCTCTTTTGGAAGAAAGAAAGGCTCAAGGCACTGAAAATCCCTTTGAAGAAAAAGATATCGACAAAAGACTGAATCCTTTTATATATATGCAGGAGGGAAAGACTATAATTTCTATAGCTTTCCCTTATTTGCATAAAGCAGAGCTTAGAGAGGATTATGGTTTTTCTGTTTATACTAGAGGATATGATTATCACAGAGTAGTTAAGGGCTATCTAGAAAAAATCTGTGCCTTTATAGAAAGTCTTGGGGGAAAGGCTGTGTCTTTTACTGATAATAATGCCCTTCCAGAAAGATACATAGCATATTTAAGTGGGATAGGTTTTATTGGTAAGAATAATATGCTCATAACTCATGAATATGGCTCTTATGTTTTTTTAGGAGAAATAATCACAGATTTAGAGCTTCAAGAGGACTGTCCGGACAGAAGCTTTGAAAAGATGGAAAGGTATGTAGAATGTGGAGAGGAATGTACCCTCTGCTTTGATGAGTGTCCTACTAAGGCTATAAATTCAGAGAAAAAGAATGCTAACATCTGTCTTTCCTTTCTCACCCAGAAGAAGGACTTAGAGGATAAGTGGCTTCCTCACCTATCGGGAAGGCTTTTTGGCTGTGATTCCTGTCAAAAAAAGTGTAGATATAATCAGCTTGTAAGATTTTCCCCTCTTGAGGAGTTTAAACCACAAAAACACATGGAGGATCATGATATCCTTGAGCTTAAGAATCTTGATAAAAAGACCTTTAAAGAAAAATATCTTATAACCTCCTGTGGCTGGAGAGGAAAAGCAGTCCTTCAAAGAAACGCTTTGATAAGAAGTGCTCTATTTGACAAAGAGGATATAAAAGCCTTTACCTCAAATTCTGAATACCTTATGGATTATAAGGAGAGGCTACTAAGGATACGGAAATCTGGAATCTTAGAGAGATTAGAAAAGGAAAAAAGTAAAAGGAAGCCTGTATCCACTTGTGCAATACAGCCTCTGGAGAAGACTACTGATGAAGAAGGATTAGTGCTATAATATGTATGAGTTTAATATATTTTCTGGAAGGATGGATAGGCTTTGAAGAAAAGAACTAAGCAGGTATTGGAGCTTTTAAAGGAAGAGTATCCTGATGCAAAATGTGAGCTAGAACATGAGACTCCCTTTCAGCTTTTAGTCTCCACTATATTATCAGCTCAAACAACGGATAAAAAGGTTAATGAGGTTACAGAGAAGCTTTATAAGGAATATCCTGATCTGGATGCTTTCTTGACTCTCACGGAGGAGGAGCTAGCTGAGAGGATAAAAACTATAGGTCTATATAAAAATAAGGCTAAAAACATAATAAAAATGTGCCATCAGCTAAAGGAAAACTTTAATGGTGAGGTACCTAATACCATGGAAGGGATAACCTCCTTAGCTGGAGCAGGGAGAAAGACAGCCAATGTGGTATTGTCCAATGCCTTTGGTGTCCCAGCTATTGCTGTTGATACCCATGTGTTTAGAGTATCTAATAGAATTGGCCTTGCCAGTGGAAAAAATGTTGAGATTACTGAGGAGCAGCTAATGAAGGAGCTTCCTAAAAAGGAATGGTCTCTGGCTCATCATCTCATTATATTTCATGGAAGACGCTGCTGCTATGCCAGGAAGCCTGACTGTGGAAGGTGTATAATTAGAGAGCACTGTGACTATTATAAGACTCTTATAAAAGCTAACAAAGCTGTAAAGAAAACAGAAAAGGTATCAAAATAGAGGGCTTGACTTAAGCTTATAAAGCTTAAGTCAAGCACCTGTGTTTATAATATTATAAATGATTTCTGTTATTTTACATCCTCAAGTCGTCTGTCCAGAGCGTTTTCAAGAATTTTTGGATCTCGTAAGCACCTTCTGAATATCTTCATGGACTTAGCGAAATACAAGCCATCACAAAATCTTTCATCGGTTACAAGCCCTAAGGTAAGAACCTTTTTTGCTTCGAGAATCTCATTGTTAAGTGGAACAGCCTTAAGCTTTTCTTTCCCTAGAGCAATAAATATTCCTGTAGTACCAAATTCATAAACATGATGATAAATATATCTCAGTCCTATGGATTTTAAATTAGTTACAAAAAATGAGGTGTGAAAAGGACTTGCGTTAATTACAGCCTTAGGCAGCATATTATGCTTGTCCAAAAACATTATAGTGTTTACTGCAAGCTTAACCAGAGGTCCTGGAATTGACATGATGAGTCCTGCAAGCTTATCAGTATCATTGCTTTTGGTATTCTGTGTTTCATAAACTATCTTGTCTACTGCTTCAGAAATCTCCTGAAGGGTTTCCGTTCCTTCAAAGCAGAGCTTTACAGTAGTGCCGGCAGAATCATCCCTTAAGGTTCTGTGAATTACGAAGGAAACCCATATCTTTGGTCTTGTGTAAATCCTCCCATTCATAACGAATCTATTGAGGGCAGGCCTTAAGGCTATAGTTCTCACCATTGCAGCAATAATGATTTTCATATAGTTATAATTAAGTCCCTCTGATTTTTTTTGATTAATATAGCTATCTAAGGGATCGCATAGAAAGTCATCATTGAATAGGTTTTGAGAGTCTGTACGGGTTTTCATTATGTAAGGAGTAATTCTTTGAAAAGGGTCAATATCATGTACTCTTCTTCCGTCATGTCTCTTACTAAACATATCTGTCACCACCTTTATCTATATAAACTTATAAACCCTTTAATCTTAGGTGAATATATATTAATAATACAGTTTATTTAAATATTTTTCAAATTATTATAATAATTGTCTGAAATGGTTAATAGCTTATTAATTGGTAATTATTTTTTTCTTCTATAATTGTATATAAAAACCCCTATATAAGCACCTATTATTAATAAATACCCCATAAAGCTATAGAAATCAGGTACTTCCTTTAGGAAGAGTATTCCTAATAGGGCTGAGAATATAATCTGGCTATAATCAAATACTGATATTTCACTGGCAGGAGCATATTTATAAGCCAGGGTTAAAGCAAACTGTGCCAAGGATGCAAATATTCCTGCGGCTATTAAATATAAGAACTGCATCAGTGTCATGGGCTTATAATAAAATATTAAAAAGGGTAATAAGGACACTATTGAAACAAAGGAAAAATAAAATACTATTGTGTAATACTTTTCTCTTCCTCCTAAAAATCTAACAAAGGTATAAGCACTGCCAGCAAGAAGAGCTGAGGAAAAGCCTATAAGTGCTGGGAAAACATTGCTATTAAACCCAGGCTTTATTATTAATAGGGTTCCGAGAAAAGCAAAGACGAGGGCAAATAGCTGAACAGGCTTAATTTTTTCCTTCAGGAATATATAAGATAATATAATTACCACAAAAGGACTTAATTTATTTAGCATTGAAGCATCTGAGAGGACAAGATTATCTATAGCATAATAATTTGCTACAATTCCCAAGGTTCCAAAGATGGATCGGCCTAAAAGATAGGGCTGATTTTCCTTTTTTCCAAAAAAGCTTTCCTTGTGGACTACAATTAGTGCAAAGGCTAAGGCTAGAGATACAGAATTTCTAAAAAAGGTTTTTTGTATAGAGGGTACGTCTCCGGAAAGCTTAACCATTAGAGACATAAATGAAAAGCATAGTGCGGAGCAGGTAATGAGAATTATTCCTTTATTTTTTTCTTTGATGATTTTAATATTATTTTTCATAGGTTATCACTTCCTTCAGTTTTTTATTTTAATATATGTTTCCCTATTGTCAATATAAATACTTTTTGTTTAATCCTCCTGGTGGTATAATAATCAATAATTGTAGCTTATGAATAATATAGCAATAAACATACTTATGGAGGTATATATATGAAAGTTGGAGTAATAATGGGAGGGATATCCTCAGAAAGAGAGATTTCCCTACTAAGTGGAGAAGGTATGGTTAAGGCCTTAAAGGATAGTGATAAATACGAAGCTATACCTATAATTATAGATAGCAAAGAGGATGTCTTTTCAAAGACTCAGGATATAGATTTTGCTCTCCTTGCTCTTCATGGGAAATTTGGAGAGGATGGAACTATTCAGGCAGTGCTTCAGACCTTAGGAATACCATATTCCGGCTGTGACACCTTAAGCAGTGCCCTATGCATGGATAAGGATCTTACAAAAACAATACTAAAGGCTCATGGAATCAGAACTGCTCCCTGGCTTATGGTAAGCTCTCTAGAGGATATAGATTATAAGGCTATAGAGGATATGGGCTATCCTGTAGTTATAAAGCCAAACAGTGGAGGCTCCAGCGTAGCTACCTTCATAATAAAGGAAGCCTCAGAGGTTCTCGATGCAGTTAGGGAAGGACTAAAATGGGATAAAGAGATCATGATAGAAAAATATATCAAGGGTGACGAAATAACCTGTCCTGTTTTGGATGGGGAGATATTCCCAACCCTAGCTATAAAGCCTAAGGCTGACTTCTTCGACTACACAGCAAAATATACTGATGGAGCCACTGATGAATTCATTATTGAGCTTCAGGAGGCCCTTCAAAAGGAAGTTGATTTTATGACCCTAGAATGCTATAAAGCATTAAAATGCAGTGTTTATGCAAGGGTTGACTTTATAATCAGTGAAGGGGTTCCTTATCTTTTAGAGATAAATACCCTTCCAGGAATGACTAAAAACAGCCTTTTCCCTAAGAGTGCCGCAGGCAGGGGGATAAGCTTCAAGGAGCTACTAGAGCTAATTATTGAAAAATCATTAATTGTAAGAGGATAATAATAAATCTCTCCCATATTTATAATTATATGTGGAGAGATTTCTCTTTTACTCTTATAATAAAAGGTAAATATAAAAATAAGGCTTTTATTAAGAAAATTTTAAGAATTATATTGTATTATGGGATTAAGGGGATGATGGAATTGAAAAAAATAAAGGAATTGAAGTCTTATAAAAGGGAAGGCTTCTACCTAATGATATATTTAATATTGACAGCCTCCTATAAGTTATTTAATACCCCCAGGGAAATGGTGTATGATCTAACCATAGGTATTGACAGACTAATCCCCTTTACTAAGGAGTTTATAGTGTTTTATTATATATGGTATCTCTTCCTGGCAGTTACCATTATAGGGCTTTTCCTTAAGGATAGAGAAAGCTACTTTAGGTATCTTAAGGGCTTATCCTTAGGACTTATAGGGGCATATCTTACCTATACCTTCTTTCAGAGCACCGTACCTAGGCCAGAGGTAATAGGTAATGATATATTTGCTATTATGGTAAGGCAGATTTATGCCATAGATAATCCTTACAATTGCTTTCCAAGTATTCATGTTTTTGCTACGGTTTATGGCTGCTTAGTTATAAGTAAAAGCTACTTCAATAGTAATAAGCTGTTTAAAATAACCATGTATATAACAGGTATATTAATTATTTTATCAACCTTATTTGTTAAGCAGCACGTAATTTTGGATGCCGTGGGAGGAAGTGCTTTAGCTTACCTTGCATATGTTCTGTACTATAAGAGAGAAGGAGAAAGAGTCAGGATATGGATAAAGAAACTATTCTCGTCGTTGACGATGAAAAAGAAATTAGAGATTTAATTGAGATATACCTTAAAAATGAAGGGTATAATACCCTTAAAGCCTCCGATGGCTTTGAAGCTCTGTCACTTTTAAAAGCAAGAGAGGTGCAGCTGATTATTTTAGATGTGATGATGCCCAATATGGATGGAATAAGGGCATGCATGAAAATTAGAGAAGAAAGAAACACCCCTATAATAATGCTTTCAGCTAAGTCTGAGGACATGGATAAAATAATGGGTCTTACCACTGGAGCAGATGATTATATTACTAAGCCCTTTAATCCCTTAGAGTTAATAGCTAGGGTTAAATCACAGCTTAGAAGGTATATAAAGCTTAATAACAATTCTGTAGCCTTTGGAAGAGCCGTGCTGGAGCTTGATGACTTAGTTATTAATACAGAAACCCATGAGATATCTATAGATGGTAGAGCCGTGAAGCTAACTCCTAGAGAGTTTGATATATTAGAGCTACTAGCAAGAAATCCTGGTAAGGTCTTTAGTATAGAAAATATCTATCAGAGCGTGTGGAAGGAGAGCTTCATTCAGTCCGATAATACTGTCATGGTACACATAAGAAAAATAAGAGAAAAGATAGAGAAGGACCCCAGAAAGCCTAGATATATAAAAACCGTTTGGGGAGTGGGCTATAAAATTGAAAAATGATAAGGATAAAAATACCTTCATTCAAAGGCTAATTATAAAACTGGAAAACAGCACATTATTTAGGCCTATAAAGCTTTTATGGGAGCTGTTTTTGGGGAAGATGAAAAAAAGCATTCGCTTTGAGCTGGTAGTGGTTTTTGGTGTCTCATTGCTTGTTGGTATCCTTTCCTTTGGTGTGAATAATTTTTTATCCTACAATAGAAATGGCTTAACATCCTATATCTTTGCCTTTGCTGCCTTCATAATATCTTTTTTGATAATTACTAACAACACCATGAAGTACATTCAGGATATATCTAAAGGCTTAAAGGAAATTTCAGAAGGCAAGCTCAGCTATAGAATACCAATAAAGGGAGAGGATGAGCTGAGCAACCTGGCCAATAATATCAATTATATGGCCCAGGAAATTGAAACAAAGATCCAGAGTGAAAGAAAGGCAGAGAAAACAAAGAATGAGCTAGTGACTAATGTATCCCATGATTTAAGAACACCTTTGACCTCAGTTATAGGCTATATAGGTCTTGCAAAGGATGGAAAATATAATAGCCCTGAAGAGCTGCAGGAGTATTTAAATATAGCCTATACAAAATCAGAAAGACTTAAGCTATTAATCGATGATCTTTTTGAATATACGAAGCTCACTAATGATGGGGTTACATTAGATTTTCAGAGGGTTAATATTATCGAGTTTTTAGAGCAGTTAATTGAAGAGTTAAGGCCAGATTTTGAAGATAATAAGCTTATCCTAAAGAATAATCTGCCAGAAGAAAAGCTTTATATTAATGCTGATGCTAATAAGCTTCTTAGGGTGTTTGAAAATCTTTTTAGTAATTCCATTAAGTACAGCTACAAGCCCGGCACTGTAGAAATCAGCCTCGAAGCTTTTTCAGAGGTTATGATTTTCTCTATAAAAAATAAAGGTGATAGGATTGAAAGAGAAAATCTAAAGAAGATATTTGATAGGTTTTATAGGGGAGATGAAGCTAGAAGTAGCGCTGTAGCTGGCAGCGGACTAGGTCTTGCTATAACAAAAAATATTGTAGAGCTTCACAAGGGGAGAGTTTGGGCAAATTGTGATTCCCAAGATTTCATAACCTTTTATGTACAGCTTCCATTATATAAATAGCTTTCATTATAAAGTAGTAACAATATAATGAAAGGCTAATATTATAATAATGGAAGAATTTTTTTTGGAGGAAAAATGCAAAATAGAAATCCAAATAGCTTATTTGGTATAGATATCAATGAGTACAGTCAGGGTGTGGACTTCCAAACCTTAGCTAGGACCGTAGACTTCTTGTACTTAAGAGCTTCCGGCTCAGGAAGTGGAAGCTTTAGATTAGATAGAAGGTTTATTGAATTCGCCCAGGCCAGCAGAGATTTTGGAATACCAGTAGGTGCATATCACTATGCTCTACCCACTACAAGCCTTCCAGCAGCAAGGGCACAGGCCGATGATTTTATTTATGCTCTCCAGCAGGGCTTTGGTGATGATGATTTTGGAGATATATTCCCTGTTCTTGATGTAGAGGAGCCACAAGATAGGTCACTAACTACCACACAGCTTATAAATTGGATAGACGCTTTTAGAGAACGCTTTGAAGAAGTTACAAGAAGAAGGCTGATGCTATATACCGGAGCCTTCTTTATTGACCTTTATGATAATTTTTATGTACCGGGAGAGGGGTTTCCTTTAAGCAATATGCCCTTATGGATAGCTATGTATACAAGAATTCCAGGAAATCCTCCCTATCCTGTTGATCAAGGTGGATGGACAAGATGGACTATCTGGCAGTTTAGCGATGAGGGAAACGTAAACGGTGTAGACTCTCCTACAGATTTAAACTGGGGACCTGACAGTATCGATGAGCTTACACCGCCTAGAGATGTCACTGGCTTTAGAGTATTTCAGGATGAGAATAATCTATATCTTACCTGGGATCCTAACACAGATTCAGATATTGCCGGGTATAATATCTTCGTAAATGGAGTTTATGCAGCTACCTTGAACAAGGATAGAACCACCTATGTGATAAGTAAGAGAAGGAATAATATACCTCCAGGAGAGGTTTTAACCATAGCAATAGAGGCTTTTGACACAATGGGTGATTTTTCTGATGATAGAACAGTGGTCCAGATAACCACTGAAAATTAGTCTGATAATAAATACAATAAAAAGGAGTGCTTAGCTTCATAAATAAGAGCTAAGCACTCCTTATCCTTTACATAGCTTCCATAGAATAGGCTATAATAAGCTCTGCAGTGGCAACCACTGCGTCCTGATGAGTTCTTTCATAAGCATGAGATGCAAAGACCCCAGGACCTATTAAGGCTGCTTTGAAATCCCAGCCGGCAGCAAGGGCTGCGGAGGCATCTGAGCCATAATAAGGATAAATATCTACTCTATAATCTATATTCTTATCACGACATAGAGCTGTCAGCTTCTTTCTGAGCTCTAAATCATAAGGCCCAGAGGAATCCTTGGCACAAATGCATACAGAATACTCAGAGGAATTCTGACCTTTACCAGGAGCTCCCATGTCTACAGATATAAATTCCTTGATATTTTTTGAATGGGAGGAGCTGGCTCCATGTCCTACTTCCTCATAGTTGCTGAAAAAGAAGCTGGTGGTGTATGGAAGCTTAATATTATTCTCTTTTAGATATTTGATAGCATAAAGTAATATGGAGGCGCTTGCTTTATCGTCTAAATATCTGCTCTTAATAAAGCCTGAAGAGGTGAAGGTAGTTCTTGTATCAGGGAATATAAAGTCACCTACAGATATTCCTAGGGCTTCTACAGAGCTTTTATCCTTGACCTTTTCATCCAGTACTACCTCCATGTTTTCTGGAGTTTTTTTAAGCTCTCTAGCATCATTTCCATGAATATGCACTGAAGGCTTAATATTCTGAAAAGTACCTGTATAATTTTTTTCATCCATGGTTTCAATTATGCAACTCTCTCCATCTATAGAAGACATCATGTATCCTCCTATGGGTACGATGGATAATGTACCGTTCTCATTAATTGCCTTAACCATTGCTCCAAGGGTATCTATATGAGCTGAAAAGCTCCTCTCAATGGTATTATCCTCACCCTCTAAAACAGCAATAACTGCCCCTTTATTGGTAGTATGGTAGTTAACTTTTAAATCTGTTAGGATATCCTTTATATACTTGGTAGCTTTTGAGGTATTCCCTGTAGGACTTGGAATGGATAAAAGCTCCTGCATATACTTTTGTATTATCGTATAATCAATATAATTATTCATAAAATCCCCTCCGTTACTTAATTATATATTATTTTCGTAGATTATTACCAAATTATTAAATAAATTTTTCTTAAATAGAAACTATTACTGGAGCATAAACGTATATATTATGTAGATTAGATTGAAATATTTAGTGAATTATTTTTGATAATTACGTTTTATTAACCATAAAGCTATAGTATAATTAAACAGAAAGAAGGGATTAAGATGGGAGAGAGACAACTGAGAAAAAAAACAAAAGCAAAAGCAAAGAAAACTCCAATTATAATTGCTGCTATTATTATAATTTCCTTAATATTAGGTGCATCGGCATATACTGCTTACAGCTATTCTGAGGTAAAGAAGTGGAATGATATAATTTACCCTGGCGTTGCAGTAGGAGATATAGATATTTCAGGTGACACAAAGGAAGAGGCATTAAATAAATTAAAGAGCAACATTTCTGATAAAGTTAATGGTAGTAAAATAACTATAAATATGGAAGGCAAAAGCTACGAGCTTCCAATGGAAAGCTTAGGCTTTGAGTATAATTTTGAGGAAATAGTGGACGAGGCATTTAGCTTTGGTAAGGATCAAAAGCTATTTGGTAAGTATTCCTTAATAAAAAATCCTTCTGATAAAAAGATAGATTATAAATATAGCTATAATGAAGAAGCAATAGATGCTTTTGTACAGAGAATAGCTAATGACCTTAATAAGGAATCAAAAAATGCTACCATAGCCATTACTGGCAGCAATATAAAGGTTACCGATGATATTAAAGGTTATAAGGTTAATGGTGATGCCATTAAAGAATCTATAAAGGCCAAGCTTTCTGAAGGAATTACAGATAATATTACCCTTGAAGGCTCCGGAGAGGTTGTAGTAGCAAATATTACAGGAGAAGCTTTAAGGAAGATCGATACAAAGATATCCAGCTATACTACTAACTATAGCACCTCCACTGCAGGAAGAGCTTATAATGTAGAGCTTTCTGCTAAATCTATTAATGGAACCCTCCTTATGCCTGGAGAGGTTTTTAGCTACAATCAGGTGGTAGGTGAAAGAACAGCTTCCAGAGGCTATAAGGAAGCAGGAGTATACGTTGGTAATAAGGTAGAGCAGGGGATAGGAGGAGGAATATGTCAGACCTCTAGCGCTTTATATGTTGCTGCCATGAGTGCAAATCTTCGATCTGTTTCTAGGACAAACCATTCCATGACAGTAAGCTATATGCCTGCAGGTATGGATGCCACTGTTAACTGGGGAACTATAGATTATCAATTTAAAAATAATTATGATTTTCCTGTTTATATTCAGACTGTAACCGCTAATAGAAATCTTACAATCAGCTTTTATGGTAATGGAGCTGGCATGGAAGGAAAAACCTATAAGCTTATCTCTCAGGTAGTTCAAACCATAGAACCTTCTACAAAGGTTATTGAGGATGAGACTATGAATGAAGGAACTACTTCTTGGGATACTAAGCCAGTAACAGGCTATGTAGCAAAATCCTATCTAGTGACCTATCAAAATGGTGCTGAGATTAACAGAGAAGCTATATCTACTGATAAATATATAGCTGTTAATGGAGTAATGAGAAAGGGAACTAAGAAGGTTGAGGTTAAGGAAGAAAAGCCTGCTGAAGATGCTACAGTGACTGAAAAACCTGCTGAAACTCCTGCTGAAACTCCTGCTCCATAAAGGATAAGCTAAACAATATGTTTTCTTTAAAATTTAATTCTAAAAAGACTCTTTATAGGGTCTTTTTTTTATAGAATTTAAGCTTATTTATAAAAAAATGATAATAATAAAAAGTAAACAATATCCAATTTTATGTATTTAAGATTAAAAATTATGTTAGAATTATAATGTATGAATTTTTCTGAAAAAGTACGGTAGGAGTGATTACATGGAAAACTACAATCTATTAATAGAAAGTATATTAAAAAACATAGGAAAAGTAATAATAGGGAAAAGAGGGCCTATAGAGGATATATTAAAAGGCATATTAGCAGAGGGGCATATATTGATTGAAGATGTACCGGGTGTAGGGAAAACAACTCTTATTAAAGCCCTGGCAAAATCCTTAAATCTTTCCTTCAGTAGAATACAGTTCACTCCTGATTTATTACCCTCGGATATTACAGGAGTATCAATATATAATCAAAGAGACATGGAGTTTAAATTTAATAAAGGACCTATATTTTCTAATATAGTATTGGCAGATGAAATCAACAGAACATCCCCTAAGACCCAATCGGCTTTATTAGAAGCCATGGAAGAGGGGCAGATTTCTGAGGGAAACAATACCTATACTCTGGAGGAGCCATTTATTGTTTTGGCTACACAAAATCCCATAGAATATGAAGGGACTTTTTTGCTTCCAGAGGCACAGCTAGACAGATTTATAATCAGGGTAAGCATAGGCTATCCCTCTATGCAGCATGAGATTAACATGATGGAAACCTACAGAAACAATAGACCTCTCGATTTGATTAATACAGTAGCTGATGGTAAGGATATTATAGAGCTTCAGAAGCAGACCAGGGAAGTTAAGGTTACAGGAGATATAAATAGATATATAGTGGATATCGTCAATGCCACAAGAAACAGTAGCTATATTACCCTAGGAGCTAGTCCGAGAGCTTCTCTAGCCCTTCTTAGGGTTGCTCAGGCAACGGCTTTAATCAGTGGAAGAAGCTATGTTATTCCAGAGGATGTTAAGGTAAATGTTACTTTAGTCTTAAGCCATAGGATATTGCTTTCTTCTTTAGGTAAGTCAAAGGGCTTTAATGAAGAAGGTATATTAGAGCAGCTTATAAATAAGGTAGCTGCACCAAAGGTAGTATGATGATAAAGCTAAACCTGCGATACATGCTCCTTATCTTTATTTCCTTTATAGTTTCCCTATCCTTAGGTGGGATTCTTGTTAATAGAATCTTTTATATGCTCTTAACATTACTAGGTATAGCTGTTTTGTTATCACTTTTCTTTATATTTAGCATAAAAATAGGAGCTCGCACCGATGATAAGCAATATTTCGCTGGAGATAAAGCAGAGCTTATTATAACTGTAGAGAATAAGTATATATTTTATATACCTTATATTATTTTTATGATGCCAGTCCTTTCAAAATTTATTAAGGAATACAATGGTGAGCTAGTGTCTCTTAGTTCAAAGGAGGAGCTTTACATCAGGTGTAAGCTCTCCTTAAAGACAAGAGGTGCTTATCCTTTAGAAGAGGTAATTATTTGGACAAGAGACCCCCTTGGCATAATCAATCTCAGAAGAAAGAGAGTGCTGGAGGAAATACTAAAGGTATACCCTAAAAGATATGCTATAAATGAAAAGCTTATAACACAAGAAGAAGCCTTTCAGAGC
Organism: Alloiococcus sp. CFN-8; assembly: GCF_049943125.1. Classification (GTDB taxonomy): domain Bacteria; phylum Bacillota; class Clostridia; order Clostridiales; family Clostridiaceae; genus JAEXZL01. Next base: position 2,571,543 of record NZ_CP188040.1, read on the forward strand.
TTAATACATGATCCCAGGACCTTAGAAGATCCATATAGCAGCAGGGATTTAAGAAAATATAGGGTAGGGGACAATCTTAAAAGAGTCAACTGGAAGGTTACTGCAAAGAAAAATGAAGTGTTCATCAGAAATTACGATCATGTTACCGGTGATGAGTTTTCTATATTTCTTGATATGCACAGGGATAATAATTATATTGATGCAGAAGGTAGGGCAGAAGAGCTTATGGTGGATTTTGCTCTTTCCTTGGGAGCTTATTTTGTAGATAAGGCTATAAAAACCACAATTCATATGAACAAGCTCCATAGAAAATCCTCCACCCTCAACAACCAAAGAGAGGTGGTAGAGCTCGTTGAGTATATGATTAAGGAGAAAAGCGATGGCAAAAGCGATTTTAAATCCTTCGTCACAGAAAATATTCATAAGCTCAAGTCAAAAGGAGCAGTGGCTCTCATCACTTATAAAGCAACAGAAGAAATAAGAGAGGCTCTTATAGCTCTTAAGGAGCAGGGATATAGACCTGTGCTTTTTATTGCTTTAAAGGAAGAGGATTATGAAGCTATGAAGCAGCCGCTAGAGAGACTTGGTATATCCATATATATAATTAATGATGTAATTAGAAATGAAGAATTGTAAGAAGGAGGAATAATGTGAATTGGCTTAAAAAGAATTATATAAATATCCTAGTGATATATATAAATATTATATTTATTGCCCTAGCAATATTTGATGCTTATCAGCTTATCAATACAGACCTCCCTTATATATTCGCTGTAATTACTGGTGGAATAGTACTATACTATGCTTTTAATCTTATCTTGTCTAGAATGAAGAACAAAAAGCTATTTATTCTCCTGTGTATTATTCTTTTGATAGGAACAACTATATTTTTTAAGGATGAGGTTGGACAATTCATCTATAATAGGGTAATTATACAGATTGATGTAATAAATGGCTTACTAGTGGAGCAGAAGTCTATTGACTTTTATCATTTTAAGAATATTTTTATGATTTCTATTCCTATAATCGTCTTTGTAATCTTGAGTCTATCTACAATTGGGAGATTGGATTATATTCTTTTTATGAACCTTGGAGTCCTGGCTTTTTTATGGGTTCTTGGTTATACAGAAACTATAGAAAAGCTATTATTACCTTTTGCTGCTATAATTGGCTTTACTCTAGGGGTGAACAATCATAACCTCTTTATGAAAAAGATAGCAAATAATAGGATAAGACACGGAGTGAGGCCTGTAAGGATAGTGCTGCCCTTACTGCTTATTACCATAATTGCTGCTTTTATAACCTCATATATATCCTATAGCAATCAAGGGAAGTATTATACAGATATTTTTCAGAAGCTTAGAGATATAGTTATAACCTATGATAGGGATGGGGGAATTAACATTGGAAATAGAAAATTCACCCTCAAATCCTCAGGGTATAATGATAGTAGCGTTGTCCTAGGAGGGTCAATAACAATAAGTCATGATGAGGTTCTGGAGGTAGAAAGTGATAAGCCTTTATATCTTAAGGGCTCTAGTAAGGATATTTATGATGGAAAAACATGGGATGGGACTTTTGGAAACGGGATTAAAAGAAACTATTTTCATGTGAAGGATGATGTTAGTGAAATTGATATAAATAATCAGACACCTACTAGTATTCATAGGATTTCAATCAAGCCATTAACTGGCTATAGGAATTTATTTGTTCCTATTAATACTGCTTCAATAGAAGCGGATAGAGTTATTTATGTAAATGATAGAACGAAAACAGCGTATTTCGATAACTTCAATGAAGAGGAGTATACCATTGAATATAATGAGTATACTATGCCCTCCAATGGCATGATAGAGAAGAATACAAGATATCAAGCAATTGTAGCTGAAAATTTTAGTGAGGAGCTGCAGCTCTATAGTGGGATAACCCCTAGAACTAAAACCTTGGTATCGGAGCTCATAAGAGGGATGTCTACGGATATGGAGGTTGTTAATGCAATAGAAGAGTACATTTCTGATAACTATAGTTATTCCTTAAATGTAGCTCCAATTCCTGAGGGACAAGATTTTGTTGATTATTATCTTTTTGACACCTTTAGTGGCTATTGTGTTTATTCTGCTTCGGCGGTGACCATAATGCTCAGAATAGCAGGTATACCAGCTCGCTACGTGGAAGGCTTTAAAACCTCAGAAAGTAGTAAGGTGGATGGAGTTTATACCGTAACCAATGCTGATGCTCATGCATGGACAGAGGCCTATATTTTTGATGGAGAAAGCTATAGATGGGTAACTGTAGATGCTTCCACAACTCCTGCAGAGCTTCAAGAAGAACAGGATAATGATGAGGAAGGTACTAATGGTGCAGATTCACCTGATAATCCAGATGACAATGGAAATAATTCTCCTAGTCAGGGGCCGGTGGTTGATCCAGCCATAGAAAATCCTATTCCTGAAGAGGAAGGTGGAAAGGTAGAAGCTGATAAAGGAGGTATTCCAAAAGTATTTATCTATTCTGCCATTGCTATAGTAGCTATTCTATTGTTAGGTAGAGTTTTATATAAAATTATCATTATATTTTATATAATTAGAACTGAGGACAATAAAGCTCTATATAGCTATTTTATCAAAAGATTAAGAAGGTATGGTTATAAAAAAGAAAAGGGAATAACTGATAGAGAGTTTATACAGAGTATAGATAATAAAGAGCTCATGGTAAATATAATGAAGCTCTTGGATATGGTATATGCAGAGCATTTCGGTGGCATGGCTATAAAAGCAGATAAAAAACGACTATATAAAGATATTGAAGGCTCAATTAAGAACCTCTATGGCAAGAGCTATAAGTACTATTTATTTAAATATTTATTATAAAGTGCTTGTAATATAAACTAAATACTAATTAAAGATAAATGTTATAAGGAGAAGATATGAACTATAAGCTTATTTGTATAGATATGGATGGCACTCTTCTAAATGCTCAGAAGGAGGTTAGCCATAGAAATAGAAAAGCGCTGATAAATGCCTCGGAGAGAGGGGTTAAGGTGGTTATTTCCTCAGGAAGAGCCTATAATTTTGCAGTTCCCTTTGTAGATTATACAGAGGAGGAAATCCCCATAATAACTGCTAATGGAGCATTAGTTAAAGAAAAAAATAGTGGTAAGGTGCTTTACAAGAAGATATTGGGTGCAGTTAACGCATCAAAGATATATCAGATTTTTAATAAGTATGATATTCCCGTATCGTATTTTTCCGATGATAGGTTATTATCAGAGGAAAGTCATAAGATGGTATTTCAATATAATTTGATAAACAAAATACTTCCTGAGGAGCTAAGGTTTAAATTGATACTTAATAACTCTCTAGAAGAATGGGAAAAATCCTTTCTCAAATATAATGATGATATCCTTAAATGCTTAGTGATTCATGAGGATAAGGATACGCTGTATAGGGCTAGAAGGGAAATAGAAGCTACCATAGAGGAGATAGAGGTAACCAGCTCCGGAGAAAATGTGGTAGAGATTAATAGCAAGGGAGTATCCAAAGGTAGAGCTGTAGAGCTGCTGGCTGGGATATACAATATAAAAAAGGAAGAGATTATATGTATAGGTGATGGAGAAAATGACATATCCATGCTGGAGGCAGCAGGAATGCCCATTGCCATGGAAAATGCTCCTGATATAGTAAAGGAAAAGGCAAGGTTTATAACAGACAGCAATGATAAAGATGGAGTAGCAAAGGCAATTGAACGCTTTGTACTGGGAAATTAATATTAAAAGGTCTTTGGGAGGAGTTTCAAAGGCCTTTTATATATGCTTATCCTTATGGTGCTTTATAAATGCTTTGACTAAAATATTCTATTATTATAAACTAGTGAGGTGATTAATTTTTATTTTATAAAAATTATTATCTTCTTAGGAGGTAAGTAAGTGAACTTAAATATAGTATTATTTCAACCTGAAATTCCTCAAAATACCGGAAATATTGCAAGAACCTGTGTGCTGACTAACTCTAAGCTTCATTTGATTAAGCCCTTAGGCTTTACTCTAGAAGAAAAGCACTTAAAGAGAGCAGGACTGGATTATTGGAAGGATTTGAGCCTTGAAATTCATGAAAGCTATGAAGACTTTCGAAAAAAATATCCTGAAGCAGTACTCTATCTATCTACTACCCATGGCTCAAAGTTTTATGATGAAGTAAGCTATAAAGAAGGGGACTTTATAGTTTTTGGGAGAGAATCATCTGGGCTACCTGATTATATAAAAGAAGAAAATAGGGAAAACTGTATAAGGGTACCTATGCTTCAAACTAGTACTCGTTCATTAAATCTATCAAATACTGTAGCTATTGTAGCATATGAGGCATTGAGGCAGCTGGGATATCCAAATATGAAGTAGGGGGATTAATGTAATGCAAAAGATTAAGTTAATAACTGATAGCACCTGTGATTTATCTAAGGAGCTCATAAAAAAGTACGATATTGAGATGATACCTTTAGTGGTTAATATAAATGATGAAAGTTATTTAGATGGTGTTGATATAGACATTCATGAGCTTCTGGAAAAAATGTCTCAGGAGGATGTTAAGGTTTCTACCTCACAGGTAGTACCTAGCAGATTTCATCAGTATTATCAAAGATATATAGAAGAAGGATATTCTATTATATCTATTCATCTTTCCTCTGAAATAAGTGGAACCTATCATTCAGCCTGTATAGCAAAAGAGATGGTGGATAGTGATAAAATATTTGTGGTTGACTCTAAAAATGTTACCAGTGGTTTAGGCTTGTTGGTCCTTAAGGCTGCAGAGCTAATAGAAGCAGGTGAATCTATAGAGGATATACTCTCTACTCTAGATAATAAAAAAGAAAAAACGGAAAGTTTATTAGCCTTTGAAAGCCTGGATAACCTTGTAAAGGGTGGTAGATTATCTAAAACCGCCGGAATAATAGGCTCCATGCTTGGAATTAAAGTAATCCTTGGAGTCATTGATGGAAAGATGGCTGTAAAGGACAAGATGAGGGGAAGCAAAAAAGCTGTAAAATATATCATAGATAGCTTTGAAAAGACTAGTTTCTCAAAAGAGGATGTTGTTATGCTCCTCTCCATAGAAAATACGGATATATATATGCCTCTTAAGGAATATCTAGATAACAATAATATCAAATACATAGATAATAAGGTAGGATGTACCGTAGGAATTCATTCCGGACCTAAGGCCTGTGGTATATTTTATTTTAAGGAATAATTATACTTATCAAAAAGCTGTGAAGATAAAATCTTCACAGCTTTTTGTTGATTATAGAAAACTTTAAATGAAACCAAAAAATTTTGGATGTTTATCTTAATCGGAAAACATTTGAGATATATAACACTTCCCATTGGTCCCTATAACTACTCCTATCCCTGTTCTTCTATAATTGCTATTTAGAATATTACTTCTATGTCCCTCAGAAGCCATCCAGGCGAAAACTATGTTCTCTACAGAGATATTTTCTCTTAAGGATGATTGATTTGAAGAGCTCATGGTATATAAATTCTCCCCAAAGGTATTAAAGGTATGACCATAAGCTTTAGCTATATCAGAGGGACCTTTGCTATATGGGGAGTTGTGTGAAAAGTAGTCATATTGAAGCATTTCATTAGCCTTATATCTTGCAGCACTTCTAAGAGTACCGTTTGCTGAGAGGCTTACCACTCCAGCATTACTCCTTTCGGCGTTGATAAGGGATAATATCTTTTCCTCCACCTCTGCTGAAAATTCATAACCATGGTTACTAGGAAGTGAAGGGAGAGAAGGGGCTCCTTCGTTAGCGCTGCTGTTAGGAGTAGTGCTTTCATCTGTGCCGGTATTACTACCTGTTCCTGAAGAGCTTTGACCCGATGAGCTCTGTCCTGATGATGGTGGAGTATTGGTATTATCTTTATTATCTCCGATAGTGGCTGGTTTTTTCTGTTCTCCTGAGTTATTAGAAGGAGATTGATTCTGTGTACTCTGACCACTGTTTTGAGTGGTGGAAGGAGTTTTTCCATTTTCCTCTTTTTTGATTTCTTCTTTTGTAGTATCAGAGTCTTTAGAAACCCTGTCACTAACCTTTGAGCTAGGAACGGGAATTCTTCCTACACCACCTTTATCAGAGCTTCTATTACAGCCAGAGATAAATAGCAGTGACAGAGAAAGGGTTAATATAAAAATATACTTTAAAAAAAGCTTCATAGTATTATCCTCCTGTTATGAACTTGGGTTCGATAAAGTCTATAGTTATTATTACCAAAGATTTCATTAATATTATTTTTATAAATTGAGGAAACTTTGCGCAGGATAGCTTTTCGAGTCAGAATAATATTTTCAAATTAACAAATAATAATCAGAGCACAACTAAAAAAATATAGTAAGTATACATTTTTATATTATAATCAACACCTTATGGAATAACTAGAGGTTTAGTGTTAAATTAGAAAATTATTCATGTAATAGGAGGTATTTTATGTATAAAAGGTTAGGGGTCTTAATTGCTCTAAGTGTTCTTTTAATTGGAGGAATAGGCTGTGGTGGAAATCAAGGAGCAGGAAATCAGGGGTCAGGAGCCTCTCTCAAGGTGGGCTTAGTTACTGATCAAGGAGGAGCAAATGATGGTTCCTTCAATGAAGCAGCAGACATAGGTATAAAGAGAGCCGAGGAGGACTTTGGAATAAAGAGGCTTAATCCAATAGAATCCCTTCAGCAGGAGCAGTATCAGCCTAATCTTAAGACTATGGCAGGAGCTGCAGATTTAACTGTAGGCGCAGGCTTTATGATGGCGAGCTCTATGAAGGCTGTATCGGATCAGCTGCCTGATAAAAAATTTTTAATGGTAGATGCTACGATAGATAGCCCTAATGTTTTAAGCTATGTGTTCAAAGAACAGGAAGGGGCTTATTTAGCTGGAGTAATGGCTGGTACTCTCACAAAGAGTAATAAGATTGGCTTTATAGGAGGTAAGACAGGAGAGGTTATTGAACGCTTTGAAGCTGGCTTTGCTGCTGGGGTTGCCTCAGTGAACCTTGAAGCTGCAAAAGGTCTTATTCCTGTCAATGCTAATTCTCATGGAACCTTTGTAAAATATATAGATAGCTTTAACGATCAAAGTAAGGCTAAGGAAGCTGCTAATATATTATATAATTCTGGAGCAGATATAATATTTCATTGTGCTGCAGGGGCTGGTGAGGGACTTTTTTTAGCTGCTAAAGAGAAAGGAAAGTATGCAATAGGCGTTGATTCTGATCAGGCAAAACTTCTCCCAAGCTACGCTGATGTTATTCTATTTTCTGTTATTAAAAAGGTAGATGAAGCGGTTTATAGTGCTATTGATAGTTTACAAAAGGGAGAGTTTAAGGGAGGAAGCACCATAAGCCTTGGAGTTAAGGAAAATGGAGTAGGGATATCTGAAACCCTTAATGAAGCTGTAAATGAAGAAGCAAAGGAGGCTGTCAGAAGAGCTGAAGAGTCAGTTAGAAGTGGATCCTTAACAATACCTGATACCTTAGATAAACTTCTGAAATTTGAAGCACCTTCCTTAAAGCAGTAATAAACCCAGGAACTATATATAGAAATTAGATATGCAATAGGAGGTATTTGAATGTATAAAAGGCTAGTAATAATAATTGCTCTAAGCACTTTTTTTCTCACAGGAATTGGTTGCGGAGGAAATCAAGGCGGAGCTAGCAATGAAGCAGGGGGAGCTCTTAGGGTAGGATTAGTTGCAGATCAGGGAGGAGTCAATGACGGTTCCTTCAATGAAGCAGCAGACAGAGGTATAAAGAAGGCGGAGGAGAACTTAGGAATAAAGAGAATTAACCCTATAGAATCTCTTCAACAGGAGCAGTATCAACCAAATCTTAAAACCATGGCAGGAGCTGCAGATTTAACTGTAGGCGCAGGCTTTATCATGGCTAGCTCTATGAAGGCTGTTTCGGAGCAGCTGCCGGATAAGAAATTCCTCATTGTAGATACTATTGTGGATAGTCCTAATGTTGTAAGCTACGTGTTTAAAGAACAGGAAGGTGCTTATTTAGGTGGAGTAATGGCTGGTGTTCTCACAAAGACCAATAAGATTGGTTTTATAGGAGGTAAGGAAGGAGATGTTATTGAACGCTTTGAAGCTGGCTTTGCTGCTGGTGTAGCCTCAGTGAATCCCGAAGCTGCAAAGGGTCTTATTCCTGCTAGTGCCAATTCTCATGGTGCCTATGTTAAATATATAGACAGCTTTAGCGACCAAAGTAAGGCTAAGGAAGCTGCTAACATACTATACAATTCAGGAGTAGACATAATATTTCATAGCGCAGGTGGAGCTGGTCAGGGGCTATTTTTAGCTGCCAAGGAGAGAGGGAAGTATGCAATAGGAGTTGATTTAGATCAGGCTAAGCTTCTTCCTGACTATGGAGATGTTATTCTGTTTTCCGTAATTAAAAAGGTAGATGAAGCGGTTTTTAGTGCTATAGAGAATTTACAAAAAGGAGAGTTCAAGGGAGGAAGTACTATAAAGCTTGGCGTTAAGGAAGATGCTATAGGAATCTCTGAAACCCTTAACAAGGCTGTAACCGATAAAGCTAAGGATGCACGCACAAGAGCAGAAGAAGTAGTAAGAAGCGAATCCCTTATAATACCAGATACTTTAGATAAGCTTCTTAAATTCGAGGCCCCATCCTTAAAGGAGGCGCCATAGACTCAGAAAGACTAGGAAGGCCCGTCTAGAATCGGAGGAATATTAGATGGAAAATGTAATAGAGATGAAAAATATCACCAAGCTTTTCCCAGGCATCATTGCTAATGATAATGTGAATTTTCAGCTTAGGAAAGGGGAAATTCATGTACTCTTAGGGGAAAATGGAGCGGGAAAAACTACCTTAATGAATGTTCTTTATGGACTATACCAGCAGGAAATAGGCGATATATTCGTTAAAGGCAAAAAGGTTAATATCCATTCACCTAAAGAGGCAATTGCTCTAGGAATAGGAATGGTACATCAGCATTTTATGCTGGTTAATAATTTTACTGTTGCAGAAAATATAGTTCTTGGAATGGAACCTAAAAAAGGGCTTGTAACGGATGTTAAAAAAGCTATTTCTGATACCAATGCTCTTTCAGAAAAATATGGCTTTAATATTAAGGCGGAAAAGCTTATTGAGGATATGACTGTGGGAGAGCAGCAGAAGGTAGAGATATTAAAAGCCTTATACCGTGGGGCTGAAATATTAATACTTGACGAGCCTACCGCTGTTTTGACACCCTTAGAAATAAAAGATTTAGAAAATATACTTCATAATATGATTAAGGAAGGTAAGTCTATCATACTGATTACTCATAAGCTTAAAGAAGTAAAAAGCATGAGTGATAGAGTTACTATTATCAGAAGAGGAAAAGTAATAGATGTAATAAATACCCATGAGGCAGATGTTGACAAATTAGCTGAGCTGATGGTGGGACGAAAGGTAAAGCTCTCAGTGGACAAAAAAACTCCGAAGCCCGGTAAAGCTGTTCTGAAGGTTGATGCTCTAAGAGTTATGGATAATAGAAAGCTGCCAGCAGTAAAGGAGGTTTCCTTTGAGGTTAGAGAAGGAGAGATTCTAGCCATAGCAGGAGTAGATGGAAACGGACAGTGGGAGCTTATAGAAGCTATCACAGGCTTAAGAGCTGTGGATGAAGGCAGAGTTTTATTAGGAGATAAAGAGATTACAGGAAAGAAGCCTAGAGAGATCATTGAAGAGGGCTTAGGCCATATTCCGGAGGATAGGCATAAGAGGGGCTTAATATTAAAGTATTCATTAGTGGAAAACTCAGTCTTAGGCTATCACTATAAGCCACCTTTTGCTAAGGGAATAATAATTAATCAGGATAAGGTTAGACAGTGGTGCAGAGACCTTATAGAGGGCTATGATATAAGAACACCTAATGAAGATGTAATGGCTTCCTCCTTATCCGGTGGAAATCAACAGAAGCTTATAATAGCAAGAGAGGTTGAAAAGGAGCCTGTACTAATAATTGCCGCACAACCAACAAGAGGCCTGGATGTAGGAGCTATTGAATACATACACAAAAGACTTGTAGAAGAAAGGGATAAAGGGAGAGGAGTCCTGCTTATTTCATTGGAATTAGATGAGGTGTTATCCCTAGCAGATAGGATAGCTGTAATTTATGATGGAAGAATCCAAGGTGAATTGTCTGCATCTGAGGCTACGGAGCAGAAGCTGGGGATTTTAATGGCTGGAGGGAACCTAGACTTTACCTCAGAGGAGGAGAAAAAATGAGCCAAAGGAAAAAAATAAATAGAAAAGCCTTCAGCGGAGTTTATAGCTCCATGGCTTCTGTGATCTTAGGTCTTTTAGTTTCTGTTGTATTTGTGATCCTATCCTCTGATTTAGGAATTATTAATTCTATTTCTCTACTCTTCAAATCTCTTTGGCAGGGGAGCTTTGGATCTCGGAATAATCTTATTGAGACTCTTGTATTTGCTACTCCTTTATTTTTTACAGGCTTAGCTCATAGCATAGCCTTTAAGACTGGGTTGTTCAACATAGGTGTAGAGGGACAGTTTATTATTGGTATGCTTACAGCTGCCTTAGTAGGGATTATTCCAGGAATACCTCCAGTTCTTCATGTGATATTAGTTCTTATAGCTTCTGGTATAGGAGGAGCCTTATGGGCTGCTATTCCAGGTTATCTTAAGGCTAAAACAGGGAGTAATGAGGTTGTAAATACAATAATGATGAATTTTATAGCCATGTATCTATCCAATTACATAGTAGGAAGAGTCAAGGCCAGTGGTACTGAGGCTACTCCTTTAATTGAAAATAGTGCTAGGCTGTGGAGATTTTTAGGACCAGGATATAGATTGAGTATAGGGATATTTTTAGCATTGATATTTGTTGTAGGAGTATATTTTCTTTTATGGAAGACTACTATAGGCTATGAGCTTAGGGCAGTAGGCTTCAATATTTTTGCATCTGAATATGCAGGAATAAGCATTAAAAAGAATATAATACTCGCTATGGCTATATCTGGATTTATTGCAGGCGTTGGTGGAGGAGTTCATGTAGCGGGAGTTCAGCATCAGGTATACAGTCTATTTGCTTTTCCTGGCTTTGGAAATGATGGTATAGCTGTTGCCCTGGTGGCTAAGAGCAATCCCTTTGGGGTTATTTTCTCAGCTATATTATTCGGTGCTTTAAATTTAAGCTCTGGAACACTAATGCTCTATGGAATATCTAAGTCTGTGTCCTATCTGATTCAGGGAACTGTTATCTTATTTATCGCTTCAGAATTTATATATAGATTTATTGGCATAAAGAGAAAGAAGGAGGCTGCAGGGGATGAATAATGAAACCACTATATTAATTGTTGGACTTATTGCTTCCACCTTAAGGTTGGCCACTCCTTTAGTTTTAGCTGCTTTAGGGGGAGTGTTTTCAGAAAAATCCGGTGTAGTAAATATAGCTCTGGAGGGAATTATGATAGCAGGAGCTTTTTCGGCAGTTTTGGGTTCCTATCTTACAGGAAGTCCTTGGATTGGATTGATATTTGCTATCATGGGCGGAGTGCTTTTTGCTGCCCTTCATGCCTTTCTATGCATTAATTTACAGGCTGAACAGGTGGTGTCAGGAGTAGGTATAAACGTATTTGCTGCTGCTTTTTCTAGCTTTCTTTTGTACGTATTTTTCGGTAATCCATCTCAATCTGCCAGTGTAGTGGCGCTTCCATATCCTAAGGAGTTTTTTTTGAACCTGCCCTTAATTGGAAATACTGTTATAGGTACTATATTATCTGATTTAAATTATTTCGTATTAATTGCTCTAATTTTGGTGTTCATTTCGATTTTTATCTTTAATAAGACCGCCTTAGGCTTAAGAATAAGGGCTGTAGGTGAGCATCCTAAGGCTGCAGATACTTTAGGTATAAGTGTTTATGGTATAAGATATTTATCTGTTATTATTTCAGGAGTTCTTGGAGGCTTAGGAGGAGCTTCAATTTCTATAGGAATATTAAGCTCCTTTAGAGAAGGTATGATCAGTGGAAGAGGCTATATTGCTCTGGCAGCAGTGATATTTGGAAACTGGAACCCTAGAAATGCTTCAATTGCTTGCCTGCTATTTGGCTTTGCAGAAGCACTTCAGCTTACAGCACAGGGCTTCACCTTTAAGCTTCCTCAGGAGCTGTACTCTGCATTTCCTTATTTAATAACCATGATAGTGCTTATTGTAGTGGTTGGAAAAACTCAAGGACCGGCTGCCAATGGTGTTCCCTACAAAAAAGGAGAAAGATAAGAACATAAGCTTATATAATCCTTGAAGGAAGATAAAAAATAATATTTATAATAGAAAGGATAAGGAATAAAGCTGTGATTACCTTATCCTTTTTAACTATTTTTATTATTAACTATGGTATAATATAGCTTATAAAAAATAAAACGAATGGTGATAAACGGATGAAGCTGGATTATAATTTGAACCTAACCCAAGAACAAAAGTTAATTATGACACAATCAATGCAGCTATCTATAAAGCTTCTTCAGATGTCCACTGTGGAGCTGAAGGAATATATAGATAAGGAGTTTGCTGAAAATCCCACCCTTGAGGTCAAATATGAAGATTTAGAGGATGGTAGTAACTCAAAGGATAAGCTTGATTACAAAGAAATGATTAAATATCTAGAGTTTGATAGCTATGGGTCCCAGAACTATTCAGCCTATGATCAAGATTCTGATATATCACCTTTTACCTTTATAAGCAGTAAAAAATCCTTAAAGGAATATCTTATAGAACAGCTTAGAGAACAGCTTAATGATAAGGAGCTTATAGCTATTTCCAGCTATATTATAGAAGGGCTAGATGAGAGAGGCTATTTAACCTCCTCTATAGAGGATTTAAGCGATGAGCTTAAGCTTCCACAAAAAAGTGTACAAGCTGCCATAAGGATTATTCAGAGTCTTGACCCTGTTGGCATTGGGGCTAGAGATTTAAAGGAATGTCTTAAGCTACAGCTCCTTCGCAAGAACTGTACCAATGAGAAGCTGTATAGCTTGGTTGAAGACCATCTTGAAAGCTTAGCAGATAATAAATATCCTCAAATTTCAAAAGAACTAAATATCACTCTTCAGGAAGCTCAAGAGCTGGGGGATATAGTAAAAAGCTTAGAGCCTAAGCCATCCAGGGGCTTCTATACTGGTGAAGATGTAAAATATATAATTCCAGATGCTATTATTAAAAAGCTAGGGGAAGAATATGTAATCATAATGAATGATGGTGTGCTTCCAAGACTATCAATAAACCCTATATACAAAGAATTAATAACAACGGAGAAGGATAAAGAAGCTGTGGCTTATGTAAAGGATAAGCTTGACTCTGCGTTATTTTTGATTAAGAGCATTGAAAGTCGAAGAAGTACTCTCTATAAGGTTCTGGAAAAGGTAATTGAAAAACAGAAGGATTTTTTTGACAAGGGTGATAATTATTTAAGACCCATGACCTTAAAGGATATTGCCACTGAGCTAGATATCCATGAGTCCACCGTGAGTAGAGCTATAAGAGAAAAATACATCCTTACGGACAGAAAAACTATAAAAATTAAAGATGTTTTTTCTTCAGGAATACAGAAAAATAGAGATAATGAAGATGTAGCTGTAATAAGCATTAAGAATAAAATCAAAGTTTTAATAGAAGAAGAGGATAAGGGCAAGCCTCTATCAGATCAGGGAATTTGTGATATATTAAATAAAATGGGATTTAATATTTCCAGGAGAACCGTTGCTAAATATAGGGAGGAGCTTGGGATTAAAAGCTCTTCAAAGAGAAAAAGATTTTAACGCATAGAGATTATGTCTATGCGTTTTTTATTTTCCATAAAATTGACAAAATGTTTACTGAAATGTTCTTTTTATCATAGTTTAATGTGTTATATTAGTAATAAATTTAATAATAAAAGGAAATAACTATAAATAATACTAGGAGGTAATAGTAAATGATTAAGGTAGGTATAAATGGCTTTGGTAGAATTGGAAGAAATGTATTTAAGGCCCTGGTAAAAAACTATTCTGAAGAAATAGAAATAGTGGCTATAAATGATTTAACTGATGCTAAAACCCTAGCACACTTATTAACATATGATTCCCTCTTTGGAAAGTACGATAAATCTGTAACCTGCAGTGATAGCTCAATTATAGTGGATGGCCAGGAAATTAAAATTTTTGCTGAAAGGGAACCTAAAAATATTCCTTGGGGAAGTGTTGGTGCTGAAATTGTTATTGAGTCCACAGGCTTCTTTACTGATGGCGAAAAGGCTAAGTCACACATGGAACAGGATTCTGTTAAAAAGGTAATCATATCTGCCCCTGCAAAAAATGAAGATTTAACAGTGGTTTTAGGTGTCAATGATCAGTTATATGATCCAGAGAAGCATCATATTATATCGAATGCCTCCTGTACGACTAACTGCTTAGCACCATTTGCTATGGTCCTTCATGAGAAGTTTGGTATTAAAAAGGGATTGATGACAACTGTTCATTCCTATACTAATGACCAAAAGATTTTGGATGCTCCCCATAAGGATTTAAGAAGGGCAAGAGCTGCCGCAGAATCAATGATCCCAACTACCACTGGAGCAGCCAAGGCCGTTGCTTTGGTACTTCCAGAGCTTAAGGGTAAGCTCAATGGCTTCTCCTTGAGAGTACCTACTCCAACGGTTTCCTGTACTGATTTAGTAGCAGAGCTGGAGAGAGATGTTACTGTAGATGAGGTTAATGGAGCTTTAAAGGAAGCAGCTGACACCTATCTTAAGGGTATATTAGGCTATGAAGAGGCTCCCTTAGTATCCATGGACTACAGAGGGGATGAAAGGTCCTCCATTATAGATGCTATGTCCACAATGCTTATAGGTGGTAACATGGTAAAGGTCGTAGCCTGGTATGATAACGAATGGGGCTACTCTAACAGGCTTGCTGACTTAACAGCAAAGGTAGGGAAATCCCTTTAATCAATATATAGTATTTACTCAGTTTTAAATTTAAAAGTCTGGTTTTATAAGCTTCTGCATTATGAGCCAGGCTTTTATTTGTAAAATATTAAATATTAATATTTTTAAAAAAACCCTTAAAAACACTTTTAAAATACCATGGTATAGTTTATAATAAAGACTGTGGGACAATAAAAAATATACCGGGACAGATATTGACCAAGGGAGTGCTTATCTTGCAGGAAATATTAAGGTTACAAATTAAGATTGTTCCTGAACTTGTGGAAGTTTTGGAGAAAAGATATAGCATGCTTAGGTGTATATACTATAACCAGCCCATTGGTAGAAGAGTTCTAGCTAACAAGCTTCAGCTAGGAGAGAGAGTAATCAGAACGGAAACAGGCTTCTTAAAG